>JBOFLH010000579.1:0-11361 GCA_051657765.1 Nocardioides sp. | reverse complement strand
CACTTGGGCGTATACGACAGCGGCGGTGTGAGTTGACGAGAAAAGACCTGACCATGATCATCTCGGCGGTATTGGCAACGACCCTGATCGCCTCGGGTGGGCCAGCTGCTTCGTCGGTGATCGGCAAGTCCGCCAGGGTCGAGTCGGTGCGCTCGGGCGTGCCGGTCGGTCTTACCGCGAAACGTCCAGCGGTGGTCGAACGCCGCATCCTGGGATACTCGACCGAGGGTCGGCCCATCAAGGCCTGGCGGCTGGGCGAGCCGGGCAAGCGGACCTATCTGGTGATGTCGACCATGCACGGCGATGAGCGGCGGACCCGCCAGATCGCGGCCGCGTTGCGCAACGGCAAGCCAATCAGTGGCATCGATTTGTGGGTGATTCCCGTCTATAACCCGGACGGCTATGCGAACAACACCCGCAAGAACGGCCGCGGGGTGGATCTCAACCGCAATTTTCCCTATCGCTGGGCAGATCTCGACGGGAACTACGAGTCAGGACCCAGCCCTTCCTCGGAACCGGAAACCCGCGCCATGATGGACTTTCTCACCGAGATCAAGCCGCGCCGCATCGTCAGCTTCCATCAACCATTGAAAGGTGTTGATGTCGACACCAAGCGTCCCCGCTTTGCCCGGCGACTGGCCCGGGCCCTCAAGCTACCGCGCACGTCCTTGACGTGTGGCGGGGTGTGCCATGGGACGATGACCAGTTGGTACAACGCCAGGTTCAAGGGTGCGGCGCTCACTGTCGAGTACGGCGTGTCGCCCAGTCGCCACCGGATGCGGGTACGGGCGCCACGAGCGGTGCTTCGCGTGCTCGGCGGACGCCGCTAGCTGATCGCACCGCGATAACTCGGGGGCCGCTTCTCCAGGAAGGCGGACACCGCTTCGGCGTGTTCGTCGGTGCCGGCGGTGGCCGTCATCATCGCGTTCTCGAAGTCCAGCGATTCGGTGAAGGTGTGATCGGCGGCGTACCTGACGGAGTGTCGGATCGCGCCGAGGGCAAGCGTTGGTCCGTCAGCCAACCGGCGCGCCAGCGTCGTCGCGACATCAGCCAGTTTGGTGGCGGGCACCACCTGATTCGCTAGACCAAGGGCGAGCGATTCTTGCGAGTCGATAGTTCGTGGGAGATACAGCAGCTCGAGTGCCTTGGCGTAGCCGACTAGGCGTGGCAGTGTCCAGCTCGCGCCGGTATCGCATGACAGCGCGACTCGGCTGAAAGCCAGGTTGAAACCACCGGAGTCGGCCAGGACGCGCAGGTCGCAGGCTAAAGCAAGGCTGGCCCCGGCGCCGGCCGCGATTCCGTTGACCGCTGCGATCACCGGCTTCGCCATGCCAGCCAGGGCGGCCACGGTCGGGTTGTAGTGCTCGGTGACGGTGCCCATCACATCACTGGCGCCGTCCTGCTCCTGGTCAGGCCGCGGCAACCCGATCTTGGCGGCGTGGGCTAGCAGGCCAGCGTGTTCCTTGAGATCCTGGCCGACACAGAAGGCGCGGCCCGAGCCGGTCAGCAGGACGCACCGCACCGATGGGTCCTCGGCCACTTGGGTGACGGTGTCGCGTAGCAGTTCCTTGGTGGTGAGGTCTAGGCTGTTGAGGGCTTTCGGTCGATTCAGCGTGATAGTGGCCACGCCGTCGGTGACCTCCAGCAGTACCGGTGCGTTCGTCATGGCATCGAGTCTCGCGTATGCCGTGAGACGGCGGCGAGACCATCTCGACTGCGAACAACCCCCCGATGCAGACGTGTTGCCCGCCGATGGGGGATAATGGCCGATGGCACGGCGCATCGCCGCGATGGGAATCGCTGTTGGCGGGCGCAGGGATATCAAGAGAGAGGTGCGCGCATGGCGGCCATGAAACCGCGGACGGGCGATGGTCCGCTGGAGGTCACCAAGGAAGGGCGCGGCATTGTGATGCGCGTGCCATTGGAGGGCGGGGGTCGATTGGTTGTCGAACTCAACGCCGAGGAAGCCGCCGCGCTGGAGAATGCTCTCGACGGCGTTCTGGGCTAGCTTGGGTGGCCACCTCCAAGGAAACTACTTCGCGGCCGTCTCTCGTCGCCGCCCCGGAGCGCCGTTCGGCTGCGCTCCTCTTGCCCGACCAGGTTTCCCCCCCGGTCTTCTCGTTGAGCGTGGAGCCTCCGAGCGCAATCGGCGGCGTTCAATGTATCGCGCTGCCAGTCATTCCCGGTGGCGACGGCCGCGCCACCGTGGCAGGTCCGGGTACCGACGAGCTGGCACGCTCGACAGGCGTCGATCTGCTGGCTGCTCTTGGGGTGCTACAGGTCGACGGCCGGACCGGTCAGGTGGGTCGGCTACCGGTCCGGACCCGAGAGTCCGCTGATGTCCTGGTGCTGCTGGTCGGGGTCGGTGACCAGACCGCGGCCGACTTCCGCCGGGCCGGCGCCGCGCTGGCTCGGGCGACAACCGGTCGTGGGCAGCTCGCGACGAGCGTCCCAGCTATCGCCGACGACGCCGGGTTTGCGGCGTTCGTGGTCGGCATGACGTTGGGCTCATTTGGTTTTCACTGGCGCCAGGGCCCGATTGGCCAGCCGGTCGGCCAGGTGGTGCTCGCGGGTTTTCCCGACGCGGATGACCGGGCCGGCGATCTAGCCCGCGCGCAGGCAGTCAGCCTGGCCGGTTGGCGGGCGCGCCTGCTCGCGACCGTGCCGTCCAACCTCAAGAGTCCCGAGTGGTTGGCTGAACAGGCTCGTGACATGGCCGCCTCCAATGGGCTCGCGATACAAGTCTGGGACGAGCATGAGCTCGCCGAACGTGGCTTCGGTGGCTTGGTCGGGGTCGGCCAGGCGTCCTCGTCCCCGCCGCGCCTGATCCGGCTCGATTACACACCGGAAACCCAGACGCGACCCGCTGCCCGGGTAGTTCTGGTCGGCAAGGGCATCACTTTCGACACGGGGGGTCTCTCGCTCAAGCGAGCCGAGGGCATGCGAACCATGAAGCGAGACATGACGGGCGGCGGCGTGGTGATGGCCACCATGGCTGCCCTTGCCGCGGTGGATTGCCAGGTAGCGGTGACCGGGCTGGTGGCCGCGGCTGAGAACGCGGTGAGCGGCCGGGCACTTCGCCCCGGCGACGTATTACGACAGTACGGCGGACGGACGACGGAGGTAGCAAACACCGACGCCGAAGGCCGGCTGGTGTTGGCCGACGTGTTGGCCTACGCAGTCGCCGAACTGGCTCCCACCGTCATTGTCGACATCGCTACCTTGACCGGAGCGATGAAGATCGCGCTGGGCCAGCGCACCGGCGGCTACTTCGCCAATCATGATGGTTTGGCAGCGCAGATCGAGAGTGCCGGCGGCGTCGCCGGCGAACCGCTGTGGCGGATGCCGTTGGTGGCCGACTATTCGGACAAGCTGTCGTCGACCATCGCCGATGCGAACAATGCGCCGGGAGGGCCGGGCGCGATAATCGCCGCGCTATTCCTGCAGCACTTCGTCGCCGAGGTTCCCTGGGCGCACCTGGACATCGCCTCGGTCGGAGACTCCCCATCAGACCACCACGAATGGACGACCGGCCCGACCGGCTTCGGAGCCCGGACCCTTCTGGCCTGGCTCGGTCAAGCCTCACCGTTGGCCGGAATCGCATGACGAGTTCATCAGCGCCGATGACCGGCTTGACGGTCCGCTGGTCCTTGGCCGACTGCCCGAAGCACACACTGGCCGCCTTGGTCGCCTATGTCGAGGAGACCTCACATGCCCGGTTCACCGGCCTACCTGGGCTTTCCTACAAGACGTCGCGAGCCCGCCCGGGTGAGTGGTTCGAGGGCTGCTATGTCTTCGATTCCCATGCTCGCCGCGAGGAGTTCCAGAGAACATTCGCTGCGACCGCCGCGCAAGCGCCTGGGTCCAGGATCGTCGGCAGCGCGCCGATCCTCATCGAGGAGTGTCAGGTCGTGGCCGTCGCCGAGGGCGCGGGTGGCTTTCTTGCCAATGCGCGATGCTAGCCGTCCAGTTCGGCTAGCGATCCGGCGCCCACTCCTTCTTGGCGACCAGTAGTCCGTCACCTGCGGCGAGCAGTGCGGGCACCAAGTCGTCGTGAGCGGCGATGGTCTTGCCAATTGTCCGAATCGCGGTGGTTTCCGGATCGCGACGCGAGGAGTCGGCAACTCGGTCGTGCCAGAGCGCGTTGTCGAAGGCGATGATTCCGCCCGGCCGAAGAAGCCGGAGCGCCTCGTTGAGGTAGGCCGGGTACTCCACCTTGTCGCCGTCGCAGAAGATCAGGTCGTAGTGACCGTCGGTGAGACGGGGCAACACGTCTAGGGCACTGCCGGCAATGGCCCGCACTCGTTGGGGTGCGATGCCGGCCTCGGCGAACGATGCTCTAGCCAGCCGCTGATGCTCTGCTTCGATGTCCACGGTGGTCAACACGCCGTCACTGCGCATGCCTCGCAGCAACCACAGGCCGGACACGCCGGTGCCGGTGCCGATCTCCACGACCGCGCGCGCCTCGATAGCCGCGGCGATGAAGCGGAGCGCGGCGCCACCGCCGGAGCTGATCGGTGAGACACCGACTTCCTCGGACCGGGCCCGAGCGGCAAGGAGGGCGTTGTCCTCCGCCACGAACGACTCGGCATATGTCCAACTCTGCGGCGTGATCGGCGTCGGGTTAACCATTCGCCGAGGGTATCGCGTTTTCGCGGTGCGACTCGGCGGGCAAGAGGCCGCGGGTGGGAACATCTGGTGGATTCGGGTCGTTGTCCTTGATGAGTATGCGCGGGGCGGTACCTTCGTTGCTCACAGGGTCTTCTCAGGCAGTGTTCCTAAGCTGAGGTCCAACGCACGCTGTCGACGAAACACCATCGCTCCCAGAGCTTGGGGGCACCAGGAGGCCACGGTGATCCCCATCAGTGAGGTTGCGCCGCTAGTCCCGGCGGCCCGGCCTGCGCCGGACTCCGACCAGGCCCGGGACCTTGTGCCTACCTGGCATGAGATCGTCGAACGGCACTCGGATCGGGTCTATCGACTGGCCTATCGCTTAACCGGCAACCGACCGGATGCCGAGGATCTCACCCAGGAGGTGTTCGTGCGAGTGTTCCGCTCGCTCGACACCTACACTCCCGGCACCTTTGCGGGCTGGCTGCACCGCATCACCACCAACCTGTTCCTCGACCAGGCTCGGCGCAAGCAGCGGATCCGGTTCGACGCGCTGACCGATACGCGGGCCGCGTTTATCGTGGGCGCCGACGCGGAGCCAGGCGCCGCCGTGATCGAACGGCACTTTGATGACGATGTCGAAGGAGCGCTGGCCGCGCTGCCTCCCGACTTTCGTGCGGCCGTCGTGTTGTGTGACGTGGAAGGCCTGAGTTACGACGAGATTGCCGATATTCTTGGCGCGAAGCTCGGCACGGTTCGCTCACGCATTCACCGTGGCCGCGCGATGTTGCGTCAGGCTCTTGCTCACCGCGCCCCGCTTGCGGGTCGCACCCGGTACGCCGGGCCGATACCCGATGGGGAATCCGCATGATCGTTCACCTCGGTCGCCGAGTGAGCGCACTGCTGGACGGGCAACTGAGTCCAAGCGAGACCGAGCGGGCCTGGCAGCACGTGCATGTGTGTCATCCGTGCCGAGATCTCGTCGAGATCGAGGGTCGGATCAAGACCCAGCTGGCGGGACTCTCCCGAGATCGCGACGGGGCGCCGTCGTATCTCAAGGGGTCGTTGCTCGGCAACATCTCGACGATGGCTCCATCATGTGCGTCGGTGTCTCCGGCGTCAGCGAGCCGAGCGCAGCAACGCATGATGGCGGCATTGGTGGGAACCAGCGCTCTTGGCGTGGCGATATTGGGCGCCTTCGTCCTCACGGCTCCGCTGGGCCAGACTTCGGTCGGGGAGCGTCGGCTGCCGGTCAGCGATCTCACCGCGACCACCGCACCGCAGCTACGCTCGTCGGCTCGACCACGATCGGTGTGGCCCGGGGTGGGCACCGCGCGGACCGACGCCGAGCGACTCGGAGCAGACGTCACCGATCCGATATCGACCCCCGCGGGTGCGCAACGGGTCCAGCGTGGTCATCATTTGGCGCGGCAGGCCACTTATGCGGTCAAATAGGTTCATGGTCGGTCACGTTCGGCGCATTGATGAGTGAGGACATCGGAGATACCCAGGAGCGAATCCTCCTGGACGCTGACGTCTTCAAGGCGGGGCCGGGTTCGGCCGACCCCTCAGCCGAGGTGACCCAGCCGCTGGCTGCGTTGCGCGGTCAGCCGGTCGATGTCGCTCGATATCGGCCCGGCGACTACGAACCTAGTTATCCAGATCGCGGGTATCACGACACCGGGCATCCGGACGCCGGCCACCGCGCTCTCTATCAAGACTCGGGCTCTCAAGACACGGGCTCTCAACGCTCGGGCTACCTGGATCCCGGCAATCGGGCCACCGACGACGGCGACGCTGCCTACGCCGATTCCGCTAGCGAGGCGCCCAGTCAGTGGGAGACGCCGAGCTCGACGACGTCGTGGTCCGAGCCGCCGGTGCCGTTGTGGGCCGAGCGGCCGGAACCAGCCCCGTCGCAGCCGCCGATTCAGCCGGCAGCGCTCGAGCGTTCCGCGGACCAACGGCCGGCCGATCCGTTGGGTCGCCGGTCGCCGCGGCTAACAGTTGGCGTGGTAGCCCTGGCATGTGGCCTGCTTGGCGGCATGGTTGGCGGTGGCATCGGCGGATATGTCGTGCAGCGCGACGACAACGCCGCGGAGCTTGGCGGCACCCAGAGGTTAACAACCGGCAACGTCGTTGATGAGTCGGCGGCTCTCGTGGAGCCTCTGCCAGCCGATAACTCATCAATCGCTGCGGTCGCACGCAAGTTGCTGCCCAGCACGGTCCAGATCGTGGCTACTTTCGATGGCCAACGGGACGGCGCGACCGGATCGGGCTTTGTTCTGGACTCTGCCGGTCACATTGTCACCAACAACCATGTCATCGAGCAGGCGACCGACTCAGACGGCGCAATCCGCATCGTGGATCGCGCCGGGAACACGATCGACGCCACAGTGGTGGGCCGCAGCCCGGTGTACGACCTGGCGGTGCTCGAGGTCGGTAGGCGGGCCAAGCTCACCCCGGCTGCTCTTGGCCGCTCGCGTGCGCTGAATGTTGGCGACGGTGTGGTCGCGATCGGTTCGCCGCTGGGCTTGAGTTCCACGGTCACGGCGGGGATCGTTAGCGCACTCAATCGGCCGGTGACCACCGGCGACGCCGGCAACCAGTCGTCGTACATCAATGCCGTGCAGACCGACGCAGCTATCAATCCGGGCAACTCCGGCGGACCGCTAGTCAACCTTCGCGGACAAGTGGTCGGCGTGAATTCAGCCATCGCGACCACCGGCGCCTCGCGGGGTGAGGCAGGCAACATCGGGGTTGGCTTCGCGATCCCGGTCGAGCAGGTGCGAACGACGGTCAAGCAAATCCTGGCCACCGGCGAGGCTCGCTATCCGGTGATCGGAGCCAAGGTGCGCACTGGTGGCGACGGGGAGGCTGCCGGCGCGCGGATCGACGAGGTCATCGCGAACACGCCCGCCGATCGCGCGGGAATCAAGCCCGGCGACCTGATCACGTCCATCGAAGGGCAACGTGTGCTTGACGGTATCGAACTGATCGTCGCCATTCGAACTCATCAGCCGGGCGAAACCGTGGCTATGGTGGTGCAACGCGACGGCGGAGAACGCACCGTCACCCTCACCTTGGATTCTGAAGTCGGGTAGCCACCTGGTGCCCGCTGATGTTGAGCGACTTTCTAGTCGACATCAAGCGGGACGTCGTCGGCGTCGGACTCGGCGAACGGGTGGTCGGCGACGTACTTCTCCGTCTCGACGTAAAGCTGAGCGATGTATGCCTCGAGACGAGTGGTCTCGACTCGCCATTGCCCGCGCCCGCCTATCTTGACGCCGGCGAGTTCGCCTCGGCGGACCAGCGCGTAGACCTGTGGCACCGACGTGTTCAGGATTTCGGCAACCTCAGCCAAGGTTAGGAATCGAGGAGCTCCGGCCATGGGTCAACTCTGGCATCATTCTGGGTTCACGCACAGTCCGCTATCTCTTCCCTGTGGACAACCAGATGACCGGCCCCGAATCTCCCTGCATGATGTCTCCTGTGAAATCTCTGGGGGCGACAGCGCATTTGCCACAGCAACGAGTGAGTCCGGACCGCCGCGACACTGGTATCAACGACGGCGTTGCACCGGCCCAACGTGCCCTAGCCGACGGGTGGCGCGACCCGCGCTTGTGGCTGGGTGTCGCGATGATTGCCGGATCGGTAGTCGGCGGAGCCAAGGTGCTGGCGGCTGCCGATGACACCACGGCGGTCTGGGCAGTGGAGAGTAGCGTGGCACCTGGTGACCCGATCACCCCCGACAACCTCACGCCACAGCGAGTCCGGTTCGTCAACGACGCCGACCGATCGCGATACTTCCTCGCAAGTCAGGACGCGCCTGATGGTGCGCGCATCACCCGAGCGGTGGGTGCCGGCGAGTTGTTGCCGCGGTCGGCGCTGGGCACCGATGTCGAGACCGGGGTCATCGAGCTACCCATCACCGTTGACGCCGGGCGGGTGCCGCCCTCGGTCGGCGCCGGTTCGATCGTCGACATCTGGGTAGCGGGCGAGGTTGCTGAAGCGGTCGAGAAGCCCAAGTCATCGAAGGCCAAGTCGTCGAAGTCCGGGGCATCGAAGTCCGGCCTACCCGGGGCGGTGCTCACGCTCGATGACGTCGTCGTGGTCGAGGCTCCGCAGACGACCGAGGCTTTCGGTGCGGGCGGCACGCGACAACTGGTGCTCGGCGTGTCGGCTGAGCAGACCGAACTGGTAGCCAGCGCCGTGACCGCGGCCGCAACCGGCGACATCGTCGTCACCCGGCAGGGCTAGTCGCGATGTGGTGTGTATTGGTGCTGGCCAGCGGAGCGCAGTGGGAAGCCGCGGCTCTCAAGGCGATCAGCCGAGCACCGGAGTTGGTGCTGCTCAAACGATGTGTGGACGTGAGCGACCTGATGGGTGCGGCAACCACCGGGCAGGCCGACGTTGCGGTGGTCGCATTGGAGTCTCCGGGGCTGGACGCGGACGCCGTTGATCACCTACGGCGCCATCGGGTGCGCGCCATCGGAGTGGATTCCGCGCCCGTCGGCCGCGACGACGAAGCCTCCGCGCGGCGCATCGGCGTCTCTGGTCACATTCTCGCCGCCGACGTCGACCAACTCGCAGGCTTGGTGACAGCCGATGCCGAAACCACGGCGGTCGCCGCCGTGCCGGCGTCAGCGACCACCGCATCGGCCTCGCCGACCAACGAGGCCGATCAGTCCACCACCCCTGGTCGCGTCATTGTCTGCTGGGGTGCGCACGGCGCTCCCGGACGCACCACGGTGGCCGTGGGAGTAGCCGCTGAGTTGGCCCGACGACACCAGCGAACAATGCTGCTGGATGCGGACCCATGGGGCGGATCTGTCGCGCAGCAGCTGGGGATTCTCGACGAGGTGTCCGGTGTGCTGGCCGCTGCCCGCCTGACCGCGAACGGCGAACTGGCCGAGCGTTTCGGGACCGTCCAGCGCCGGTTCGAGGAGAACCTCACCGTGGTCACCGGGCTACCTCGCCCCGATCGCTGGCCGGAGGTTCGGCCCGGTTCGATCGAGCACATCTGTGAGCTCGGCCGAAGATCCGCCGATGTCGTTGTTGATACCGGGTTCGGCCTGGACGAGGAAGGCCTGCTCGATGTCGGTGCCCGGCCCGGCCGCAACTCGATGACCCGCGCCGCGCTTAGCTGCGCCGACGAGATATGTGTGGTGGGCAGCGCCGATCCTGTGGGCTTGGCTCGATTGGTTCGGGCGCTTACCGAACTGCGTGAGTTCACCGGCGGCCAGCCGGTTCGAGTGGTTGTCAATCGAATGCGATCAACCCTCGGGTGGTCGGAGCGAGAGATCTCCGGCATGGTCGAAGGATTCGTCTCGGTACGCGGCGTGTATTTCCTTCCCGAGGATCGCACCTGCGTCGATCAGGCGCTGATGGCCGGCGGGACGTTCACCGACGGCGCGCTGACCCGTGCTCTCGCGATTCTCGTTGACGCGCTCTTTCCTGATCGCCCGACCGCGCCACCGAGCAGCTTGTTCAGGAGGAGAACAGCAAGAACAGCCCGCCTGCGGTGAAGAAGACCATGACCACGAGCAGCGGCAACTGGCCGCGAATCTGCTGATCCTCCGGGAGCACGGAAACTGCGCGATCGTGCGCGGAAACGACGGCTACCAGGTGACCGAGAACCACCCCAAGCACCTTGATGTTCGCGACCAGCGTCGGGTGGAAGTTCAACCAGTAGTTGACCGACCAGTCGGCCGTGCCGAACCAGTTGGCACCGGTCTCGAACGGGTCACTCATGATGCTGATGGTGTATTGACCGACGTGTACCAGGAAGGTGAAGTAGTGGGCGACGACATAGCCCACGACAATCGGCACAATCGAATGGGCGAACGTCCCGGGCAGCTCGCGCCGCCGCAGTTTGGGCCCAGTCGGTTTGGGCCCAGTCGGCTTGGGTCCAGTCGGTTTGGGTCCAGTCAGCCGGCCGTCAGCGAGTACGGCGCCCGCGGCGATGAGACCGGTGACGCCGGCGCAGAAGATCACCAGCATGCCGCTGGCGAGCCAGGTCGAGGACTGTGTGTTCTGGAATGTTGCCCACGCGTTGGTGCTGCTGAATGAGTCGAAGGCGGTGCTCCCGAGTAGCACGCCGACCACGGCGACCAGACCCGGCGGTGCGACGAGTGTGTGCAGGTTGGCCAACGGGCTACGTAGCACCAGCGCGCCGTGGTCGCGACCCCACGGAGAGAGCTTCGCGATCAAGGACGAGTAGACCTCGAACGGGTCGGCGCGGGTGAAGAAGGTGTCCCCCCACAGCGCTCCGCCGACCAGCATGACGGCCACGTAGGCGGCGAACCATAGTCGCACCGGTCCGAGTTCGTTGTTGGCCGGGTAGACCAGTTCCAGCCACACAAATGCGAACAGGCCGGCGGCCGCGGGCCAGCAGCCCAGCCGCGCGGGATAGGTAAGCACCCCGAGTGCCGGGTCGCCGCCGGTGAGTCGCGCGACCGCCAGATGGATGGTGCGGACCGGGCTGACGGCCCGCCAGAAGTCTCCGAACAGCAAGGACAGCGGCACCGGGGCAATCCACAAGAACACGTAGAACAGGTAGATGAACGGGTTGTTGAGGGTGTCCTTCCCGAACACGGCCGCCATCAGGGCGTAGCCGAAGACAGCCAGGCCGAAGCCCCGGCAACCCGTTCGCCAGGCAGGTCCGTCGACTACCCGTTGCAGCCATCTGGGGGCGGCCCAATGGCGCGCGTCCTGGAACCGCGGCGTGCGCCAGGCATAGGCGAGAATCAC
>JBOFLH010000578.1:0-6786 GCA_051657765.1 Nocardioides sp. | reverse complement strand
AGAATTCAACCTGTGGAAAACCACGCGCTTCGTGACGTGTCGGCGGGATTTCGTGACGTGTCGGCGGGATTTCGTGACGTGTCGGCGGGATTTCGTGACGTGTCGGCGGGATTTCGTGACGCCTCGCTGGGACTTTCTGGCGCGTCGGCGCACCAGCCTCGACGCCTGGCCGGGGGCCGGGCCCGGGCCGGGCCGGGGTATCGCGGTCAGGCCGTCGCGCGATGAAGCGCGACGATGCCACCGGAGAGGTTGCGCCACTGCGGCCGGGACCAACCGGCCTCGCCGATCAAGCCGGCTAGCCCACGCTGGTCAGGCCAGGCGCGAATCGACTCGGCGAGGTAAACATAGGCCTCCGGCGAGGACGACACACCTCGCGAAATCGCCGGCAACGCCTTCATCAGATATTCGAGATACACCGTGCGGAACAGGCCATTGGTCGGATGACTGAACTCACACACCACCAGCCGGCCACCTGGTTTGGTGACCCGGCGCATCTCCCGGAGCCCGGCTAGCGGGTCCACGACGTTGCGCAGCCCGAACGAGATGGTGACCGCGTCGAAGGTGTGATCGGCGAACGGCAACTGGGTGCCGTCGCCGGCGGTGAACGGCAAGTTCCGCCGAGCCTGCTTGCCGACGGACATCATGCCGAGCGAAAAATCACAAGGCACCACGAACGCCCCACCGTCAGCGAACGGCTGACTCGACGTACCCGTCCCGGCAGCCAGATCCAGCACCGACTCACTTGGGAGCGCGTCGACGGCCCGCACCACCTGGGTGCGCCAGCGCCGATCCTGACCCATCGAGAGCACATCATTGGTGAGGTCGTAACGCTGGGCCACCGCGTCGAACATGCGGCGCACGTCGGTGGGTTGCTTGTCTAAGTCTGCCCGGGCCACGAAGCAGAGCCTACGGTGCCGTCGCCCGCCACCCACCGGCGTGTACTGGCGCAGACCATTTGAGGAGAGTTTCCACAAACCAGCGCCTGGCGTGAGGTTTCTCACCGTGCCATTGATCGCCGTGCTCCGTTGACCCACCGGTACTGTCGGTCCCTATGAGCACCACCCCGGGCGCGTCCGTCGGCGCCTTCGGCTCGCCGGAGCACCAGATCCCCGACTTCGAGGCGTCGGCTTTGGTCGTCCGGACCCGCGCTCTACCTGTCAGTCAGCTTGGCTCCCTGCTGGCGTTGCTTCCGGCAACCGACCCGGTCTGCTGGCTGCGAGGTGGAACGGGGCTGATTGGTTGGGGAGTGGCGGCTCGCATTCGCACGAGCGGACCGACACGATTCGCCGACGCGGATAAGTGGTGGTCGGAGACCGTGGCTCACGCGGTGGTTCGAGACGAAGTCAACGAACCCGGCACCGGCCCGATCGCTTTCGGCGCTTTCGGTTTCGCCGATCAACCGGGGCACTCGGTACTCAGCGTGCCCGAGGTCGTGGTTGGGCGACGCGGCGATGCCGCCTGGGTGACCACGACCGCGGCGTTGTCCGGCAGCACCATTCCGGTACCGACCATGGGGCCGATCATAGGTCTGGCGGAGGTGCCGGCCGCGCCGGAGAACATCGCCTTTGCCGACGGCGCACTCAACGGTGAGGCGTGGATGTCGGCCGTCGCGGACGCGGTGCGCCGGATCGCCGGCGGCGAACTCGAGAAGGTGGTGCTGGCCCGAGACCTCACCGCAACCGCCGACGCGCCGTTCGACGTGCGGTGGCCGCTGCGCCGGCTCGCCGAGGACTACCCGACGTGCTGGACATTCCATGTGGACGGCTTGGTGGGTGCGACACCCGAGATGTTGGTCCGACGCGAGCGCGGCCTGGTGACCTCCCGAGTGCTGGCCGGCACCATTCGGCGCACGGGCAACGACCATCGCGATCTTGCGTCGGCCGCAGCCCTGGCCCGCTCCTCGAAGGACTTGGAAGAACACGAGTACGCCGTGCGCTCGGTCGCCGACGCCCTCGAGCCGCACTGCTCGTCGATGATGGTGCCCGAGGCCCCGTTCGTTCTCCACCTGCCCAACGTCATGCACTTGGCAACCGACGTGGCCGGTGTCGTGCACGACGCCGAAACCGTGTCTTCATTACAGCTTGCTGCGGCACTCCATCCGTCCGCGGCCGTCGGCGGCACTCCGACGAATGCGGCACTGGCGTTGATCGCCGAGATCGAGGGGATGGATCGCGGACGGTATGCCGGGCCGGTGGGTTGGCTCGACGCCCACGGCGACGGCGAATGGGGACTCGCCCTGAGGTCCGCTGAGTTCGCCGGCAACTCGGTGCGGCTATTCGCGGGCTGCGGCATCGTCGCCGATTCCGACCCGGAAGCCGAGCTGGCCGAGTCTCAGGCCAAGTTCGTGCCGGTGCGGGATGCCTTGGGCGATATCTGAGGCGTCGCGCTCCGGCGCTCTGGTCGGTAGGGTCGAGGGCCGCGCGAAGGATCGCCGGGGCCACCCCGCCACCAGCGGGTCACCACAGATCCGCGCCTTCGGGCAGCCGAGTGAAAGCCTGACCGGCCTCGGACAGGAACCGGGTCAGGTGGCCGTCCATGGTGGCCAAACCCCGTTCGGAATAGATACCGTCATGAATCGCCAGGTTGCTCGGCGCACCCACCGCGCGGGCGAAGTCGATGGCTTCCGACGCCTTCAGCCAGGGCGCCGACACCGGCACACACAACAGATCCACCTCCTGGTCAGGCAGGGTCAGCGCGTCGCCCGGGTGATAAATCGCGTAGCTGTCAGCGGTGACCAGATAGCCCGTGTTGGCGAACCGGTCGTACTCCGGGTGGATCACGGCATGCAACTCACCCACCGCGCGGATGTTCAGACGCCCGCCGACGATCTCGGGCGCCGGTGCGTGACCGGACGCGAGCACGGTGACCCGCTCCGCGACATCCGGCGCTTCGGTTCGGATGCGGGTCGCGACGGCCTCGATGGTCAGGATCGGTGCATCGGTGGCCCGCAAGCGGACGGGATCGTAGTGGTCGGCATGCTCGTGCGTGATGAGCACGGCATGCACGCCGTCAACTGCCGCCGGGGAGGTCCAGCCGCCCGGATCGATCACCACCGCGCGGCCGTCGTACTCGATCCGCACGCACGCGTGCCCGAACTTCGTGATCCGCATTCCAGCACGATAGCCGGTCGAGGATGAAAGAATCTGGCTGAGCAAGCCAACCTAACGCGCTCCCGAATCCGTGTTGATCGTGACGAGGTGCCTACCTCAGCTCCACTGCTCAACAACGAACGGACCGGGAGAGGAGAACCAATGGCGGCAACCAGGGACCAGCAGTTCACCGACTATGTGCGCGCTCGGCGCAGCCAGTTGCGGCGAACCGCCTATCTGGTCAGCGGGGACTGGCACCTTGCCGAAGACATCGTGCAGACGGCGCTCACCAAACTGTACAACGCCTGGCCACGCGTCTATCGGAGCGGCAACATGGACGGGTTCGCTCGGCAGATCATCGTCAACTGTGCGATCGACGAAAAGCGGCGACCGTGGCGCCGCGAACGCCAGAACCTGGACGGGGTCGAACGACCCGCCACGCCCACGCTTAGCGTCGAGGACCGAGCCTCGATCGTGGCCGCGGTAGCCAAGCTTCCGCTCGGTCAACGCCGGGTGATCGCCCTGCGGTACTTCTGGGATCTATCCGTCGAGGAGACCGCCAGCGACCTCGGCTGCTCGACGGGCAATGTCAAGAGTCAGGCCCATGCCGCCCTGAACCGCCTGCAACACCTGCTCTCCAGCGACCTCTTACTCAGCGAAGGAACCACATCATGATTAACGAATCGACCTTGAGCACCCGGCTCCATGAGGAGCTCAGCTCCACTGACCGGGGCGGCTCCACGGCGTCGGCCGATCTGGCCCGTGGGCGTCGCTCGCTCCGCCGCCGCAGGTTGACCACCGGCGCGATGACCACGCTCGTCGGCGCCGCCGCGGTCAGCCTGTTCGCGGCCAACGGCGTGTTGTCCGGCCCCGCCGAACCGCAGCGAGTGACGGTGCAAGATAGCAACCAGTTCGCCGGCAACGGCACCGAGAACGACCCGCCGGCCGACCCGAACGCGAGCGACGACATCAGGGAGCAACTAGGTCTGAACGGCAAGAATTGCGAGTCCTACACCGACGAGAACGGCGAAAACCCGACCACGGCGTGCAAAGGAGACCCGCCGCCGATCGGTGAGAAGGCGTGGCGTCAGGCCGTGCTGGACGCGGCAAGGAAGGCGCTGGACCCCCAAGGTGAATTCCTCTCGATCGGCCAGAACCTTAGTAGTTCAGGGACGGGTAGTGGGCGCGACGGCATCGGCACCTCGATGGGCTGGGCCAGCAAGGGCGATAGCGGGCTAGGCGCGGTGACCGTGGAGATCCTGGCCCCCGGCGCGAAGTCGGATTCCCTGGGCCTATGCGAAGGCTTCGGGCCCTGCGAGAACACCGCCGTGCCCGGTGGCGGAACCGCGCAAATCGCCCGCAGCGGCAACGGCGACTTCGAGGTGGTCTTCCAGCAGGCGGACGGCGAGACCGTGAATGTGGAATACGTCGGGACATGGGGCAACAACAGCCTCACGCCCACCGATTCCGCCGGTCCATCGGTTGACGACGTGCTCAAACTCGTCACCAGCGACCAGCTCAACCTGCCGTAGTTCCGACAGGGGGCGCCAGCCTCGGCTCACCCGGGGGGGTAGCACGCAGGACCAGCGCACGGCAGATCACTTCGGTGGTCTGCCGTGCGCTGTTTGCCTTGCGGACAACCCGGGCCGGGGCTGGCGAACACGGCGGCCGCTCAGTCAGCCAGATCCTTCCACGCGAATGTCGTGGTCTGCCCGGTCTCCCAGTCGCGCCGGAGGATGCCATAGGCCACCGGTGCTGAACACCAGACGAGTGGCCGCACGGAGCACCTGACCACCGAGACCACGACCTCGATGTCCGCGACCGCCGGACGCGGCCGTACGTGGAACGGAAAATCCTGGCGAGTCATGAAGCCCACGAGTTCGTCATGATCTGCCGCAACGGCATCGAGCCGGGTCAACGTAATCGTCACGAGTTTCTCCTCTGTCGAGGGCACTGAACGCAGTCCAGCATCAAGGTACCCGCGCGCGAGCAACAGCGGTTCGGGACTCCACTAGGTTCGAGGTCGTGACGAGCGAGTTCGAGTTCGAGTTCGAGTTCGACGATGATCCGAGACGGATCGATGTCGACGCCGTGTGGGCTTTCCTGTCCACCGAGGCCTATTGGGGACGGTGGCGAAACCGGACGGACGTGGAGCGGCAACTGGCCGGCTCCTGGCGGGTGGTGGGCGCCTACTACGTCGAGGACGGGCGCATGGTCGGCTTCGCTCGGGCGTTGTCCGACGGAGTCGCCCTGGCCTACCTCGCCGACCTGTTCGTCACCAACCAGGCGCGCGGGCACGGGGTGGGCGCCGGCCTGGTTCGCGAGATGATCGACAGCGGGCCCGGCGCCGGGTTTCGTTGGATGCTGCACACTGCGGACGCCCACAGTCTGTACCGGCGCTACGGGTTCCGTCCGGCCGATCACACCTACCTGGAACGTGCCGGCGCGTATCGGCCGATCGGGCCGGCGGGATCAGGCGCGCCATGACCGTAGCCGATCCGTTCGTTGGCCCCATCGCCAAGGGTTTCTCGCTACGGCTGGCGGTGCCCGCCGACGCCGAGGCCGGGGCTCGGCTACATCAGGCGTGTTGGCGGGAGGCGTATCGCAACCTGGTGGACGCAGACCGGCTCGACTCGATCCTGGCCGAACCGGACCGGTGGATCGCGTCGTGGCGCGCCCACCTGGCGTCCACTGTGCCGCGGTGGCTGGCCCACGCCGGGCCGGCCGGCGCTGGCGGCGAGCCGATCGGCTTCGCGGTGGCCGGCCCGGACCGCGCAGAAGCCGGCCTCATGGGCCTGGAGCTGTACGCGATCTACGTACGCGTCGCCTGGTACGGGGTGGGCGTCGGCCAAGCCTTACTTGACGCCGCGGTGGGTGACCTGCCCTGCTCGGTATGGGTGCTGGAGCACAACCCGCGCGCCCACGCGTTCTACTCACGCAACGGTTTCATTCGTGACGGAAGGCGAGAGTTCGACGAGCGCCTCGATGCTTGGGAGGTTCGACTGGTGCGCCCGGGCAAGTGGCGAGATCCGGACCCACACGGGCCCGACGACTCATCGAGATAGCCGCAGAATTGTCGCCGCTGCGGACAACGCATCATCAAGTTGTTCCGTCTTTCCTGAGTCCCCCTATCGGGGACCGGAACACCAAGATGACTTTGAGACCAGATCAGGCGAGAGGAAGCTGCGTATGAGGATCGACAAACGGGCGGGGTTCGCCGACTTCGCGGCCGCCCGGCGAACCCACCTTCGGCGAATCGCCTTCGGGGTGTGCAACGACTGGGATCAGGCCGAGGACCTCGTGCAAACCGCGTTGGCCAAGCTGTACGTCGCCTGGCCGCGCGTCCGCCGGGCCGGCAACGAGGAAGCCTACGCTCGGCAGATCATCGTGCGCACCGCGATCGACGAGAGCCGGCGACCCTGGCGCCGCGAAAGCCCAGGACTCGACGGCTTCGACCACCCGTCGGCGGCTGGGCTCGACCCGGGTGACCGCCAGGATCTGTTCGCCGCGCTGGCTCGACTGCCGGAGATGCAGCGCAAGGTCGTGGTACTCCGGCACTGGGCCGGTTTGTCGGTGCTCGAAACCGCCGAGGACCTGGGGCTCGCCGAAGGCACAGTCAAGAGCCACACCGCCAGAGCCCTGGCCACCTTGCATCAGCTGCTGAACCCGGCGTCGGCCGCCTACTGACCAGTCGGCT
>JBOFLH010000577.1:0-1432 GCA_051657765.1 Nocardioides sp. | reverse complement strand
GTCCACAAGTTCCGCAAAGCCAAGAGCTGGCCGGCCATAGGGTCGGATGAATGGAACGCCGCGAACTACTCACTTGCGCTCTACGACACACTCGGACTGTACGTCGACAAGGGCTATGTGCCGAAGAGCGTCGTGCTGGACTCATGGTCATATCCGCTCAATGCGATAGCGCCAGCAGCGCTTGCCTTTATGGAGTACAGGAACCAGGAGACTGAGCGGACTACGCCGTGGAGAGGCTTGGAGAGCCTTCTGCTTCTTACAGCAGCCAACAAAGACCTCGGTGATGCGGCAGCAGTAGATAATCGGACCGGCGAGGCCACCTAACGTGACCGAGAACTACTTTCAAAAACGCTCCACCTATCAGACTATTAGCGACCTCGCAACTCCCATGGATTGGACTATCTATGTCGGGCTTGGCGCCACTGCAGACAGAACCGGAACCTCATGGGAATCACTCGTACTGGGCCTATTCCGGCAACTCAAGATCGGCAACACTGATGCGCAGAACTGGATCAAGAAGCAAAGTCTTCTAGGGGCCTCAACCACACTCGAAGCTATCTGTAGCGCACGATACGATGATCCAGAGGGCTATACAGCAAGCTTACGTGAGGGAATCAGGCGCGAACTCTATGGTCCACGAATTGCCCTGAAGGGGCGCCTACTACAAAATCTGGCTGAATTTGGCTACACAAATGCCCGGAGAGGCAAGAACGTAGTCTTCGTCACTACAAACTACGACAATTACCTCGATGAAGCGCTTGGCGAACTGGATTACGGCGGAAGATCTCAACCTAAACTCTTCAACAACATCTCAATTGACGCGGCGAACAAAGCGCTGCCTCAGAACTGGAGGAAACCGCGAACCGTGCACTGCATACATGTCCACGGGATAGTGGACCCTATTGACACCAGCGAGCACAACGCCGGCGTCCCGGTTCTAGGCGAACTCCAGTATTCGGAATCATCCAAGCGAACTGAGGCTGCCCTGGCTACCCTCTTCAGGAATCGCAACATTCTTATTGTGGGATCGAATATTGCCGACGGCCCACTCGTTAGCGCCCTGATACGCTCCAAGCCAAGAGTTTCTGCTAAAGCGAAGCCTGAGCCGAGACGTATCGTGATTCAGGCGATGCAAGGCGACGAGTGGGATGTTCCCGAACCTGAACTCAACGGAATCCTGGAACTCAACCGTCGACGACTAGAGGCTTTGGGCTTGCAAAATACTCGGCCTCATCACTTCAGCCAAACATCTCAGTTAATCTCCGAGATTACAACCTCGATTGTTGCCAAAAATCAACCTCATATGCTTCACGAGACCTATCAGGGACGATATGACAATCGCCTCGACGCCTGGTGGCGTCAATGGTCTAGTGAATGCAAGCAACGACCTGACGTCCAAGCGCAGCATCATGAATGGCTTCAGGTGGCCTGC
>JBOFLH010000576.1:0-3522 GCA_051657765.1 Nocardioides sp. | reverse complement strand
TGATCCCAAACCAAAAAACAAACCCCAGCAAAAACTGGAATCATCAAAAACCACCACCAAAACCAAAAAACAGTCCTGACAGGGCACAACAAATTAACTCATCGACTATCACACACTGTTGAGTTCTCAAACACCACGCACCACAGATTCGCTCTTTCGAGTTCCTTCGGTGGTTTGTTCGCCGACGCCGAGGGCCCGAGCTTGGTGATCTCTCAGCTTGGTCTTGCCCTCCGCCGCGTCCAGGCGACGAAGTGAAACACTAGGCGACTATCGGATGGCGGTCAAATCGAAGCGGACGCACCCTCGAACACCGAGCGGCGCGTCGGTCCCTCCGCCCGGCGCAGGCTCCGGATCGCGATCACAGCGGTCGGTTGAGTGCACGGATCAGCGGTCAGGCAGACCGCCGGGTGATGCCACTCAATCTCATTCCTCCGTCAGCTCCCCGCGGCTCTGCGTGCCATCGATGCACGCCAGCGCGGGCCCACGCACGCGTCTCGGGCAACTCGCCGTCCGGTGGACCGCGCGCAGTCAAGCAATCCGGCCAACCGGCTCATCGCGGCACGTCATCAGCTTCGGCGTACCTCGACACCGGCGATGGTCTTCTTCCCTCGACGCAGCACAAGCCAGGTGCCGTCGATCAGGTCCGCCGGTGCCGGGGTGTGCTCGACATCGGTGACACGCGCGTTGTTGAGATAGGCGCCACCTTCGGTGATGGTTCGCCTGGCCTCACCATTGCTCTTGGCCAGCCCGGAGGTGACCAGAAGCTCCACGACACTTGGGAGAGGGTACGCCGCGTCGATCTCGACCGACCCAGCCTCTCGTAGCGCCGACGTCAGCGCCGGACCACCGACGAGGTCCCCGCTGCCGAACAGGGCCGCCGAGGCGGCATTGATGCGATCGGTCTCTTCCGCACCGTGCACCAGCGACGTCACCTGCTCCGCGAGAGCCCGCTGTCCGGCTCGCCGGTACGGCTGGGCGACCGTCTGTGCCTCGACATCCTCGATCTCGAGGCGAGAGAGAAAGGTGAACAACCGGAGCAGCTCACCGACCTTCGTGTCCTCGACATTGAGCCAGAACTGATAGAACGCGTACGGCGACATCATCTCCGGGTCGAGCCACATCGCACCCCCCTCCGTCTTGCCGTACTTCGTGCCATCGGCCTTGGTGACCAGGGGCGTCGCGAAAGCGTGCGCGTGGCCGCCATCGGCACGCCGGATCAGCTCGACGCCTCCGGTGATGTTCCCCCACTGGTCACTGCCACCGAACTGCAGAGTGACGCGGTGCTCGCGGAAAAGACTAAGGAAGTCCATTGACTGCAACAGGACGTAGCTGAACTCGGTGTAGCTAATGCCCGACTCCAGTCGGCGCCGCACGGTGTCGCGCGCCAACATCCGGTTCACTGGGAAGTGCTTACCGACATCGCGAAGGAAGTCGATGGTCGACAACGACTCGGTCCAGTCGTAGTTGTTGACCATCGTGGCCGCATACTCACCGTCGAAGTCCAAGAACGGTTCGATCTGGCGACGTACTCGGTCAACCCAATCCCGAACGGTATCGAGGGAGTTCAGCGTGCGCTCGCCGGAATCCCGCGGGTCGCCGATCATGCCGGTGGCGCCGCCGACCAGTGCGAAGGGGCGATGACCGGCCAGTTGCAGTCGGCGCGCGGTGATGAGCTGCAGGAGGTTGCCCATATGGAGGCTCGGTGCCGTGGGGTCGAAACCGACATAGAAACTCACTGGACCGGCAGCGAAGGCAGCCTTGAGTTCGTCCAGGTCGGTCGAGTGGGCGATCAAGCCCCGCCACTCGAGCTCGTCCACGATATTGGACACGCGAGTCCCTTCAGTTTGGCTGCCGTCGGATAGGAAGGCAGCGTTGGCGAGCCCACGCTATCGGCTCCGGTCGCCGACAAGTGTGCCGTATCGCCGAGAGCCCGGCCCGCTCGTGGGTCGTCACCGCTCGGAGCTGCGTCCGGGCACATCGTCGATGGTCTCGACGATCGAGTTCAGCTCGATCTGACCGCCCACCACGATGTCGGCTCGCAGGCCGCCACGATGAATCAGGGCCTTTAGAACACCGGGCGAAGTCAAGGCGGCCAGGTGCGAGCATGGCTCGCACAGTCGCCTACCGACACACTCCACGTCACCGATCCTGAACCGGCGTCCGACCAGCGCGTTCAGGTCCACACCACGAGTCACTATGTTGCGGCGCGCGTCAGCGGGGCGCAATAGGTGGCCGGCTCGATTGACACCGTCGATCGCCTCGTTCTCGATCAAGGTCAGGTCATAGCCACGCCCACCGGCCCGGCGCGGCGTAAATGTGCCCGCTTGTCGTTCATATCGATC
Organism: Nocardioides sp.; assembly: GCA_051657765.1. Lineage (GTDB taxonomy): Bacteria > Actinomycetota > Actinomycetes > Propionibacteriales > Nocardioidaceae > Nocardioides. The sequence goes on along the minus strand of JBOFLH010000576.1, from coordinate 1,180 downwards.
GCCGGCAAGCCCGCGGCCGGCGATCGCACTTGCTCGGTCAACCATCGTCATCGGCATCGTCGCCGCGTCGGCGATCGCGATCGCCGCTACCGTTCCGCGCTGGGGTTGATCACGTGACGGTGTCCGCGGCGCAGCCACCAGGCCGGCGACGACGTACCCTTCGGCGATCGCCAGGTCGCCGGCCGAGTGGCCGACGAGTTCGGGGCGCTGCGGGCTGAACACCACCCCGGGCGGAGTGCCGAAAAGCAACGCAGCGTCCCGACTCACGTCCGTCGGGTCGACCGCCGCCCGGCGGGCTAGCGCAATCCAATAGCCGGGCCACTGGAAGCCCGCGGGCCGGTCGATCGGAACCAAGCCCAGGCTGAGGCCGGCCAACCAGCTCCGCCACGGCCCCAACGCCTCGGCTACCGTGGCCGCCGACGTCGGGACCTCGCTGAGCGGTAGCTCCAGCACTGAGGCTAGGCAGGCAGCGAATCCCAGAACCGGGTCCTCGAGGCAGCCGTTCGGAGGCAAGTCCACGTCGATCATGTCTGAGATCATGCCCCACCGCCCGCGGTGATCAGGAACGCCTCAGATCAGGCCTGGTGGCCCGGTTTCCCGCGATGCCACCGGCTGGCCCGCGGCACGAGCGAGGACATGCCAGACCAGACAGAGTACGATCACGCTGACGACAAGTGCCTGGACACCGACCACCGCGGTATTGAAGGCGACCGCGTAGAAGCCCTGCGAGAGGTTGATCAGCGTTGGCACCGCGGCGGCCGTCATGGCCACACCGAACGCGGCCGACCCGAGCTGTGGCACCCCTGACTGGGCGAGGCACCGGAGCTTGTCGTCGCATCCACCGGGCAACCGCTATCGTCCACCGGGCAACCGCTATCGCGACCGCGGCCACACCCACCAGGCCGGATAGGGCAAACCAGAGGACCAGCGCCGCGATGGCGAGAACCGGGTTGATGATCAACACACTCAGCCACGAATGCGTCCCGGCGTAGGAGTGCCCCATCCCGAGAAAGACACGGACACGGACGTGCGCGGCACCAGGCTGCCAGCGACCAGTGCCGCCATCGGCAACCTCGACCGACGAAATGGCAGGACCGCAGCAGGGTGCGCACGAGTGAACGGCACAGACTCAGGTTGGCGCGGAGCGGGAGGCACCTCGACTACCACGCCGGGGGGGGGG
>JBOFLH010000575.1:0-5166 GCA_051657765.1 Nocardioides sp. | reverse complement strand
GGTCTCGTACAGAGTGGACCTGACAGACCTGCAACATGACGCGCTTCCCGACCCCATCGGCGGATTCGTGGAGTCGAAGGAGAGCTGACGAACGTGACCGACCAACGCCCAGCATGGGCGGACGCCATGACCAATGCCTTCGTTGCCCTCAAGAACCAGCAGCCCACGCCGCCGCTCGGTCCGCTGCTGAGTGCCTTGGCTGCAACTGCTGTTGACGACGGACAACTCGGCTCGTTCATCCAGCAGGCAGATGAGAACGAACCGGCTCTTACCCAGGCTCGAATTGCACTGGCCAAGTGGGACAGTCAGGACGAATATCTAGGTCCGGACGATGCGTCCACTCCGGCTCACACGCAGGAGCGTCGGGCCGCGATCTACGCGCGACTCGGGCTGTCTCCCGAAGTTGCTCAGGCGTTCACGGAGCGGATCGGGGTCTTCGAGAAGTCGTCTACGACGATTTCGAAGGTGTTCGAGCCCTGGTACGCGGCCGAACGGAAACTTCGAACCAGCGTCTATTGGGACGACTACGAGACGTACCTTCGCGAGGTCAAGGGCTGGCCTGCATCGTCAATCTCGTCGCGGGACGAGACGACGACAGAAGTCATCGAACGACTCAGCCGCCCCACGCGACTCGAAGCGAAGCAGACCAAGGGACTTGTCGTTGGCTACGTGCAGAGCGGCAAGACTGCAAACTTCACCGGAGTTGTCGCCAAGGGAATCGACGCCGGCTACCGGTTGATCATTGTCCTCACCGGCACGATCGAGATCCTTCGCGCGCAGACCCAGCGGCGTATGGACATGGAGCTCATGGGTGTCGAGAACATTCTGGCTGGCCAGGATCCGACCGACCCGGCCGTTGCCAAGGAGCTCGACTACCAGCAGGACGACAAGTGGAGCGACGGGTTCGTCAAGCACGGTGACGCTCTCAATCTTCCAGGGGTCGTTGAGATCGCTCGCGTGACGAGCCATCGCAGTGACTACAAGCGGTTGCCGCAGGCCATGACCAAGCTCAAGTTCGCGCGGAAGAACAAGCAGAAGGCTCTGAACGACGAGGAGAACCTCTTCCACTCCGGTGCGTACGTCGCGGTCATCAAGAAGAATCCCGCTGCGCTTCGCAAGCTGATCCAGGACTTGAAGCCACTCAAGAACGAGCTCCACGAGTTGCCGGTTCTGATCATCGACGACGAGTCGGATCAGGCCTCGGTGGACACCACGAACCCGGCCAAGTGGAAGAAGGGTTCCGCCGAGAACCGCAAGCGGACGACGATCAACGAGCTCATCACGGAGATCCTCGCGATCTGCAAGCGAGCGCAGTACGTCGGCTACACCGCAACGCCATTTGCGAACGTTTTCGTGGACCCGGACGACCAACGCGACCTGTTCCCGGCTGACTTCGTGCTTTCTCTCCACCGCCCACCGGGCTACATGGGTGTCCAAGAGTTCCACGACGTCGGCAAGAGATGGGACGACGAGGAGAAGACGGTCTCCAACTCCAACGAGTTGGCGCATGTGCGGCCGCTTGTCGGCGACAAGGACACCGATCCGATCGGCCGCACTGACGAGCTGAAGGAAGCCCTTGACGCGTGGGTCCTCTCAGGGGCGATCAAGAAGTTCCGTGAAGCCGACAGCGAATACATGAAGGCCAACCCCGGTGTGAGCTTTCGCCACCACACGCTTCTCGTGCACGAGTCGGTCAAGCGCGACGACCATGCCGACACCGCTGCTGATGTCCGTTCGCTCTGGAACATGGCCAAGTTCAACTCGGCAGAGGGATTTGCTCGGCTGGAGAAACTCTTCAACGACGACTTCCTGCCCGTCATGAAGGCGCGCGCCGACGGAGCCCCGGTGCCGGCCGGCTTCGACGTCTTGAAGCCGTACATCGGAGAAGCGCTGGCACAGATGACAGTCGACGGCGATCCTGTCCTCATCGTGAACTCCGACAAGGAGATCCAGACCCAGCAGAAGAAGCTCGACTTCGAGGCCGACAAGGTGTGGCGCATCCTTGTCGGAGGCACTCAACTCAGCCGCGGGTTCACGGTCGAGGGCCTCACGATCTCCTACTTCCGCAGGAAGGCCGGCCAGGCCGACACGCTTATGCAAGCCGGTCGCTGGTTCGGGTTCAGGCCCGGCTACCAGGATCTCGTCCGCCTCTACATCCGCCGTGACTCCCAGGTCGACCTCTACGAAGCATTCGAAGCGCTGCTCATGGACGAGGAGGCGTTCCGAGCCGAGCTCAGCCAGTACGCGGGCTTCGACGAGAAGGGCATGCCTCTCCTGGAGCCGCGCCAGATTCCGCCGCTCGTCAGCCAGCACCTCCCGTGGCTCAAGCCGACCGCCCGCAACAAGATGTGGAACGCGGTCATCGCGAACAAGGCCCCGACGGACATTCAGGACCTATACGGGATCCCGCCACGCGGAAGCGACGAGAATCGTAAGAATCTCGACGATGTAGTCCTGCCGTTGCTCACGCATGCAACCGACGAGGTCCTGCTTCCGTACGAACTCGACGGGAAGGCTGGCTACCAGCAGAAGGCCCGAATCGGCCTAGTCGACGCCGACGAGTTCAACACGCTGTTCGGGAAGTTGGCGTGGAACGTCGAGTACGAGGCCAACATCAAGGCCTTCCGCGGCTTCATCAAGAAGGCCACGGACGACGACAAGATCACCGACTGGGCCGTCGTGTGGACGTGGCCCAACACCGGCGGACGGCTCTTCGACATCCCCGAACTCGGTGGCGAAGTCTCAGTGGTGAAACGCAAGCGCCGTGCTGGCCGTATCGACTTCGTCGGATCGGACCGCAAGCACCGCGCGGCGGCAAGGCCGATCGCGCTCGGGGAACACGTAGCGCCACTTGGCGAATCGTCGACCCGCGGCGTGATTCTGATTTCGTTGGTGCCCGACCGCGAGCCCGACGATGCCGCAACGCCGATCGAGCGCAAGGATCTTGTCGGGCTCATCTCCATCGCCGTGCCTGCCAAGGCAGTCCCGCGAAGCAACCTGATCCAGTGGACGGTCATCAACGCGGCGAATCCCGACGATGTCGTGGTCGACCAGCAGGGATGAACTGACGGGCGTGGGATGCCTGCGACTACATCGAGGTGAACCGGTCGAACGGCGTTGAGGTCCGCCGTCCGGCGCGGGTTAAGTAGCCAGGGGAAGCGTCCTCGCGTACTTCAACAATCCGGGGTAGTCGCGCCACTGGCCCGAGCGCCATCCAGTCCGATCGCAGCACAATGACGGAGTCGAGGCGATCGACCACAGTCTCGTGAGACTCGTCCGTGAGGCGATCTAGGTCACTGAAGACCGCGTCGAGCACCTGTCGTGACCGGCGGAGTTGCGAAGGATCGGAGAGGGTCGCTTCGCACTCCACCAGTGCGAAGCGGGCAACATCGACACGCGTCTTGGTTTCCCAGACGGTCTCCACAGTCCAGTGCCCTGGGTGTTCGTCTATCGCGCTAAGCGCATCGTCGAGGGCGATCCACGCAACGGCGCGTGCGGCCTCCGACTCGGTTTGGTCCCGAAGCCGAGCGTTCAGGTTCGCGGGTAGAAATGCTGCGAGTGGCATCGAGTCGAAGGCTTCCCTGGCCTTGACCCACACGGGGTACGTGGCATCGAGGGAAGCGGCAGTGACGGTGATGAGTGGCTCGGTGGCTGCACCCACCTCGTTGCTGAACACAGCAAAGGTCTCGATGTCAGGAAGCAGCCTCCGCGCGTGAACCAATAGCTGTAGTGCCGGATTGATGTCCTGCCGGTGGAGTCGCTCGACACGAACTTCCGCGTGCCGCGAATTGTGCTTGAAGGAGACCAGTCCCAGGCCGTTAGTTCCAACCAACGCCTCAGCACGACGCCACCGTGCCATGCGACCGGGCTCGTCCGGCCCGGGAGCGACAGAGCCGGGCTCTACCTGCGTCGCGTTCCAGTACGCGAGGGCTGCTTCACAGCCGAGGGTGAACGATATGGCGTCGGCAACTGCGATATCGACTCTCTTGAGGTCGACATCACTGCCCTCGACGACGAACACCTGCCGCTTTCCGTCCCAGACCAAGTCTTCGTGCGCCTGCCCGTTTCGCACCTCCGGGAAAAGCATCGGGACCACCGCAGGAGCAAGCCACTCGTCGTTGCTGAACGCTTCTACAAGCAGGCCAACCGTCGGAGTTGGACTCCAGGCGCCGACCGACAGGCGACGCATTGCCCATGCGAACTCTCGGACGGGACCGTCGACCAGCCGGCGGTACGCGTCGGCAAGCGCGTGGGCGCCGACTTCGGAGTCCTCTGAGAGCAGGAACTCCCTGATCCGAGCATGAATCACGCGGCGACCCTGTCGAAGGGCCTCGTCGCGGCGAGCGAGATGCGCGATCGCATCGGCCAAGACGGGCGAGGTGTTCTCGGCGTCGGGCGCTGTCGAAGGGTGAAGCAACCGGAGCGTCATGGCGCGGAAGGATTGCCACGCAAGCACCGCATCGGGAGCTGACGAGATCCAGCCAGAAATCGACACCATGGCAAGCATGTCGTCAACTGGCTCGATCCCGAGGGACCGCATGTGCGCGAGGAGGTATCCGAGGAGCCGCGCATTTTCGTACTTGAAGGCCTCGAACACCTTCGAGGCGCTGAACGCTCCATCGGTGTCGACGGGCACCGTGCTCATCGCGAACGTCACAGCCATCACCTCGGCTGTCATCGGCAGGGCAACCGTCGGGACTTCCGGTGCATACGACGACATCGCAACGTCAAGACGCGGCGCAGTCTCGCCATTCTCGATGGCGTCGAGCACAACATCGATCGCCGCGTCACACGCGTCGAGGAGTCCAACGCCCAGGCCGCCGTCCATGCTGCTCGGCGCATGCGGCTCGGGTTCCTCGGCGCGCAGAATGTCTCGCGCATCGAATGGCGCGAGCGCCACCAGCATGGCGAGCAAGTCATGCCGTGCCGCTGCGAGCCTTCCGAGCCCGTCCGAAAGGCCGGACCAGGAATCGGCTGCAAAGTTTGCCGGGTCGCGCGCGGCGTCGAGCTGTTCCAAGATCAAGCGAAGGCCAGCGAGTCGCGCCTCCCAGGTCGACCTTCGCAGCGGGATCGAGCGTGCACTCTCGCGAACTTCGGAGGGCATGGGAATTCGTGCTCGCAATGGGGCGGTGAGTCGCATCCGGGCTTCCGGTGGAAGTGAGCCCG
>JBOFLH010000574.1:0-4780 GCA_051657765.1 Nocardioides sp. | reverse complement strand
CCGCGAAAGCTCACCTATGTGGTGGCGGTGGACAAGATCTACCAAGGAAGTCTCTCGGCGACCACCGTTGAGGTGATCGCTAGGACCGCCACTACCGCATGCCAGCTCGGTGAACTCCCGGTCGGCAAACGCTACGTGTTCTTCGTGGATCTGTCGGCCAGCGCCGTCCCGTTGGTAGACGGCAAGTGCTCGGGAACCCGGGCGATCACCACCGCTGTCCTTGCCGGGCTGGACGCGACGTTCCAAGCGCCGCCACCGAAGGCGCCCACGCCCGTCGAAGCCGTCAGGACCAAGGTCGATGAGTCCACTCCGGTCGAGTTCAGCCGGCTGGCAGCACCCGGCGCCGCCCTGGTGATTCTGGGTGCCCTAGGCCTGGCTGTGGTTGGCCGGTTGGGACGGGGCGACCACTAGACGGTAGGTGGTGACCCGGTCGTGGTGGTGGGGTTGCCGGCCGGCCGGGACCAGGTCGGTGGGTGCCGCTGTAGACGCGCCAGTTCGGTGGCCGCGACCACGCGACAGCAGCTGGTGGCCGGGCTCGGCGTTCGCGAATCGAGGACGCTCAGAGGTACATCCCGCCCGACGAGCCGCCGGGCTCGCCCGGCTGATCGGACCGCCCATGGCCAGGTTGACCGGGGAATCCGGTGGGAGCGCCGTCACCGGCGGGCGACATCCCAGGCGGTAGCGATCGGCGCATCTGCTCCAGTTGTGCGCGGGCCGCCATTTGCTGGGCGTAGATGGCGGTCTGGATCCCGTGAAACAGGCCCTCCAGCCAGCCGACGAGTTGCGCCTGGGCGATCCGCAACTCGGATTCGCTCGGCACACCTTCCTCGGTGAACGGCAAGGACAGGCGTCGGAGTTCGTCGATCAGCTCCGGAGCCAGCCCGGCTTCCAGTTCCGTGATCGAGGCGCGGTGGATCTCCTTGAGACGACTGCGGCTGGCCTCATCCAGCGGGGCAGACTTCACTTCGTCCAGCAGTTGGCGAATCATGCTGCCGATGCGCATGACCTTGGCCGGTTGTTCCACGAGGTCGGTGAGGTGGGCGCCGTGGCTGTCTTCGTCCGTCGGCGCGGCCGGAGAATCGACCGCGACCGGTTGGCCGTCCGGACCGATCACGTATACCTCGTGGCCGTCGGTGCCGTCGGTGCCGTCCGCGGTGGTCTCACGGTCGGCGTCGCCGTCCGCGGTGGTCTGTCGGTCGGCATCAAGCTCACCTTGTCTGGTTGCCTTCGCTGCCATCTATCCGCTCTTCTTCCTGGTCGCCCGCTCAGTCATGACGCTCACTCTATGGGGAGCCGGTTGCGGCGCCGAACCGTGTCGAGCTCATCCCCAGCTCCGCGGCCCCCGGACGCTGCCTGGTCCGGTGCCGTCGAGGCTTCTCCGGCGCGCCCAGGAGCGCACCCCGCTGGCGACACGTTTGGGGGACTTGTGATGCCGTGTCGTGGTGATCCTCGCGAGGTTGGCACGTCTCGCCGTCAGACCGTCAACAGGATCTTGCCGGTATGGCGGCCACTCTCCATTAAGTCATGGGCTGCGGACGCCTGTGCCAGCGACAGGGTGGCGCCTATCACAGGGCGGATCTCAGCACGAGCGATGAGGGGCCACACATGTTTGACGACCGCCGCGCAGATCGCCGCTTTGGCAGCCGGCGGACGCGATCGAAGGGAGGTGGCGATCACCGCGGCGCGTTGCGCGAGCAGGCGTCCGATATCCAGCTCCGCCCGAGTGCCGCCCTGCAGGCCGATGACGATCAGGCGGCCGTCGACCGCCAGTGCGCGAAGGTTGCGGTTCAGATAGCTTGCCCCCATGTTGTCCAGGATCACGTCGGCGCCCTGCCCGTTGGTCGCCGCCTCGACTGCGGTCACGAAGTCCTCGGTTCGGTAGTCCACCACCAGGTCTGCCCCGAGGTCGCGGCACAGCGCCGCCTTCTCCGTCGAGCCGGCCGTCGCGAGGACCCGGGCGCCCAGTGTGTGCGCAAGCTGGATGGCGAATGTGCCGATGCCGCCGGATCCGCCATGGATCAACACGGTTTCGCTCGACCGGAGCGCGGCCACCATGACAAGGTTGGACCACACGGTGCATGCCACTTCTGGGAGCCCGGCGGCGGTCACCAGATCGACACCGTCCGGCACCGGCATCAGCTGCCCGATCGGCACGGCGACCTGTTCGGCGTACCCTCCGCCCGCCAGCAGCGCGCAGACCGGGTCGCCGATCGACCAATCGTCGGCCTGGTCCGGAGTCAAGGCACCGAGGCTGATGATCCGGCCGCTGCACTCCAGGCCGATGATGTCGGTGGAACCCGGCGGCGGCGGGTACACCCCGCGCCGTTGCAGGGTGTCGGCCCGGTTCACCGCCGTTGCCGCGACCTCGACCACCACCTCGCCCGAGCCTGGTATCGGCGGCGGAACCTCGGTCTCCACGAGCTGTTCCGGGCCGCCGGGGGCTGTTGCGACGACGGCACGCATTATGCGTCGAGTCGCCGGGTGCTACTCATAGCGGTCGGTGGTGTGGTCGACCTCGTCGTCGTCGGGTACGTCGTCGTCGAAGTCGATAGGATCCGATTCTCCAGTGGGGCGATTCCACCCGTCGGCGAGCGACTGAGCAATCGCGGCGAGACGTTCCACCCGCTCCGGGTTTGCCCGGGTGACCCCGGCGGCGAAACCCAACAGGTAGGTCGTGATGGGAGCGGCCGGCCGCTCGTCGTTGTGAGCGGCCGTCCGGGCGAGGTCCAAGACGAGTGCTTCGGGCACCTCGGTCTCGATGTCCAAGACATCACACAACTCATCGATCCAGTCATGCAGGTTCACGTCGCCAAGGGTGCCGCGAAATCGGCGAACCCGGCAACTCCGCGGGGCCACGTGTCGAGATCTGAGGCGCGCGAGCGCATGATCACCCGCGATCGCCGGGGTGCTCGGTGCCGCGGGACTGGCGGACGGTGGGCGTGACCGGGCCGGGCGGGTCGGCGGGCCCGACGCTCTGGTGCCGATCGAGATCCGCCCAGGTGTCCAGGTCGATGCCCTCGGTTCCGTGTGCCGGCACCGCGGCGATGCGCAGCGGGTCGAGCAGCCGTCGAACCGACAGTCCGGCCACCTGATCGGGTGGTGGGCGTACGGCGTCGAGGCGCACCGCGCGCACCACTCCGGCGAGCTGGCGTCGTCCGTCGGCGTCGTGCAGGAACGCGCCGTCGAGCCCCGGCGCCAGCGCCTGGATCAGTCGGCGTACCGTCGCCGCGTGCACGCCGGCCATATCCACCGCTAGCACCAGCAGCCAGTCGGCCGCAGAGCCGACCGCGTCTCGCCCAGCCAGGAGGCCCGCGGCCGGGCCTCCGAACGGGGGTGACTCCTCGACGAATCGGATCGACGGGCCACCGGCCACGGCGATCGGCACGGCCGGTCCGACCACGACGATCTGCCCGGCGCCGGCCGATGCGTGCACCGCTCGGTCGATCAGGGTCGTCTCGCCGACGACCAGGTTGGCCTTGTTCAGTTCACCGAGCCGGCGACCTCGCCCGCCGCTCAGGATGACCGCGGCCAGCCGGTCGGCCAGTCCATCGGCCGGCTTCACGGCCGGTCCAGCGGTTGGCTCATTGGTCGGCCCAGCGGTTGGCTGCACGGCCGGCTCAGCGTCCGGCTCAGCCGGTTCTAGGAGCCCAGCCACCACCGGCTCAGCGGGGCGAGGAGCGAAACGGTCCATCTGAGCAGTGTCGCACCGACCAACGTCGTGGCAGTCTGTGCATATGAGTTCAGGGCCTATGACTTCGGGGCTGACGACATCTGTGGCAGGGATTGCCCAGGGGGGTCCGGTTGATGAACGCACGGGCCGGCTGCGGGTCGCCGTCGTGCAGGAGCCGGCCAGCCTGGATCCGAAGGTGAACCGTCGGCGACTCGCCGAGTTGACCCCCGCCGACACCGACCTGGTGGTCTACCCGGAGGCCTTCGCCCGAGACTTCGGCGAAGCCGGCTCCGATGTCAGCGCGTTCGCCGAGTCGACCAGTGGGCCGTTCGCCACCGAGGTCGATCGGGTAGCGACCGCCGCAAGGACGACGATCGTGGCGGGGATGTTTGAGAGTTCCGCCGATCCGGACCGGCCGTGGAACACCCTGGTGGTGGCTGGTGAGACCCATGGGGCGTACCGGAAGATCCACCTTTACGACTCGTTCGGCTATCGCGAGTCCGATCGGCTGCTGCCGGGCGGGATCGATCCGCAGGTCCTGAAGGTGGGTGACTTCCTGGTGGGCGTGATGACGTGTTATGACCTGCGCTTTCCCGAGCTGGCTCGGATGCTGGTCGCCGCCGGCGCGGAGGTCCTCGTGGTGCCGGCCGCGTGGCTCAGCGGGCCGCGCAAGGTGGACCATTGGCGCACCCTGGTCCGGGCCCGGGCCATCGAGAACACCTGTTTCGTGGTGGCGGCCGGGCAACCGGCCCCGCGCTATTGCGGGCACTCCCTGGTGGTTGACCCGTGGGGTGAGGTGTTGGCCGAAGCGGACGCCGAGCCGGCGATGCTGACCGCGGTGCTGGATCGCGACGTACTCCACGAGTGCCGTCGCGCCAATCCGTCCCTCGACAACCGACGCATGTAACCTGACCCATCGTGTCGACCGCGCCAGCCATCTCCGAGACCGCTCGGTCTCGCTTGACGGCGACCCCGGAAAACCGCCGCCGGAATCCGCTGCTGGCGGCGGCCTGGTGGGTGTTGTTCGGTGCCGGTGTGTCGGGTCTGGGCTCCTCGATTCTCGGCCTGGGGTGGGGCGTCGTTGATCAATCCCTGCTGGCGAGCGCTGGC
>JBOFLH010000573.1:0-2708 GCA_051657765.1 Nocardioides sp. | reverse complement strand
CGAGCTGCATCGGTTGGGCTCCGCCGGCGGCCAGGACCTCCTCCTGGACGGCGAGGTGGTCGCCATGGTGGCGGGCCGGCCCAGCTTCTCCGCTCTGGCCGAGCGGATGCACGTATCAAACCCGCGGCGGGCGGCCGAGCTGTCCACCGGCAACCCGGTGACCTTGCTCGTCTTCGACCTACTGCGGAGCGGTGATCGGGACCTGATGGGCCAGCCGTTGTCGGAGCGCCGGAGGATCCTTGAGTCGCTCGGTCTGTCCGGCGATTCGTGGCAGGTGCCCGGGGCGTACGACGACGGGCAGATGTTGCTGGCGGCGACCCGGGCCCAAGGACTGGAGGGGATCGTCAGCAAGCGCCTGGACTCCTGCTACGAACCAGGGGCGCGGAGCCGGCACTGGTTGAAGTTCCCGCACCGTCGCCGGCTCTCGGTCGTCGTCGGCGGGTGGCGCCCGGAGACCGACTCGACCCACCGGCTGGGCGCGGTCTTGGTGGGTGAACCAACGCCGGCGGGCCTGCGCTATCGGGGCCGGGTCGGTAGTGGCATCGCCGGCAAAGCCGGACCGCGACTGCGCGACCTGCTGACGCCGCTGGCTCGAGAGAACAGTCCGTTCGCGGATGAGGTGCCCCGACTGGACGCGGTCGGCACCCGTTGGGTCGAGCCGGGCGTAGTGATCGAGGTCGAGGCGTTGGGGATGTCCGCGCAGGCCCGGCTGCGGCAGCCGGCCTATCTCGGAGTGCGCGCGGACCTCACCCCGGCCGATCTGATCGGGCAGTCCGTGGGGGCGGACCATCAGACGGGCGAGCGCCATGAGTGAGGTGATGGTCGAGGTCGGCGGACGTACGCTCAAGCTGACCAATCTGGAGAAGGTGCTCTATCCGGCGACCGGGACGACCAAAGGTGAGGTGATCAACTACTACGCCCGGATCGCCCCGGTGCTGTTGCCGCACTTGGCGGGCCGAGCGGTGACCCGAATCCGCTGGCCTAACGGGGTGCACCAGCCGAGCTTCTTCGAGAAGAATGTGCCGGCCGGCACGCCGTCGTGGGTGCGGACCGTCCGGGTGCCGACATCGGGATCGCGGTGGGGCTCAGCGGAGTCCTCCGATGCGCGAGGAAGTCGGGCCGGTGAGTTGGTCTTCCCGATCGCCGATGATCTAGCCACCCTGACCTGGCTGGGCAACCTGGCGGCCTTGGAGTTGCATGTGCATCAATGGACGGTCGGTCCGGTCGGCGAGATTCGTCCGCCTGACCGGGTGGTGATCGACCTGGACCCCGGGGAGCCCGCAGGTCTGCACGAATGCTGTCAGGTCGCCCTGATGGTCCAGGCGAAGCTGGCCGAGTTCGGCCTGGCCGGGAAGGCGGTCACCAGCGGGAGCAAAGGCCTTCATGTATACGCCGCCCTGCCTGGCTCTGGGTTGCCCGGTCGTGGGTTGCCTGAGGGTGAGCTGCCCCAATCGGTGGACAGCACGAGTGCCTTGGCGAAGCAGATCGCCGACGAACTCCAGGCCACACGCCCCGATCTGGTCACCGCTCAGATGACCAAGTCCCGCCGCGCCGGCAAGGTGTTCTTGGATTGGTCGCAGAACGTCGGCGCCAAGACCACCATCTCGCCATACTCGCTGCGTGGCCGGGAGTATCCGCGGGTCGCCACTCCGGTGTCGTGGACCGAGGTCGAGGGTGGTGCCGGGGACGAGTTCGGCTTGGCGCAGTTTCGCTTCGAGGAGGTAGTGGATCGGGTCGCCGATGTCGGTGACCTGTTCGGCGACTGACCGTCACCTCAGCTGGCGACCTTGTTGTCCTGCTCCAACAGCCGGGTGCGCTTCTTCAGTTCTTCTTGGCGCCCCGCCTATCGCGAAGATGGTCACCCGTCCGGCAGTGCCACCGCTGCGGAACTGACCGCCCTGCGGGTGGCCCTGGTCCGCAAGATGGTCCGGGCTACCGCGATAGTCCTCAGGATCCGATAGCTATGTCGACCAGATGCCGACCAGTTTCCAGCCTTCGTAGATGATCACGATGATCCACACCATGATGCTGATACCTACGGCTGCGGCGGCAACGTCCTTGACGGCGCCGATGCGATGGCTGGGTCCAGTTTCGAGAAAGTCACACAGTGTTTCGATCGCGCTGTTGAGTAGTTCGGCGGTGAGCACGAGCCCGGTGGCGAGCAGGATGACGACGAAGTCGACCCATTGTCGGAGCAGTCCAGCAGCCGAGATGAAGGCAATGGAGACAACTAGTTTGTAGGTGACGGAGAAGTCATATCGGACGGCGAAGCGAAGTCCTGCGATAACCACCCGGATCTTGCGGAGTGGGTGATAGCCGGCCTCCCCGGTGCCGAGGAACCTGTTTCTCATCTGATCTCAGCCAGCTGAGCGTTCCTGCGAAGATCTGCCACGACAAGGCAGATTTCGCGACCAGGCTCAACACGATGTAGACCTTCTCGCCGTGTATGTAGTGAGACCAGCGCCCGTGGGCCCGATATTGCAACCATTGGTTGAGGGCGAAGCTGTTGAAGAAGACAAAGAGAGAGATAAAGATCCCGTAGACAAATCCAGGTGGGGAAGGTGCCGTCGCCGAGCCGAGGGACAGCAGATAGATCCCGATTGCCGCCCACGGCACAAGGCCGGCGATGCATCCGAAGCCGAACGGCAACCAGCCTCCATTGCCGGGTTCTTCGTAGTGTTCTTGTAGCCAACCAAACAAGATCATCG
>JBOFLH010000572.1:0-5227 GCA_051657765.1 Nocardioides sp. | reverse complement strand
CGGACCAAGACGCTCCACGATGAAGGCGATCTCGGAGCCACGGGATTCGTCGCAGGGCAACACCTCTCCCGCTGCCCCCTCAGCCTCGACGTAGTCGGGAGTAAGCCTCTTCACGCTCCCACCGCCGCCCTCGCCTGGTCCCGGTCCGGCGAAGTTCACCCGGAATCGGACCGTACCGCCGGCCGACTCCTCGGCGACAAACCTCATGTCGCTGATCCGGATCGACTCGTCCGAATCAGCACACATCGGCAGCGAGTGAAAGAGCTGACCTGCAAACGTAGTTGGGTACTCCTACCCGCCGGAGGCGGGGGCGCAGGTTCGAGTCCTGCCCCCGCTACCACTGCCGGGGACACCACGCACGGAGCAAGCTCTGACCAGCGTGAACGCGCAGGTCAGGCGAACCACCGTCCAGGAACCAGGCGGGACGCGTCTCATTCGACTTGACAACTACCGGCCGTTCCCAGCTTCAAGATTGAACTGTTCAGATGTACCCTGCGTTCAGGGAGGCGTGATGATCAGTCCGTATGTGCGTCGGCAGCGGTTGGCTGTGGAGCTGCGGGTGCTGCGGGAGGCCGCAGGACTGACACACGCCGATCTGGCTAAGCGGATCGGCCAGAACCGGATGAAGATCACCCGACTGGAGAACGGCCACAACGTTCGGGACGGCCAAAACACAGTGATGCGGATCCTCGATGAGCTCGGAGTGGATGGGCCACAGTGGACGGAAGTCATGGCGATGGCCCGTGACGGCGCCGAGCGTGGGTGGTGGGCGTCGTTCGGGCAGGCGATGGGCGCCCGGCAGGCTCTGTACGCCGATCTGGAGGCGGGCGCTGTCGCGATCACGGAGTTCCAGCCGTTTATCCCCGGCCTGATGCAGACGCCGGAGTTCGCCCAGCAGCGGCAGGTGGCTGAGGCCGAGATCGGGCCGGTGACTTTCTCCTCGGAGCGTGCGGTGGCAGCCCGCCAGACGCGGCAGCGGATGCTGCGCCGCCCAGACGGCCCCACCTATGAGGTGGTGCTCGACGAGGTCGCGCTGCGCCGTCTGTCGGCCCCGCCAGCGGTGATGGCCGGGCAGGTGGCGCATCTGGTGGCCTGCACCCGCGAGCCGAAGATCACCGTGCGGGTGCTGCCGGTCGCCGCGGCCGTCGACGGATACGTGACGCCGCGTTCGGCGTTTTCGCTCTACACCTACCCCAACCCGCAGGACCCGAGGGTGATCGCCGTGGACACGGTGACTACCGACGTCGTGCTTACCTCGTTGACCGAGGCGCCGCAGGTCACCCGCTATAGCTACCTCTACGAGCGGCTGCGCCGCGCCGCCCTAAGCCCGCGCGACAGCGTGGAAGTCTTGAAGGCCGTGGCCGCCGAACTTACCAGCGATCAGGGAGCCCCATGATGAGCATCCAGCCGGAACTCGACCTCACCCGGCCCTTCACCAAGTCGTCGTACTCCAACGGTGGCGACAACTGTGTGGAGGTCGCGGTGACCCGCGACCGGCAGGTGGCGCTTCGGCACTCCCGCCACCCGGAACTGCCCCCGCAGGTCTACACCGAGGGCGAGTGGACCGCGTTCCTGGCCGGAGCCAAGGACGGAGAATTCGACCTGTCATGATCGACCGCGCCCGCCCACACGAGACCGAGGGAGTGTCGAGTGAAGTTCCGTCCGATCGAGCGTGACACGGACGCCTTTCAGCAGCCGATAGCCGCCGCCGAGGTGCAGGCCTTATGTCGCCGTGCGTTCGGTTCGACCGCACGGGTCGTGTCAGCCATCGAGCTGGGCAACGGCATGTACAACAGCACGTTCCGTGTCGAACTGGCCGGGCAGGGGCCGGTGATTCTCCGGGTGGCGCCGGAACCAGCGCGGCAGTTTTCCTCGGAGCGGGGATTGATGCGCAACGAGTACGCCAGCGTGCCCTACCTCGCGCCGATCACAGCACTGATGCCTCGCGTGATCGCCGCAGACTTCACCCACGATGTGATCGGGCGGGACTACCTGTTCCAGACGCTGCTCCCGGGTATTCCCGCGCCGGAGCGGATCGGCGACTACCCGCGTTCGGCGTGGCCGGGGTTCTTCGCCCAGATGGGCGCGATTGCACGGGACGTGCACTCGGTACGCGGCCCACACTTTGGGCCGGTGACGGGATCGATGTGCAGGACGTGGAGCGGGGCCGTGATCGACAGCCTGGTCAGCATCGCCGACGACATGGATTCCGCCGGTTTGGACTCCGTCGATGTCCGCGAGGTATGCAAGGTCGTGACACTGCGACATCTCGCCGTACTCGACGAGATCACTGAACCCCGCATGCTCAGCGGCGACCTGTGGACTGTGAACGTGATGCTCGCCGACGGCGCGGAAGAGCCAACGATCACCGGGGTGCTCGACTTAGACCGGACATGGTGGGGTGACCCCGCCGCAGATTGGACCATTCGTATGGCGGCGGCGAAACCCGGCACCGAGCGCGACGCGTTCTGGGACACCTACGGGGCCTTCGACCGCTCGCCCGGAGCGGTGCTGCGGTCCCGGATCTACGAGGCCCGCCACCTCGGCGCCCTACGCCTGGAACGCCATCGGCTGGGCAACACCGAGGGCGTGGCCGCCTCCTACGGTGAGGTGGCCGCCGTCCTCATCGACCTGACCTGACAACCAGGCCCGGCTGTAAACCGGGCGGCGGGGACGGGTGGGTGATGACCTGGTCCTGGGTTGCCCGCTGTTCGGTGACGAGCAAGTTCTTGTGGTCAGATGCGGCGCACAGGTCGATGTCGTGCGGCAGTACGGGACGAGTCGTTGAACAGGTGCGCCCGCACCGAGGAGAAACGCACGGTTGACGGAGTCACTGCCCCTCTTGCGTTGTGGCGCGTTCTAGCAGGCAAGTGACGCCCACCCAGGCGTCGGGGACTCGGGAGGGGGCGTGGTCGTCTCGGCGAGTAGCGTCATGGCTCCGTGGGCCGAAGCGCGTCATGGTGTCGCTGGCCGAGTTGGCCACGCCCCGACCTAGGTCTACGTGACCGGGCATCAGGTGGCGCCGTGCCGGAGCCGTTTGGCTCCTCTTCGGTGATCGGGGTGCTGAAGCGGTGCGCGTGTGTGTGACGGCGCAGCGGTTGTTCGGGTGCGGGCGCGACACCGCGATACGGTGTCGCCACTCCTGCGCCATCTCAGACGCCTCGCGAACTCCTGTCCGGCTTGTGGAGGCCACGAGCCGATCGCCGGCCTGCGGTGAGCGCGCAGTGCGCGCTATCGCTTCAATGACCAACACGCACTGACCTGGGCAGCGTCATCACCAGTCGTGTCTCGCCAGGGAAGGAAATGACACCACTTCGTGCACCTTGTACCGGAGAAGCGGGATCGTCACCTTCACCCGAGCACCCTGAGAACGTGAGCATCGATAGAACACACGCCATGCGCCAGAAATTGACCACTGACTAGCTGCCCGTGCCCTTCCTACCCATGCGGCAGACCCCTTTGACACCGTCCCCACCAGTAATGCGCGCAGGATCCCAGGTGAGCCAGTGTCCTAGCAAAGGTCGGCTATCGGCTCCGGATTGTCACCGGTCGAACCGCAGATACCGACGGTATGAAGACTTGAGGCGGTGTAGGTCCGGCCTCGGTAGAGGTAGCTCATCTCGAACCCCTGAGCGTAGGCAGCCCGCGCGCCAGTCCGCTCCACGATGAAAGCGATCTCGGACCCTTCGGGATCTGAACAAGGCAGTACCTCACCCTCGCCTCCGTCGGCCTCGACGTAATCCGACGAGAGCTTCTTCACGCTACCGCCTCCCCAAGAACCAGGTCGCGGGCCGTCGAAGTCGACCATGAAACGCACCGTCGCACCACCTGACTCCGACGTCGCGAACTGCATATCGCTGATATGGACCGGCTCGTCAGCGTCGGCACAGATTGGCAGTGCAGAGAAGAGATTCGGCTGTGGCTCGTTCTTGACCAGTCTGGTTTCGCCGGGGAACGCTATCGGGCCTTCTCGCTTGCTGCCTGCACGAGCATCGGGCTGTTCGCCCGCAGGCGAACAGCCTGATAGCACGACGAGCACGAGCGCGACGGCCAAGCGACACATCTCAGACACGTGCTACTTGCCCATGATCAGAGCCTCAGGGGAACGCGGCCGTTCCGCGCGAGGGTTGTCTCGACCCGAGAAGCGCGCCTGAATCATTGCCCACTTTCCGCGCAACTATCAGCGATCTGCTCCGGGTTCTCGCCATTGGTGCCGCAGATGCCGACGTCGTGCAGGCTGGAGGCGGTGTACGTGCGATCCTCGTAAACGTAGCTGAGCTCGAAGCCATCCGCATAGGCGCCTGACGGGCCGGTCCGCTCGACGATGAAGGCGATCTCCGATCCACGGGAGTTGTCGCAGGGCAACACGTCACCGCCCGCACCCTCGGCATCGACATAAGCCGGAGTCAACTTGTTGACGCTCGCGGCACCGTACGCCTCCGGGCCAGGGTCTCTGAAGGTGATCATGAAGCGGACCGTCCCGCCACGCGACTCTGTGGGAGCCAGGCGCATGTCGCTGATTGGGACCGGCTCGTCCGAGTCGGCACATATTGGAAGCGAAGCAAAGTAGTCGGGCTTCGGTATCGTCATGACCACGCTGGTATCGCCCGGGAGAGAGACCGGCCCGTTTCGCGTCCCCTCAACTGGGCCAGCAGGACCATCGTCCTCATCCGCGCAAGCAGACAAGAGCGGCACGGATATCACCAGTGCCACCCACCGAACAAGGGACATCACCACCTACTTGCCCTTCCCCATGATGAGGGCCGCCTGAGCGGGCGGAGCGTTACTGCCACACAGGTACTGCCGCTTCCCGCGAATGTTGTACTGCACCTGCACGTCAACGTCGTAGCCAGTCTGGGTGTTCAGGCTCAGGCCATGCACGTCGACGCCCGCACTGTAGGTCCAAGCCGTCCCGCGAGCTCGTTTCCACTCGGTTCCTTTCTCGTACGGCAGGCAGTAGCGATATGACGGCCGGCTCCGACGAGTGGTGACGTAGCCGCCCTGGTGCGCGATCGCCTTGGCCTTTCGGTCGCTCCCGCAGCGCCGGGAGTTCCGGTACTCCCCGAACTCCCATGAGGTCCAGGAGGTTCGATCCCGTCGACGCCAGGCGGAGGTCACCGTCTCGCCGATGGTCCGGGTCACCGAGCCGGAGGCGTGCCAACCGCCGTCGCTGACCGCCGCGCCGATGGTGTGCGACGAACCGGTCGTGTAGATCACCCGGCCCTTC
>JBOFLH010000571.1:0-19363 GCA_051657765.1 Nocardioides sp. | reverse complement strand
CATGTCGAGGTGACGCGCGAGGTGGCCCAGGGTGCGATCCGCGGAAGTTACCAGGCTCTGGGTCTGTCGCAGCGCGGCCTGCTGGAGTTTCGTGGCCCGCTCATAGTGAGCGTGCCATTCCGGTGAACCGGTTGGCAGGGTCTGCATGACCGTGTGAATCACGCGTAGATCTTGGCTGAGTTGTTTGCGATCCTGAAGCGCCCGACCCAAGGCGTTGTCCAATGCGGACCGGCTGGCCGCCAAGGTCTTCTCGAAGGTGGATACGGCGAGCGCTAGGTCGCTGGACAAGTCGAGATCGTGTCGCATTTGCTTCGCCAGTTCCGCTTGTGCGGTGCTGCCCAACTCGATCTGGAGCAGGATGGGGCCAATCGCCTCCCGGGCTGCGCCAACTGATCGATGGGACGCAAAAGCCACCGTGTTTGCCAGTTGTTCTAAGGCGCTGATCGCGGTGGCGTCGTGCACGAGCAGCTCGACGAGTTGGTCGACGGGCACAACCAGCGCCGCCAGCTCAGGCATCAAGCCGTCGGGTGAGGTGTTCACGAGGCGTCGACGCCGGCGTCGCCGAGCCGCGCGGTAACTCTACGCAACCGGTCTCCGATCTCCTGGTCGCGATGGGTGACGGTGGTGGTCATCGAATGAAGGAGGTCCTGGCGGTCCTGAAGCCGCGTCAAGATTGTCTGGAGTTCACTGTCAGTTCGCCCCAGCGCCGCAATCGTCTCCGAGCGCATCAATTCCGACGATGCCAGCCGCCCAAAGGTGTCCGGTTGCGGATAGCGGACGTCGGTAGCTGTGACATGGATGGTGGAAGTTCGTTTTGCCCACTGATCGTATTCGTATGCCAAGTCGCCGAGCGGGCCCAGGTGATAGAGGAGATCGGTAGCTGGCACGTGCTGAGGATATCGCGGCAGAATCGCCCAATTGTGGGCCTTATTGCCCAAGCTTGACTAGCTGTTCAGTGCCGGAAACGAAGTTTTCTGAGATCCGAGCTGCGAGCGCGGATGGGCCGGATGATGGCGATGTCCGGGCTCGGGATCGGCTAGCACGTAAGACGCTGGACGCAGGTGAACCGTCCAGTCCGGGCAGATGGAACAATCGCCGCCATGTCCACCGACGTTCCTGCCGCGCGCCCCCGGGTTCTCTCCGGGATCCAGCCAACGGCTGACTCCTTCCACTTCGGCAACTATCTCGGGGCGTTGCGCCAATGGGTGGCCCTGCAAGAAGAGCACGAATCTTTCCACTTCATCGCGGACCTGCACGCCATCACCGTCGAGCAAGACCCGAAGCTGTTGCGCGACCGGACCCTGCGTGCCGTTGCCCAGCTGCTCGCCATGGGCATCGACCCGGACCAAGCCACGATCTTCGTACAAAGCCAGGTCCCCGCCCACGCCCAGCTGGCCTGGGTGTTTCAGTGCCTCACCGGTTTCGGTGAAGCGCGCCGGATGACGCAATTCAAGGACAAGTCCGCCAAAGGGGGCGAGGGCGCGGCGAGCGTCGGGCTGTTGACGTACCCCATCTTGCAGGCCGCCGATATCCTGCTCTACCGCCCGCACTACGTCCCGGTCGGTGAAGACCAGCGGCAGCACCTTGAGTTGACCAGAGATCTTGCCCAGCGGTTCAACCACCGCCACCGGAAGACCTTCCGGCTGCCTGAGCCGTACATCCTCAAGACGACGGCCAAGATCGCCGACTTGCAGAACCCCACCGCAAAGATGTCGAAGTCATCCCCGGCCGGCAGCGTCGACATGCTGGACGACCCGCGAGTGAGCGCCAAGAAGATCCGGTCCGCGGTCACTGACTCGGAGACTCTGATCCGGTTCGATCCAGTGTCCAAGCCGGGCATCAGCAACCTCTTGACCATCTACGCCGCACTGAGCGGGCGGAGTATCGAGGACCTGGAGGAGGCGTACCGCGGGCAGGGGTACGGCGACCTCAAGGGGGATCTTGCCGACCAAGTGGTCGACTTCGTGACACCTTTTCGAGATCGAACGTTGGCGTTGCTCGCCGATCGCAGCTATCTCGACGACGTGCTCCGGACCGGCGCCGAACGGGCGAGAGAGGTGGCCGATGCAACGCTTCGGGATGTGCTCGACCGGGTGGGCTTTGTGCCGGTCGCCGAACATGCTTCCCAATCCGAGCGAGAGCAGTAGGCTCCCTCCGTGTCCACGATCGGTGTAGCCATCGCGATCCCCGAGCCATGGGCTAGCGAGCTTCAGGACTATCGGACCTCGATTGGCGACGTTACCGCGGCTCGCATCCCGACCCACATCACGCTGGTGCCGCCAACCGAGGTCGACTCGGCGGACCTCGCCGCGGTCGAGGACCACCTGGCGCAGGTCGCCGTGGGGATCTCGCCGTTCGCGGTGCACCTTCGTGGCACGGGGACGTTCCGGCCGGTGTCGCCAGTGGTGTTCGTCGCCCTGGCCAAAGGCATCTCGCACTGTGAGCAACTGGCGTCCGCGGTTCGGCGCGGGCCATTGGCCGGGCAACTCACCTTCCCCTATCACCCGCATGTCACGGTCGCCCATGACTTGGCTGAGGCGACCTTGGATCGAGCTTTCGAGGAGTTGGCTGCCTTCGACTGCGAATTCCCGGTATCGCAGTTCCACTTGTACTGTCACCGTGACGATGACGGCTGGCTGCCGACTCGGGGGTTCCCGCTGGCCGCGGCCACCGCTCAGCCGGTGTGACAAATGTCGCTCAGCCCCGGTTGACCTGGCCATTCGGGCGGCGAAGCGTCACAATCGGGCGGCGGGCTGGGGCTACTGATCGCAATACGTTCTCGGCCGACCAATTGAATCGAGCTGGCTGGTTCAGCCAGCTGGGGACCACAGCGTGGAGGCAATGATGGCGTCGACAGACGCAGGAGTGCGCGGACCTACCCGGGCCGCGATCAACGACCGAACCCTGCGCACGGATCGGTGGTGGCTGGCCCCGCTGGCGACGTTCGTGGTGTTCGTCACCTTCATCGGCTACTCCAGCTGGCGGGCGTTCTCCGGGGCGGACTATTACTCCTCGCCGTACCTCTCGCCCTTCTATTCGCCGTGCTTGACTGACTCCTGCGTGGCGGGCTCCTCCGACTTCGGGCAGCCGTTCAGCTGGTGGCAGCTATCCCCGGCGCTGATCATCTTGATCTTCCCGCTGGGCTTCCGGTTCACCTGCTATTACTACCGCAAGGCCTACTATCGCTCGTTCTGGCTGTCCCCCCCGGCCTGTGCCGTCGCCGAGCCGCACAAGACCTACTCCGGCGAGACCAAGTTCCCGTTGTTGTTGCAGAACATCCATCGGTACTTCTGGTACGCCGCCGTGGTGGTCGCCGCGATCTTGACCTTCGACGCGGTGCTGGCCTTCCGCAATGCCGATCACGAATGGGGCCATATGGGTCTCGGCACCGTGTTGATGTGGATCAATGTCATCTTGATCTGGCTATACACCCTGTCGTGTCACTCGTGCCGCAACATCGTGGGCGGCCGGCTCCGGCATTTCTCCAAACATCCGGTGCGCTATCGGTTGTGGAGTTGGGTCTCGGTCCTCAACCCGCACCACGCGCGTTTCGCCTGGTATTCCCTGTTCTCGGTCGCGCTGGTAGATCTCTACATCTACCTCTGCGCCACCGGCGCTATCACCGACCCGAGGTTTTTCTGATGAGTACCCATAACCCCGACCCGAACTCCGGCGATTCGCGGTCCGGTCAGGATCGGCATCCGATGACCGGCAATCGGATGTCGAGCCAGGTCGCGGCCGGTTTCGGCGGCATCGAGCAGCACGGCTACGACGTTATCGTGATCGGGGCCGGCGGGGCCGGTCTGCGGGCCGCGATCGCGGCCCATGACGCCGGGGCTCGGACCGCGATCGTCACCAAGTCACTCCTTGGCAAAGCGCACACGGTGATGGCCGAAGGTGGCATCGCCGCAGCCATGGGCAACCGATGGAAAGAAGACAACTGGGAAGTTCACTTCCGCGACACCATGCGCGGCGGAAAAATGCTGAACAACTGGCGGATGGCCCAGTTGCACGCCCAGGAGGCGCCCGAGCGGGTGTTGGAGCTGGAGGACTGGGGTGCGCTGTTTGACCGGACCGAGGACGGTCTGATCTCGCAACGTGACTTCGGCGGTCACCGCTACGCTCGACTGGCTCACGTCGGCGACCGTACCGGTCTGGAGATGATCCGCACGTTGCAGCAGCGGGTCGTCGAACTGGGCATCGACGTTCATATGGAATGCACGATCACCGAGCTGTTCAAGGACAGCGAGAAGGTCAGCGGCGCCTTTGGCTACTGGCGCGAGACCGGTCGGTTCGTCGTGTTCGAGGCGCCGGCGGTGATCCTGGCGACCGGCGGGATCGGCAAATCGTTCAAGGTCACGTCGAACTCGTGGGAGTACACCGGGGACGGGCATGCCCTGGCGCTTCGGGCCGGCGCTGCGCTGTTGAATATGGAGTTCGTGCAGTTCCATCCGACCGGCATGGTGTGGCCGCCTTCAGTCAAGGGCATCTTGGTCACCGAGTCGGTTCGTGGTGACGGTGGGGTGCTGACGAACTCCGATGGCAAGCGGTTCATGTTCGATTACATCCCGGAGTTCTTCAAGGCGGAGACCGCCGACACCGAGGAGGAGGCCGATCGCTGGTACGACGACAAGATCAACAATCGTCGCCCGCCTGAGTTGCTGCCTCGCGACGAGGTGGCCCGCGCGATCAACTCCGAGATCAAGGCCGGTCGCGGCACCCCGCACGGCGGCATCTATCTCGATATCGCGTCCCGGCGTACCCCTGAGTTCATTCGCAAGCGCCTGCCATCGATGTATCACCAGTTCAAGGAACTGGCCGACGTCGACATCACCGCCGAGCCAATGGAGATCGGCCCGACCTGCCACTACGTGATGGGTGGGATCGAGGTGGACGCCGATACTCAAGCCTCGCCGGCGGTGCCCGGGCTCTACGCCGCGGGCGAGGTCTCGGGCGGGATGCACGGATCCAATCGGCTCGGCGGCAACTCGTTGTCCGACCTGCTGGTGTTCGGCAAACGGGCCGGTGAATACGCCGCGAAGTATGCCTCTGGCTGCGGCCCGGCCCGGCCTGCCGTGGTCGAAACCGAGGTCAAGGCCGCCGAGAGATTCGCGCTCGCGCCGTTCGAGAGCGATGGCGGTGAGAACCCCTACACCATTCAGCACGATCTCCAGCAGAACATGAACGACCTGGTCGGCATCATCCGTGAAGGCTCGGAGTTGCAGGAATCCTTGGCCAAGATCGAGGAGTTCAAGGACCGGGCGCGGCGGTTGTCGGTGGAAGGTCATCGTCAGTACAACCCGGGCTGGCACCTGGCGCTGGACCTACGCAACATGCTCATCGTGTCCGAGTGCATAGCCAAGGCGGCGCTTGCCCGGGAGGAATCCCGGGGCGGCCACACGCGCAACGACTTTCCGGGGCCGCGCGATGAGTGGGGCACCAAGAACTTGGTGCTGCGACTCGATGCTACTGGGGCCGGCGTCGAGCTGGAGGAGCAGGCACTGGCGACGCTCCCCGATGAACTGAAACCGCTGTTCGAGCTGCCGCCATCGGTCGAGCCCGCCCAGACCAAGGAAGGCACCTCATGAGCTACTCCCTTAAGATGCGGATCTGGCGCGGTGACGTGACCGGCGGCGATCTGGCCGACTACGAAGTCCCCGTCGAGACCGGCGAGGTCGTGCTGGACGCGATCCATCGGTTGCAGGCCACCCAAGCCGGGGACCTTGCCGTGCGATGGAACTGCAAGGCCGGCAAGTGCGGTTCATGCAGTGCGGAGATCAACGGACGCCCGCGACTCATGTGCATGACCCGACTGTCGGACTTCGACGAAAACGAGACCATCACGGTCACCCCGATGCGGACCTTTCCGGTGGTTCGTGACCTGGTTACCGACGTTTCGTTCAACTACGAGAAGGCCAAACAACTGCCGTCGTTCAAGCCCGGTCCGCGCGATAGCGACGGCAAGCGGCGGATGGCGCAAATGGATGTCGAGCGTGGCCAGGAGTTTCGCAAGTGCATCGAGTGCTTCCTTTGCCAGGACACCTGCCATGTGGTGCGCGATCATGAGGAGAACAAGCCGGCATTCGCCGGGCCACGCTTTTTCTTGCGGTACGCCGAGTTGGACATGCATCCGCTCGACACCAACGATCGTCGTGAACTTGCCCAAGGTGCCGCCGGCCTCGGTATGTGCAACATCACCAAGTGCTGCACCGAGGTTTGTCCCGAGCACATCAAGATCACCGACAATGCCATCATCCCGCTCAAGGAGCGAGTGGTGGACAAAAAGTACGATCCACTGATCTGGCTCGGCAACAAGATCGGCTTGCGAAACAAGGACAACGACGGCCGCGTCGAGGTCTGAGCTCGTTGGTACGTGCGGTTCCTGCGGCGACTACCGCACCGATCGGCAGCTTCGCGATAGTCAATGCCATGGTGTAGAGCCCGAACTCAGGCCAATAGGTCCACCCCGCCGGACCGAACCTAGGCGAGAGCGCCGGTCCGAATGTGCATCAATGATGCTAGAGTTGATGTATGGAGGGGTCATGAGAACCACCGTTACGCTGAATGACGACCTGGTTGCGAAGGCGATCGAAATGACTGGCCAGACTCGAACGAGTTCGCTGCTCGAAGAGTCGCTACGCGCGCTGATTGCCCGCGAGTCGGGCCGCAATCTGGCGCTCCTTGGCGGCACCGATCCCGACGCAACGCCAGCTCCCCGGCATCGGGGTTCGGCCGCTTGATTCTGGTTGACACCTCGATTTGGATCGACCACTTGCACGCCACCGAGCCGAGGCTGGTCGCCGAGATGGCGGCCGGCCAAGTCGTGACTCATGCCCTGGTCATCGCCGAGCTTTCGTTGGGCCATATCAAGAACCGCAGTCGATTCCTTGCCGAACTCTCTGGTCTGCCACTACTTGCCACGGCGACTCACTCGGACGTGCTGGCGTTGGTTGATCGTCACCGCCTGCACGGGTTGGGCCTCAGCGCCGTGGATGGACACCTGCTAGCAAGCCTCGCCCTTGCTCCAGGGCTTCGGCTCTGGACTCGCGACAAAGCCCTGCGGAGATCAGCCGTTCGCCTCGGCATGCCGGTGACCTGAGGTGCGTCGGCCCATTCACCCCACGTCACATCCCCGATTCGCAGGCGTCGTCGAGAGGTCGGCCCTGCCTCGGTAGCGTGCACTCCGACGGCGCGGTGTTGTGGTAACCGAAGTAGCAAGACACTTGGTCCATGATCTCCCGACTTCTCGCGAAGATGACGTAACGCTTGCGCGGCCCCAGCCCGGTCGGGGCTCGAAAGTCGACGATGGCATCGTGGCGCGCGGCGAGGATCTGCAGTGCTTGGGGTGTGTAGAGAGACGTGTGGTCGGGATAGAACAAATACCGCTGCCGCCTGAGTGCTTCTGGTCCCCGGAGGCTGGTCCCGCACACCAGCAACCCGTTGGCGGGCACAAACTGCAACAGCTGCGCAAAGCTGAGATGTGGATCGCGAAAGTGCTCAACCACCTCGCTGGCAACCACCACATCGAACGTTCGGGTGGCCGGGAGATTCGCGTCGTGAAACTCCATGTCGTCGCGGACGTTCATGATGTCGCCGATCGCCACGTGAGCCACCCCCGGCAGCGTGGCGATGTGGTGGTTGTCCAGGCTGCGCCCGGCACCGTAGACGAGCACGTCAACCGACGCGCGGCCAAGCACGGCCATCGCCAATCGGGCCATCTGGTACTCGCGGCCGGGTTGTTCCATAGTGCCGGCTCGCGCGCCGACTGTGGGCAACTGATCAACCGAGGTCTTGCCCCGATAGCGATCCACGTCCAGCTCGGCGATCGCCACGTAACCGCAGGACTTGCACACCGCCACGTCGCGGCATAGGTCCGCGTTTCCGCGATACGTCACCGTTCGTGACCGAACCTTCCCCGAGCCGCACACCAGGCACACCTGGCGTGAGCTGACCGACTGGGGCCGCCGAGAATGCTGAACCACGATCTCCTCCGTAGACCCACCCGGCAGGGCGGTGTCGGGTGCTGGTTGTCCGGGCCAGACGAACATAGCCCAACTCGACAACCCGCCCGAGATTAGGCCGGAACCCTGGGCCTCGAGAAGTCCTGGGCAAGGTACGGCGAGGTCATTGCGCGCAAGAGCGCCGGATAGTCCATGCCGAATCGGATCTCCGCGCCGGGGGGTAGCCGGTCCGGGGTACGCAGGACAAGATGGTCACTACTGGCGCCCAGGAGGTCGACGCCGGCCGGCGGGGTGAGTCCGTCGGGATCCACGTCCTGGCGACCGATGCTCAGCAGGGTTTGGTTGATCGGCCCCACGTCGATGGCCTCCGCAACGGGTCCGAAGGTGTTTCGACCCTGATCGCCCCAGGGCTTGCTCGGTTTTCGGAGGGACTCGATCACCGAGGCGACCAGAGTGAACGCGTCGGTGTGCAGGCCGGGAAGCGGATTGCCACTGACTGGATCGGTGCCCAGCAGAATGGCTTCACCCAACCGAAGGTCGGTGATGGCGTGCCGCTTCGGCAAGTCCCGGTCGTCCTCGGTCAGCGCCCAGGTCACGTTGGCGGAATTGCCACCAGAGATGAGCGGCAGCGGCAACGCCAATTCCCGACGTACTGTAGTGGACAGTTCGCCGAGAGTGGTCATCTGGGCGAGGCTGGGCGTGACGCCGTTGCGACAGGCCAGGTTGGTGCCCATTCCCACCAAGGACAGGTGTCCGGCGCGGGTGATCTCGCGTGCCAGCTCGACCACGTGGTCCGGCAACACTCCTTCCCGGAGGTCGCCGAGTTCCACCATGATCACGACCTGGTGAGCGCGATTGCGGACTCGCGCTGCCGCGGACAGGGCGGCGATGACCTCGCGTTCGCTCACCAAGGTGATCGCCGCACAGGCGACGGCTCGCTGGCACTCTTGGGGGGTGGGCGACCGGGTCAACATCAGGGGTACGCCGATACCAGCGTCGCGTAACCGTTCCAGATTGGCGATCCGGGAATCGCCGAGTCGGATGGCTCCGCCCGCCACCATGGCCTCGGCGACTGGCGGCAGCCCCACGGTGCCCTTGGTGATGCCGGTCACGTCGATGCCACGGCGGGTCATCAACCTCACCAGGGTCCGAGTGTTGTGTTCAATCTTGTCGAGGTCGATTTCGACGCGCGGACTGCTCACGCCACGCCGCGGCCGGTGAGTAGGCTACCAAATGCACCGGTGACCATGCTGACCAGTTCACAAGGATCGTGCCACAGCGGATCGGTCACCGGCACACCCAATGCCTCGGCGTAGGCAAGTGCCGCGGTGTTCACCTCGGCCTTGGTCATGTTCTCGTGGTTGATGGTTAGACCGATCACCCGGGTGTTGCCGAACTGCTCGATGAGTCTGCGTTCGCTGTCCGGTGTTGGCATGGGCACAGCTGGGTAGTCGCTCAGTACAGTCCGACTGGGGGCGTGTTGCATGATCACCGCGTGTGGCCGACTGGCCCGGAGAACTACGGTGGAGCTGAGATAGGCCGGATGACTGAGCGCACCCTGCCCCTCGATCACGATTACCTCGGGGTGTTCGGCCTCCCATGCCTTGACCACGGCCCCCTCGAGCTCGCCGACTCCGAACTGGGCTGGGATGGCATCCAGCGCCACCCCGTAGGCCGCGCCCTGAATGAGCCCGGTCTGGCCGGTGCTGATCATCACGGTGTGAATGCCGGCGTCGTTGAGGCTCTTGGTCACGATGGTGGAGGTGGTTCGCTTGCCGATCGCGCCATCGGTGCCCAATACTGCGATTCGGATGCAGGCCACGGCATCGATCGCGCCGTCGAACATGCGCAGATCCTTGGTGGCACGAGGGCGCCGTACGTCCAGCAGAGTGACCTCGCGGGTCGCGGCTGCGGCCGAGATCTCCGGGTCGTCGTTGAGGAACTCATGCAGGCCGGACACGATGTCCAGGCCCGCCAGGATCGCCTCCAGCACGGCGGCACGCTCCCGTCGGGACATGAGTCCGGACAGGGGAGCCAGCCCGACGATGAAGAGCCGGGGGAGAGCGCCTTCGACTTCGACGACCTCAGCCAAGGAAGCCACGATCGGGATGCCGATAGGTACGCCGTCGAGCACCTGCCCGGCGTCGCGCCCAGCTTGGGTGCTGTCGATGACCGCAACGATGCGGTAGCGCTCACTATTGCGGATGAGTCCATTGGCGGTCTTACCATCGATGCCCCCGAAGTTCCCCTCGCAGAAGACCACGGCACTGGGACGAGGATCCGAGCTGCAAGCCCTGGTCGGCTGGCTGACACCGGAAACGGTGGGGCCGGCTGGTGCACCGAGGACGCCGGCGATAAGAGGAACAGTGGTAGCGGGCATGCCAATCCTTTGAGTAGTGCTCAGAGGTGGCTTTCTGGTCGGCCCAGAGGTGCAGATCGGCCGAAGTCAACAAGAAGTCCCCACTAAGGGTGAGCTATTAGGTCTAGGTTACCTGGCCGGGTTACAGATTTGCTCCGCTACCGGATGCCGGCGAACGATATCGGTTCCCGGTCGGACGTCATCAGGAACATCAGCTGGCCAACGCCGGCAGGTGGTGACGCCGGGCCGATAATCGTCAGCTTTGGTCCCGCAGATGTGGGACGGGGCGTCGGATATCCCGCAGCGGGTGGCCCTGGGCGAGGTGGCTGCCTATTGTGCCAGTCATGAACGTCTCTGCGCGGACCGGCTGGGAGCGGGCTGCCGGCACGGCGCTGCGTCGGGCGGGCCTGCTCGGGACCGATGACCCGGATAGCGAGGTCTGGGCGAGATTGTCGAAGGCCACCCTCGACGGGGTGCAAGTCCCGGTGCTCGGCACACCGGCCGACGGCGAGGACGACGATGACGTGCGTGAGTCGCGCCGCAACCTGAGCCGGCTGCGCGGATGGGACGTGCGAGTGCGCAGTTGCGGTGGGGAGTCGGCGCTGGGCGAGCTGGTCACCGGTGCGACATCGCTGTGGCTCGATGTTCCGGTCGGCGCATCGGCCGCGGAGCTCGGTGCCCTACTACCCGGAGTGCAAGCCGATCTCGTGCCTATCGTGGTGGAGTGCCGGCCCGATCCGGTCGGTGCCGCGCGGGCGCTGGCGGCTTGGATCGACAAGTTGGGGATAGTGCCGGCTACCGGTACCGGTCTCGGCGCCGATCCGCTCGGCCGAGCGCTGCTGGCAGACGGTGACCGGACCGACCCGTCTCGCGTCGTCGTCGGCGCGGAAGTCGCGCAGATCGCGCAGTTGGCGAACTCGGTCGGTCTCACCGGGTTCGTGATCGACGCGACCGCGGTGCACGACCTCGGTGCCAGTGACGCCCAGGAGTTGGGGTATAGCGTCGCCGCCGGTGTCACCTACCTCCGTCTCTTGGCCGACGCCGGCGTGGCGGTCGACGACGCCGTCGATCTTCTGGAGTTTCGCTATGCCGCGACCGACGAACAGTTCCTCACCATCGCCAAGTTCCGGGCGGCGCGGCAGCTCTGGTCGAGGATTCGCGAGGTATGCGGCGTGAGCCCGAGCGCCAAACCACAACGCCAGCATGCGGTGACCAGCCGGCCGATGATGACTCGCTACGACCCTTGGGTGAACATGCTGCGCACCACGGTGGCCGCCTTCGCAGCCGGCGTCGGCGGCGCGGATGCCGTCACCGTGCTCCCGTTCGATTCCGCACTGGGCGAGCCGAACGAATTGGGTCGCCGTATCGCGCGCAACACTTCCAGCTTGCTGATCGCCGAAGCGCAGGTCGGCAAGGTGGCCGACCCGGCGGGCGGTTCCTATGCGGTGGAGCAGCTGACCAGCGACCTCGCGCGAGCCGCCTGGGCCGAGTTCGGTCGGATTGAAAGCGCAGGTGGGCTATTCGCCGGATTCCGGGACGCCTCAGCGCGAATGGGGGATGCCGCCGCGCGGCGCGCCGCCCAGGTGGCCCGCCGGGCGCGGCCGATCACCGGGGTCTCGGAGTTCCCCGATCCGCAGGAGCAGCTTCTCCAGCGAGGCCCCCATGCCGACGGAGGGTGGCCGGTCGCGTCGTACGCCGGCGAGTTCGAGGCGCTGCGCGACGTACCGGAGGGCCCGGTGTGCCTGCTGGCCCTGGGCTCGACGTCCGAGCACACGGCTCGCGTTACCTTGATGACGAATCTGTTCGGGGCCGGCGGCATCACCGTGGATGCGTCGGATCCGCTTGCCGACCCGAACGCGGCACTCGCGGCCTACGCTGGCCAGCCGGCGGTGTGTGTGGTCGGCAATGACCGGCGCTACGCCGACTGGGGTGCCGCACTCGTCGCAGGTGTACGCGAGCGCGGAGCGCGGTGGGTGATGATCGCCGGGCCGCCGGGTGGCCTCAATGTCGACGACTCGTTCGCGGTCGGTGACGACGCGCTGGCGTTCCTGCGCCGGACCAGGGCGGGGCTCCGATGAGCGCGACGCATGGGGAGATACCCGAATCGTTCGCTGAGGTTCCCCTGATCAAGCTCGGCCGCAGCTCCGGCAGCCAAAGCGCACCGACTGCCGAAGTAGCGGCGTGCGACGGGGCCGAGGATTGGCTGTCGCCGGAAGGAATCAAGATCAAGCCGAGTTATCGGCCCGAAGATCTCGAACCGGTCGACTACCTACGCGACTCCGGTCGCGGCCATTGGCCGGGCTTCGCGCCGTACGTCCGAGGTCCCTACCCCACCATGTATGCCACCCAACCGTGGACGATCCGGCAGTACGCCGGCTTCTCCACCGCCGAGGAGTCGAACGCGTTCTATCGGTCCAACCTGGCGGCCGGCCAGAAGGGCCTCAGCGTCGCGTTTGACCTGGCCACCCATCGCGGCTACGACTCCGACCACCCCCGGGTGCGCGGCGACGTGGGCATGGCTGGGGTGGCCATCGACTCGATTCTTGACGCGAGAACCCTGTTCGACCAGATCCCACTCGACCAGATGAGCGTGTCGATGACCATGAACGGCGCGGTGTTGCCGATTATGGCGCTCTACATCGTGGCGGCCGAAGAGCAGGGCGTGCGGCCGGCGGAACTCACCGGGACTATCCAGAACGACATTCTCAAAGAGTTCATGGTCCGCAATACCTACATCTATCCGCCGGCATCGAGCATGCGGATCGTCTCGGACATCTTTGCCTATACCGCCGCGAAAATGCCGAAGTTCAACTCGATATCGATCTCCGGGTATCACATCGGTGAGGCTGGGGCGACGGCCGATCTGGAGCTGGCCTACACCCTGGCCGACGGGGTGGAATACCTGCGGGCCGGCCTCGCCGCCGGGCTCGAGATCGACGCGTTTGCGCCGAGGCTGAGCTTCTTCTTCGGCATCGGCATGAACTTCTTCACCGAGGTCGCCAAGCTCCGTTCCGCCCGGCTGCTCTGGTCCCGGCTGGTGCGGCCGTTCGGCCCGAGGAATCCTCGCTCGTCCAGTCTGCGCACGCACTGCCAGACCAGCGGGTGGTCGCTGACCGCTCAGGAGGTGTTCAACAATGTGCCACGAACGTGCATCGAAGCGATGGCGGCCACTCAGGGACACACCCAGAGCCTGCACACCAACGCGCTGGACGAGGCGATCGCGCTGCCGAGCGAGTTCTCCGCTCGGATCGCCCGCAACACCCAGTTGCTGCTCGCTCAGGAGAGCGGCACCACCGACATCATCGACCCCTGGGGTGGGTCCTACTACCTGGAGCGACTCACCCACGACCTCACCGAGCGGGCGTGGCAACACATCACCGAGGTCGAGCGGGCCGGTGGGATGGCTACCGCGATCGAGGCCGGTATCCCGAAGCTGAGAATCGAGGAGGCCGCCGCGCGCACGCAGGCTCGGATCGACTCGGGCACCCAGGCGGTGATCGGCGTGAACACCTTCCGCGTCGCCGACCAGGCGCCGCTCGCGGTTCGCAAGGTATCCGGCGACGAGGTCTACCGGCAGCAGATCGCCAAGTTGGCCCGGCTACGCGCCGAACGCGACTCGGACGCCGTACGCTGCACGCTCGACGCGTTGACCGCCGCCGCGGCCCGCGCGCCGACGGGCGCGGGATCCGGACTGGAGGACAATCTGCTTGCTCGCAGCGTTGATGCCGCCCGAGCCGGTGCGACGGTCGGCGAGATCTCCGACGCGCTGGAACGCGAGTTCGGGCGACACCAGGCCACCATCCGTACGATCACGGGTGTGTATTCAGCGGCATTGGGCGAGGAGTCCGACCAGGTGGTCTCCCGGGTCCGGGCGGCCACCGCCGCGTTCGCCGACGAGCACGGGCGCCGCCCGCGCATCCTGGTGGCCAAAATGGGCCAAGACGGCCACGACCGCGGTCAGAAGGTTGTGGTCACCGCATTCGCGGACCTGGGCTTCGATGTCGACGTCGGACCGCTGTTCTCCACCCCGGAGGAGGTAGCCCGGCAGGCCGTTGACGCGGACGTACACATCGTCGGGGTGTCCTCGTTGGCGGCTGGCCACCTCAGGCTGTTGCCCGCACTGACGAAGGCGCTGACCGACCTTGGTCGCGCGGACATCATGATCGTGATCGGCGGCGTGATTCCGCCCGACGATGTTGCGACGCTGAAACAGCTGGGTGCCGCCGAGGTGTTTCTGCCGGGCGCTGTCATCGCCGAGTCGGCGCTGGCGTTGCTCACCGCGCTGCGACGATCGCTTGCGACATGAGCCAAAAGAGAGTGCTTCGCTTCATAGCTGACGTCCGGTGTGTTGCGCTCGAAACTGCGAGGTCGGGGGAGCCGCAGTGACCGGTGCTGAGAAGGTTGATCGGCAGGTCGGCGAACTGGTTGCCGGCATCCGCTCCGGTGATCGGGCGGCCGTGGCGCGAGCCATCACGTTGGTGGAGTCGGCTAGACCCGATCATCGACTGGTAGCCGGTCAGTTGCTGAGCAGTCTTGGCTCGCGAGAGCCGGTGCGGAAGGAAACCGCCAGGCCGGTTGAGCCGACTGGGTCGAGGAGTATCCGGGTCGGGATCTCAGGGGTTCCCGGAGCCGGGAAGTCCACGTTCATTGATGCGCTGGGCACCCTCCTCACCGAGCGCGACCATCGCGTCGGCGTGCTGACGGTCGATCCGTCCTCGACTCGAACCGGGGGGGCGGTGCTGGGCGACAAGACTCGAATGACACGGCTTGCGGTGAACCCACTGGCCTACATTCGGCCGTCCCCCACCTCGGGCACCTTGGGCGGCGTCGCCCGGGCGACCACCCAGGCCATGCTGGTTCTGGAGGCGGCCGGCTACGACGTGGTGTTGATCGAGACCGTCGGCGTCGGCCAATCGGAGGTCGCGGTGGCCAGCCTGGTGGACACGTTCTGCTTGCTGACGCTGGCCCGGGCGGGTGACCAGTTGCAAGGCATGAAGAAGGGCGTTCTGGAACTTGCCGATGTGATAGCGGTCAACAAAGCCGACAGCGGGCACGAACGCGAGGCGGAGTCCGCCGCCCGAGATCTGAGCAATGCGGTACGACTGGTGCGCGGCGCGCGGCAGGCACCGAGGGTCGTCGCCTGTTCAGCGCTGACCGACGCCGGTGTCGCCGAGGTCTGGGACCTGGTGCTGGCCCATCGGACCGCGCTGGGTGCCGAAGGCTTGCGACACCTGCGCGCGCACCAGGAGTGGGAACTCACCTGGCGACTGCTGCGCGACACCCTGGAGCACCGGCTACGTGAGTCGGCGGCGCTTCGGCTCGCCGAGGCCGAAGTCAAGACTGCGGTCCTGTCGGGGGAACTGACCGCCCCGGCGGCCGCCGATCGGCTGCTCGCGGCGTACGACGCGCAGTGAGCCGTACCGACGACAGGCTAACGGACGCCAGCGGCGCCGAATGTGCCGGATTCGCCCGCGATTTCCTTGCGCCGGATACCTGCTCATGCGGCACGGCTAAACTGGGGCCAGTGTCCACCCACGAGAAGATCAGCGCTCTGATCGAGAAGTCGGTCGAACACCACCTGGATACCCTCATCGGCGTCCGCAGGCAGGTGCACACCAACCCGGAGCTGGCCTGGTGTGAGGTGCGGACCTGCGAGCTGATAGCCGAGAACCTGGCGAGCACAACTTGGCGAGTCCGGCCCATCGACCCGACTGGATTGGTTGCCGACCTCGAGCCGGCGCCGTCCGCCGCCGGCTCGGACAGGACGCCGATCATCGCCTTGCGCGCCGACCTGGACGCCCTACCGATCGCGGACACCAGTGGTGAACCATGGGCCAGCCTGACGCCGGGAGTCGCGCACGCCTGTGGACACGATCTGCACGCGGCGGCGTTGCTGGGCGCGGCGATGGCGCTGAACGACGTCGCCGAGGCCGGATTGCTGCGCGCCCCGGTTCGATTGATCTTCCAACCCGCTGAAGAGGTCATGCCCGGCGGTGCGTTGCGGTCCATCGCCCAAGGGGCATTGGACGGCGTTGGCGCGATCTTCGCACTGCACTGCGATCCCAGCCTGGATGTTGGACAGATCGGGCTTCGGGCCGGGCCGATCACCGGCGCGGCGGACCGAGTGGAGGTGCGACTATCCGGGGCAGGCGGGCATACCGCCCGTCCGCACCTCACCGAGGATCTGGTGTTCGCCCTCGGCAAGGTCATCACCGAGTTGCCGGCGGTCCTGTCCCGGCGACTGGATCCGCGCTCCGGCGTCAGTGTGGTCTGGGGGATGGCCCGGGCCGGATCCGCGGCCAACGTGGTTCCCGATCACGGCATGGTCGCCGGCACAGTTCGCATGCTTGACTCGCACGCCTGGACGGTCGCCGAGTCGCTGGTGTGTGGCACGATCGCGCAGATCGTGGCTCCTTATGAAGTGACCGCCGAGGTCGCCTACACCCGCGGGGTGCCGCCGGTGATCAACGATCGGCAGGCCATCTCGGTGCTGGGTGCCGCGGCAACGGCGATCGGGGGGCCACGGGGAGTCGCCGCGACTTCGCAGAGTCTTGGTGGCGAAGACTTCGGATGGTATGTGGACCGGGTGCCCGGGGCCATGGCCCGGCTCGGGGTTCGCACACCCGGCGGCACAACCTATGACCTGCACCAGGGCAACCTACGAGTGGACGACCGAGCGATCGCGGTGGGCGCCCGGCTGCTGGCCGAGGTGGCGGTGCGGGCGGAATCCGTCGTCGATGACTGAACCTGGGCAGCGATGAGTCGCGGACGTACCCATTTCCTCGGCGGGCACCGAGCGTGATTGGCGGCAGACTCGGGACTTTGCGGCGGAATCCAGCCTTGCTTCTGGTCGAGCCAAGGGGACTCACTTGCCGCGGGTTTCTGTTCTCTGGAGCCGGACCTTGGCTGTTCGGCAGGGTTGACCTCTGTGTTGTGGGTAGATGTAGGGTCGCCGTTGGCGAGGCAATCATTGATAGTCGATGTCATGGCCGACGACGTATGTGTAGATGGTGATTCAATGCGTCGGCTGGGCCGAGAACTCCTTGGCGCGGGCGAAGCGGTGGGACGGGCGGAGGCGGGCTTCGAGCAGATCAAGGTGACCAAACAACAGGCTGGCGATTCGCGGGTGTCGGCGAGTATCGATGCCGCCGCCGCGGCTTGTGCTGACGCGGTTGAACAGCTCGCCCGGACTTGTCGTGACCTTGGTGATACCACCCTGATGGTGTTGTCGACCCTTGAAGAAGGCGACCTGTGTATCGCTGATGAGTTGCGGAAGTACTCTCGTTCGGGACGACACCGGTGACCGATCTGTGGTTCCGGGTTGGCCAGTTGACACGTACTGATCCTGGTTCCGTTGTGAGAGCCGGTGCGGCGTTGACGGCCGGCGCGCACCATGCAGCCGATTTGATTCGAGATCTTCCTGGTGCCGTGTCGGGCGTTGAGGGGTCCGGCGCGGTTCATGATGCCTGTGGCGCTGAGCTCGCGCGCGCCACCCTGGGGGGTGAGGAGTTGCTCGCGAGTGCCCAGCGAATGGAGCGTGCGATCGCCCAATATGCCGCGACGCTTGGGATGGTTCGGATAGTCGCCAAGTGGGCGGTCGAGCAACGGGCCTGGAGTGAGCAGCTGTTCGTGGCCGCCCAGCGAGCTAGCCCTCATACGAAGGCCGGCGATTTGGCGTTGGCGAAACAAGCCAGAGAGGTTGCCGAGGAGCTGGCTCGTACTGCGGTGAACGCCGTAGAGCAAGCAGTAATCCTGGTGACGACAGAGTTGGCTCGTGTGACTTCCGAACTACGCAGCACCATCGCCTCGGCCGGCGCACGGACGGCTACGGCGAAAGCTAGGCTGATGGAATCGTCCAACTTCTTCGGAGAAACCAGCCCAGGTGTGTCAGTTGTCTACTATGACGACTCGGCGGCTCCCTCGGTCGAGGCTCGCATCGAGCAGGCCGCATCGATCTGGAACAATCGTCTGAATAACGTCAAACTTGTCGAAGCTTATCCAGGTAGCCCGCGCCCGACCGTGTTCTATCACGAGGAGAAGGGCGAGATGGGGTCTAGGCACGACGTCGATACGACGACCAAAGACTCGACAGTCTCGAAGATCACGTTCAGTCTCGGCGATGTCCCACCCGGGCATCTTCGAACGGTGACCCACGAGACTGGCCACGCGCTAGGTCTTCCTGACAACTACGGCGCCCCGTGCGAGGTGCTGATGTCTGGAGGTCGCGCGGCTGGCTCAGGCGACGGCAACCCCGAGTGTGAGAGCTACTTGCCCACTACAGCCGAGGTGAATCAGGTTGACCAACTGTGGCAGCCAGGCGCTGAGCGTGGCTCAAATGGGGTGCCGATAGGCATCCTCAAGCGCTGGGAGCAGCCGTGGGATGGGTTGCCGGTGGTAACGATGGAAGAAGAGATGCAGGTGGTCCCCAATCGTTGAGCGGCGAGTCAGAATCCGAGGCTGGGCTGGTGGGCCAGGCGATCGACAGCAGCCTGACACGCGGCCCAAGTCAGCGTGCGCTCCTATGTGTTGCACGATCGCGGGTTTGGCGTCGGGGAGCAGATGAGCTTTCCGCTAGCGCGACTTGTCGAACTCAGCCACACAGATCCGGATGCGCTTCGAAAGGCTGGCTCAGCTTTCACCGCTGATCCCCAAGAACCGAGTATCCCGGCCGGGCTCACCGATGCGGTTGCATTGACCGGCAACCTTCCGAGTGTGGTCTCGCGCGCTCGCTGGAGGGGCGACGCCCGTGACGCGTGTCTTGATGCTGCCTACTGTGTGTCCCGCCAGGCCGACCGGGTGGCGGCTATCGCGCATCATATGCGGTCCGTAGTTGTCTCTTATTCGGACATCCTGTCGCGTGTCCGAGCAGTCGCGACACTGGCTCTCGCGCTGTGGGCGTCCAGCCGGCGCCTTCAGCGTGCCGCCATGAATGCCGAGCCCTGGGATCGGGTGGGCCTTGTTGCCGCCGCGAAAGTAGCCCAGAAAGTGGCGTATGCCCTCGCGTTTCTTGCCGTGAGCACGGCTAGGTGGGCGTCGATGCGAC
>JBOFLH010000570.1:0-4407 GCA_051657765.1 Nocardioides sp. | reverse complement strand
CGTCCTCGATTCGCCCATGGACCACGTTCGCACTCATGAGGCGATCGTCGCCCGGGATCCCCCTCCGCGGAAGAGCGTGCCGCCCCGGGCGGAACCGCCCTGAGCAGAGCGGCGAGCTACGGGTCGTGTCGTACGCCGGGTGTTCGGCAGCCATCCGGACGAATAGTTCCCCGTCACCCCGGCGTGGACCCGTCCGTCAGACGACAACCGATAGCTACGGGCCCAGGGTTCCGATCGGGATCACGTCGACATCGTCCTGACGCCGACCGGCGTAGCCACCGCAACTGACGTTGACGGTCCGCCTGACCCAGCCTTCGGGATCAGCCCGTCGAGTTCGATCATTCACCACCCGGCGTCAACAGTCCCGCCCTCGCTCGACTCAATGCCGAACCGGAGCACACGAGGGTCGCCTCCCGGCCACACGACGAGGTACTCGCCGGTCTCCACCCGGACCTGCGGCTTAGCCCCGCCCACCACATCGTCGAACACACCGAGCGCAATCGAAGTCTCGGCGACTGGCGTGAGGCCCTGCTTCTCCTCGGGCTTGCGACTGGAGACCAATGTGGTTCGCCGGTCGAAGAGGATGGCCTCACCGTCGAGCACGCCGGTCTCGATGTGGATGACCCGGGCGAGCGCCTCACCGAATTCGCGCGAGTACCACTCATCGGTGGGCATCAAGCCGCCATATGGCGCGAGGAGGACGTAGTTCTCGGCCTCATCCGCGAGCACGTTGATCTGGCTCAGGATCGCCTGCGCCGACGGCTCAAGTAGTGCGTTCTGGAGTCGGCGAAGCTCGCCGATGAGTTTGTGCTCTTCGCCGTCGGTGAAACCACGAGCGATCACCCGACCGAGATCGTCGGGATCCGCATGGGTCTGATTGAAGATGTCGTCGACGAGGTAGTGCCGGGAGACCCGTAGGTTCATACCGAGGATGGGTCGGGATGTGTCCGCCGAATCCGGAACGTCTGTCACCACCGGGATTTGGCAAGCGAGCCGCTGACCAACCTTCAGCGTATCGACAAGAGCGGCGCGGACCTCAGCAACCTTGCTCTGCGAGATCGACGCCTGCTCAAGCCTCGCGTCCTCGGCCGAGGCCCACTTGCCGATCTCGGCTATGAACCTCTGCTCAAGATCCTTTTCTTGCGAACTCAGCGCGCGATCACCTTCACCGAGGAGGTCCAGGAAGCGCTGGTAGTCGGATGCTGTCTCCTGATCTTGGGCAGGCGGCAGCGTCCCGTACGAGGAGGCGAGCGCCGCCAGTTGGGCACGATCGATGTAGCGAGACAGCTGCAGTATTTGTGCACGGCCTGACGCCGACGTGGCCATCTCCCACCAGTCCCAACGACTGAACGGCGCTACGCCGCGCTCGGCCATTCTTCGTGCCGACAGAATCTCGGACCAGGTACCCAGTGGCGTCACCAACGCCCGAAGGTCCGGATCAGCGGGATCGCGTTCGTCCTCCTTGTCAGCGAGGTAGTCGAGCCATCCAGAAAGGACCAGTTGGCCCGCTCGAACATGGGATCGGCCGGACCCGTCACGATAGGCGAACAGGCCACTCAACTCCTCTGCGGCCATCGTCGCGGCAGCCGGCTTCTTGGCGTCGAGTGCCAACTTGACGAGTTCGACCATCGCCCACGTAGCCCTGGCCTGTAGATCCTCACGCCTATCGTCTGCCGAGTACGAGTACGCCGCCAGATTCTGAACGCAGGTCGTGATACGCGACGGCACCGGCTCGAACTCACTGTCTCCATGCCGCAGGATGTCGAACCAAATCGCGGTGAAGCTTCGTAGGCAGTGGTTAACGTACTCCGCCGATCCGACCTGTGGGGCCTCCAGCGCACGAGTCATCGCATGCTTCACAAAGAGCCCGGCGGCCCGCGATGAAAGCAAAGCATCCTGCTCAACCTCCCCGACGCTGCGGAGAAGCCAGTCGCTTCGGGTGAATGAGGAACGGCGAGATGAACCCAGGCTCTCGGACTGGGCGATCCATACCCCGCGCACCACCTGTCCGAGCAACTCCAGGGCCCTCTCCGCGGTAGCGAAGGCTCCCGAGCGCAGATTCGTCCCGATTGCGTCCTTCAGGTTGGCAATCTCGCGGTCGGTCTCCTCGTCAGGGGTGACTGACCCCGGAGGCTCGAACTCGATGCTGGACTGGAGGAGTCGGACAAGCCGGCTTTGTGTCGCTTCACTGAACTCGTTCACCGTGATGACGCGAAAGGCCGTCTCACCAAGCCGGGTGCGGTCGCCGGGCTCGACGTCCAGCGTGACAATAGGCGGCGCATAGGGATCTGCGCCCTCGCTGGCCGTCGAGACTCCTTCGGTCGCATGTGGCCCGAGGAGGTCTCGCGCCCGACGCACGGCGTCGGGCTTGATCGTCTTGATGACGAGACCAGCCTGCGGAACCGGCACTCTCAGCGTGGATGGCGAGGATGCTTTGAGTCCAGCGAGGGACCGGCCCGATGTAACAAGTCCGTCCAGTTGACTTCTCGCAGCTGCGTACGTGCGAGACACCGCGCCAAGGCGACTTGACTGGGTCTCCACCAGCGCTGCTCGCACGACTTCGTCGAGCAGCGACGGGTGACCGAACAATTGCATCAGCCTGATTGTGGACACCACCAGCAGAACAACCGTCGGGGTGAACCAGAAGATCGCGATGCCCAGCACGCCAAGCCCGCTCGGCAACCAGATCGTTTGGATTGCAATGACTGCGTTGGCCGCTAGACCGACACCGACGAACCAGTCCGCCCGGATATACCCCAGGACGCGCCCTCGGGAGGCCCCGATCGCCAATGGAGCCTCAGCAAAGAGCTGTGCAGCGACTGCGAGACCAGCGAATCCCACTGAAAGAAAGGTCGTCTGCACCTGCCACAAGATCCCGTCCCCGCCGTCCGCAGCAGGCAGATGCTGCTTGAGCCAACCTGGGTCACCCTCGATGTGGGCGATAGAGAGCACCACGACGCTGAACACAGACAGATACCAGAGAACCACATCGCGCCGCTTCACGTCGCCCGATCACCCTCGCTCGCGGCCCCGGCCCAGCGCCTTGCCTCGCCGGCTCCGAAACGGTCGCTTCGCTCCAGCATGTGACTCCGTCTCACCCCAGGGAAGGTTGCGCGCGGCAGCAATGCCCATCAGGCATCGTCGCTCAACTCGGCGACCTGAACCAGGTCGACCAGTCGGGCCGGATTTCGAGTCTCGTCATACTCCCCAAGTAATCGGATGTACGTACGGCGATCGAGCTCCCAGTCATAGGCCATCACCGGGCCGTCGTCTTGGGCAGCGAGGTAGACCAAGTCCGCGACCAAGCGCGTCACGCGACCGTTGCCGTCTACGAATGGATGAATGCGAACCAGGGCAGCGTGAGCCGCGATCCCGAGGAACCGAGCCGTGACGC
This sequence comes from Nocardioides sp., assembly GCA_051657765.1. Taxonomy (GTDB): domain Bacteria; phylum Actinomycetota; class Actinomycetes; order Propionibacteriales; family Nocardioidaceae; genus Nocardioides. The sequence goes on along the minus strand of JBOFLH010000570.1, from coordinate 1,013 downwards.
CAACGTCGTGCTCCCACTGATAGCGCAGGTCATCGAGAGAGTTCCGCAACTCGACCGCGATCTGCTCGGGCGCGATCCCGATGTTCGTTTCTCGGCGCCGCTGCTTACCACCCCAGTCCCAGACCGGGCGGTAAAGGCGACCATGGAGTTCGCGGACGAAGTGGTCCTTTAATATGTCGGATGCGGCCAGGCTGCCATCGAGAACCTCCGCGAAGTACTCATCTGCGACCTGGTCCTGAATCCGCTGCTCCAGGTCGTAAAGGTCGGCCTTGCGAATCCGATGACCAAGCAACTCTCTGGCCGCACTGGTCAGTGCGTCGCGCTCCTCCTCGGTGACAAGGGTTTCGCCGTAGTCCGGCTCGAAGGCCATCAGGCCTTGGAGCGGAGCGAGGCGACGAACTTCTCGACCTTCTCCGACCGGACGTGATCTGTGGGCACCACACGCTGCTCAAGGCGTGCGGAAGCCCTCGTCGAGCGCATGACGAATCGACGACGGGCCTCGGCTGACATCGTCCTCTTGGCCATCGCTGCTCCGATCACTCGGTTCGGGCGAAACAAGCCCGCCCAGCTAGAAGGTTGGCCAGCACTGACTGCCAGCTCAACACCCAAGGATAACGTGGAACCGTCAGCCCCTGGGGATCTGAACGGAACACGAAAGCTATCGTCGGAGTCTTGCGGCCTCTCGTGGCTCGGCGTGGTCTTTCAGAGCCCCGCGCTCCCGCCCAGTCCAGAGTCTGACTTCTTGCGACACCACGGACCTTGCCTACCCCCGGGCTGTGGTCACTACGCGGCGGCATGCTCAAGCGTAGGTGAGGCCGGCGCACTGGTCGAACCCGCCGCCTCAGTGGCCGCGCAGGTGGTGCAGGCCGAGGGTGGCCGCCGCGAAGTCGTTGTCGGGGTGTCGGACTACGGTGTGCACGTGGTTGGCCCGAGTCCCGTCCGCGCCGTTCTGGACGTTGTCGAGTTCGACGACCAACGTCGGGCTTTGCAGCCGGTAGTAGTGCGGGGCGCCC
>JBOFLH010000569.1:0-4288 GCA_051657765.1 Nocardioides sp. | reverse complement strand
AAACATGGAAGCAGGCCTTCTACGCCCGCGACCTGGCCGGCACCGTCGTCTTGGTCGGCGTGCCTACCCCGGAGATGAAGATCCCCGAGATTCCGTTGATCGACGTGTTCGGCCGCGGTGGGGCGCTGAAGTCGAGCTGGTACGGCGACTGCCTACCCACCCGCGACTTTCCGATGCTGGTTGATCTCTACCAGCAGGGCCGCCTCAACCTGGACGCATTCGTGTCCGAGGAGATCGGACTCGGTGATGTCGAGGCGGCATTCGAGAAAATGCATCATGGGGACGTGTTGCGCTCGGTGGTGATCTTCTGATGTCCAGCGACTCGGTGAACAAGTGCCCCGCCACCACGATTGAGCACACCATCACCTCGGGCACGTTCAGCCTCGACGGCTACACCTTCGAGGTCGACAACAACGTCTGGGTGGTCGGCGATTCCGAGGAGTGCGTGGTCATCGACGCCCCCCACGACGTCGAGAAGATCCTGTCGGTGGTGGCGGGCCGGCGGGTGAAGGCAATTGTGTGCACCCACGCTCATGACGATCATGTCCGGGTCGCGCCACAACTGCGACTCGCCACCGGCGCGCCGATCATGCTGCATCCCGATGATCGGCCGCTGTGGGAGCTCACTCACCCCGGCGAACTGTGGGATGTCGATCTGGCCGACGGGATGACAATCACGGTGGGCGGGGACTCGCTGACCGTGCTGCACACGCCCGGCCACGCACCGGGTGCGGTTTGTTTGTATGTCGAGAACCACGGTTGTGTCTTCACCGGTGACACGTTGTTCAACGGAGGCCCGGGTGCCACCGGCCGGTCGTTCAGTGACCGTGACACGATCGTCGCCTCCATCCGGGCGGCACTGTTCACGCTTCCGCCGGACACCATCGTGCACACGGGCCACGGCGAGGACACCACGATCAGCGCCGAGAGGACGGCGTTGGGTTGACGGCCACCCGGCTCGCCGTGTCGCGATTGTGCCGGCGAGCTGCGCCGGATCCGCGCCAAGTGGCGGCCGTTCAATCTTCTGCGAGGTAGCCTGTCCTGGGGTCGATCATCGACAGGAAGCTTCGAATGTTCACCCGGTGGTCCGCAAGGTCATCGGTTGTTGGCGACGAACTGAATCCGTAGTCCGGATTGGGCCCACTGAGCCACAAGTAGTGAGTGCCGCCGCTCTCGTCGGGCCGCAGCTCGAAAATCTCGCCGTCGCAGTCGAGTCGGGTGGCCGGACCGGGGACGCCAGGAAAGACCGCGGGGTGCGCCGCCTGGTCACCGGCTTCTTTGTTGTCTATGGCGAAGGAGGATACCTCAGGCGCTGCCCAAGCAGATGGGCAGCGGTCGAGTTGACTTCGCTAGTCGTCGGTGGCCAATCCTGCTGAGGGGAGTTCGGCCGGGAGGCCCCACGAGTCGCGAATGTCGGCGATGGCGGCCACCCAGGCTCGCTCCCAGACCTCCGCCTCGACCCGGTGCCACAGCACCTGAGCGCGACCGACCGAGACGAGTCCAGGGCGGACCAGCCTCGGCTTGTCGACGCCGCGCATGTTTGCGTCGAGGACGGAGCCCAAGTCGGTCTCGGCCACATAAAGCCACTCCCGTTTCCTGGTGATCGATGCCCACCAGCCTTGTTCGAAGTCGTCCCAATAGCTCCGTGGCGCACACATCGGGAGAGCGCACGGAGACTCCAGGAGCATCTGGTCGACATGGTCGTGCCAGGGAAATCCCAGCACCCTCTGTTTGTCATTGAACACAGTGACGTGTCGGGTCTTGCGTCGCTCCTTGAACTTGACCTGAAGCGTTGCCAGCTCGAGTGCCCAGTCGCGGTGGAGCAACAGCTCGAACTCTCCTAGCTCGGCGGACGCGGCTCCCCAGCTGGTGCTGGTCCTGAACGCACTGATCCTGTTGTCCGGTCGCACTTCGGTAGTGTGTCAGAACGGCCTAACCAGGATCGCGGTGCCGACACCGGCCACTCGGGTGAGGATCAGCGTGCCGTCGTTCTCCCCGCTGAGCGCGAGCCGTTTGCGCAACTCGTCCGGCACCACGTCGACCCCGCGCTTCTTGATGGTCAGTCGGCCGATGCCTCGTTGTTTCAACGCGAGCTTCAGCTGCTTCTCCCGGTAGGGCAGGGTCTCCAGCACCTCATAGCCGGTCGCGAAGGGGCTGCGAAACGAGGTGTCTGAGGTGACGTAGGCGATCAGGGCGTCAACGAGTCCGCCGTCCACGCCGGCGGCCACCGCGGTGACCAAACCGGCCCGGATCACCGCGCCGTCCGGCTCGTAGAGGTATCTCCCGAGCTGGCGAACCGGGCGTGGTTCGTCGGCAAAGGGGTCATCTTCTTCGGTCAACGTGGCCAGCCCGCCCGCGCCGATCACGGTCGCTCGCCGCCGCGCGGCGGCGAGATAGGGCGACCAGAGCGCGGCTTCCTTGACCTCACCACGCTCGCTCACCCATTCGGCCTCGACACCGGTTGGGATCACATTGTGTGGGATACCGGGGGCGACTTTCGCGACCGCGCGACCGGTCAGGGTCGACGTCACGAAGGACCACGGCGGCGTCCAGTCGTCCACGTCGAACACCCGTCCCCGGCCGGTGCGTCTGGCCGGGTCGAGGAAGGTCGCGCCGAAACCGTCAACGCTTACGGCGGTGGCGTCGGCGACCTGTACCGCCCCGCCCAGCCCGAGGGCACCCAGATTCGCTTCAGCAACGGCCACCCGCACCGGGTCAAGATCGACGCCGGCGGTGGTGAGTCCGGCTCGCGCGAACGCGATCAGGTCGCCGCCCACACCGCAGCCCAAATCGATCACCGAGCCGACTTCGGCAGCGGCCAGCCGGGCCGCGCGATGCGTGGCCACCCGTGGCCGGGTGGCTTGCTCCAAACCATCGGGGGTGAAGTACATCCGCACCGCATCGTCGCCGAACTTGGCTACCGCCCGGGCGCGCAAACCGACCTGAGTCAGGGCGGCGGCCGCCCGGTCGGGGTCCGATTCCAACCGCCGCACGGCCGCGGTCGACCGAACAGGATCGCCACCGGCGTCGACGTAGGCATGAGTCGCCTGCTCCAGGAGCCGTTGGCCGGTGCCGGTCAACAGCCACCGGAAAGTCTCCAGTTCCATGCGGTCATCCTTGCCCATCAGGCAGTTTTCGGTGTGGTTGGCGTACTCGGCGCGCCACCTGAGCCGAATACGCCAACCACACCCTGGCAACCGTGGCCCGCAGCTGATTAGCTTCGATTCGTGGCTCCGACTCGAACCCTGATCCTGATCCGGCACGCCAAGTCCGACTGGTCCGGCGATCACGCCGACGAGGACCGGCCGCTGGCTCGGCGTGGGCTCCGGCAGGCCGCGGAGGCGGGCCGGTGGCTGGCCCAGTGGTCGACTCGCTCAGCCGTCGTAATCGAGACCGCGGTGGTGTCGCCAGCGCGCCGGGCACACCGCACCTGGGAGTTGGTGGCGGCCGAGCTGGCCTACCAGGTGACCGTGGACGTGCGGAGCCGGGTGTATACCTTCGCGGGCCACGAACTGGTCGACGTGGTCCGCGGTCTGCCTGCCGAGCTCGGGTGCGTGGCATTGGTCGGGCACAATCCGGCGATGGCGGACCTGGTCTTGGCGCTGACCGGTGAGGTGGCTTCGATGCCGACCTCGGCCGTCGCCGTGGTGAGATTTACCGGCGACTGGTCGCGGGCGGCCCGCCGTCCGGCGCAGCTGATCACCTGGGGCCGCCCGCCCGCAACACCGTGATCGGTCGCCTGACAGCCCAGCGGCGTCGTTCCGGACCCCCGTTCTGGCACTCGGCGACAGTGAGTGCTAACGTCGTACTTGGCACTCTCGACCTGAGTGTGCCAGCGCTTGCGACGACGTGCGACCCCCGCGACGGCGTACGTCACGAGCAAGCTCAAACGTGCCGGTGCGTCCTCTCGGGCGGGCCGGGAAATGTCAGAAACAAGTGGAGAAAGTGGAGGTCGACATCGTGTCGGTCAACATCAAGCCCCTCGAGGACCGCATCGTTGTTCAGCCGCTCGAGGCTGAACAGACTACGGCCTCGGGATTGGTCATTCCGGACACCGCCAAGGAGAAGCCCCAAGAGGGCGCAGTCATGGCTATCGGTCCGGGCCGCATCGACGACAAAGGCAACCGCGTCCCGCTGGACGTTGCTGTCGGCGACAAAGTCATCTACAGCAAGTACGGCGGCACCGAAGTCAAGTACGCCGGTGAGGATTACCTGATCCTCTCGGCTCGCGACGTGCTCGCCGTCGTTTCCTGATTCATTCACGAGTCGTGTGCCGGAGCCCTGCCAT
>JBOFLH010000568.1:0-10134 GCA_051657765.1 Nocardioides sp. | reverse complement strand
GGGGTTGGGTGCGGGGGTGGTGGTGTCGGCGGAGGGTGCGTCGAAGGTGCTTGAGGAGGGGGTGTTGGGGTTGGTGTGGGATGGGTTGAGTCGGGCGGGGGTCGCTGGTGGTGGGTTGCTGGTGTCTGCGGTGGAGTGGCAGCGGATTGCGTTGGCGTTCCAGATGGCGTTCTCGCCGGGCAATTTGGTGGCTGGTCAGAAGTCGTTGGTTGATGGCGGTGTTGAGTCGTTGTCGGTGCAGGTGGGCACGGTGGATGGTCGGGTGTTGCAGGTGGTGGCGCAGGTGCAGGCGAAGATGCATCGGGGGCGGGCGACGGCGGTGCGGGGGATGGGTGATGCGACGTGGGCGATGGGGTCGATTTATCGGCGGATTCGGTTGCGGCAGGAGACGCGGCGGGTGGGGGTGTCTGGTGATGGTGGGGTGCAGGGCCCGGCTGGGTCGGTGAGTGATGCGGATGGGTTTGGGTTGGCGGGGCCTGATGCGTCGGCGGGTTTTGGTTATGCGGGTAGGGGTTTTGCGGTGGAGGGGGTGGGTGAGGGGCCGTGGGTCGGGGCGAACCAGACGGCTTCGGTGAGTGGTCCGGTGGTGCGTAGTCGGGTGCCGGTGACGTATGTGATGTCGGTGTCGGTTGATGAGGTGGCGGGGTTGGCGTCGCCGGGTCGTGGCGCGGGGTTGGGTGAGCCGGTGTCGGTGAGGGTGTCGGGGGAGTTGCCGGGTGCGTTGAGTGTGTATACCCCGGAGGGGTTCACTGGGCTGGTTGAGGGTGGGCCGGTTGAGGGTGGGCCGGTTGAGGGTGGGCCGGTGGTGCGGCGGGTGGAGTCGGTGTTGGCGGCGCATGAGTGGCCGTTGGTGGTGCAGCGGGTGGGGGTGGTGAAGAGGTTGGTGTGGCGGGTGTTGCGGGATGCGGGGGTGCCGAATCCGCGGGTGGTGACGGATCGGGCGTTGGGGTATATCGGTGAGCAGTTGGATGCGGAACCGGTCCGGACGCGGTTGGCGGCGATGGTGCGTCCTGGTGGTGGGGTTCGGGTGCCGGTCCATGATGATCTGGGTGAGTTTTTGGGCATGGTGCATGTCCAGTTCGGTTTGCAGGCTGATGAGCCTCGGACGTTGGTGTCAGGCCCCGATGGGGTGTTGATGGCGTTGGGTGATTCTCAGCAGAGTGGGCGGGTGGTTGATACCACGGTTGCGGATGTGCGGGTCACCGAGCGTAGGGAGTCGTTGCGGGGTGGGGCTGATGTGGTTGATGCCGATGGTGAGGGGGTGGTGGGTGGCCGGTTGGAGCATCAGGCCACGGGTTTGGGTGTGCAGCAACGTGGGGTGCATCAGTATTTGGAGACGCATGCTGATCGGGCGGTGAGTGCGGCGGCTGCGGCGGTTGATCTTGAGGTGCGGCATTTGCCGGTGGTGGTGAGTTTCCGGCCTACCCGGGTGCAGCGGTTGGGTGGGTTGTCGGCTGTTCGTCGGGAGCTTGTGGTGCCGAGGGCGGTGACGGTCGGGGTGCCGCGGCCGGGGCACCCGTTCCGTCGGTTGCAGGAGGTTCCGGTGTTGGCGGCGCCGGTGGCTCGGGGTGCTGGGCATGGGTCTTCTGATGAGCAGCGGCGGTTGGTGCGGACGGTGTTGTCGGGTACTCCGTTGGGTTCGTGGGCGATGCCGGGTGGGGTGTTGGGTGAGTCGTTGTGGCGTGCGGTTGATGATCTGTTGCGGCATAACGGGATGCGGTATGTGGTGGAGGGTCATTCGGGGACGAAGATGCGTGAGGTGGTGGTTGACGGGTTGGTTCCGTTGATACCGCAGATGTTGAGTGGTGGGGTTGATCTTCAGTTGCCGGTCCAGCCGCGGATGCATGGGACGCTTCGGCCGGTGCTGCGGTTGACCGCAACACCGGGGGTGCCGGTGGTGTTGCCGGGGGTGGTGTTGGGTGCTGGTGAGGTCAGTGTGCGGCGGGTCAACGAGCGGGTTGATCGGGTGATGCCGGGGTTCTTCGATCTGACCGGGAAAATTACTCAGGATACGGGTACGGTGCGTTCGCCGGGTGCGTTGACTGGTGGGGTATCGGTCGGGGGGAGTTATCGCGGGGACCGGGCGGTGTTGGGTGCCCGGTTCCAGGGGGCGGCGCCGTTGGTGTTGCAGCAGTCGAATGTTGGGTTCGCCGGTGATCATCGGGTCTATGACGTGCCGTTATCGGTCACCGCGACGTTGGTGTACGAGGTCCACGACACCCTGGCGTTGTTGCCTGGGCAGCTGGTCCCGAAGCGTCTGCCCCAGCTTCCTCGTCTTCCTGGGGTGTTCGGGGGGGTGTCGAGGTTGCTTGGTGGGGGTGATTCCCGGGTGGCGTCGATGGTGTACCGGGCGGCGGTGCCGGTTGCGTTTGACGGGTATGAGTTCGGGGTTCCGCGGGTCACTCAACCACCGGTGGGGTCGGGGGTGGTTTCGCCGATGGTTCCGCTTCCTGGGGTGTTACACCGTGGTGAGATCGCGGCGCATTCACTTGATTTGTCCGCGATGGGCGAGGCCCGGCATGCCATCGTGGCGGCGTTGTCGAACACCAGCACCGGGGTTGGGCGGGCGATCAGTTCGACCCCGGGGGCGTTGTCGGCGGCGCATACATTGTTATCGCTCCCGGTGATCACTGGCCAGTTCGACCGGCTGATGGTGGGTGAACAGGTCGGGGGGCTGGTCGGGACCGCGGCCCCGGGCCGCGATATCACGGTCAGTTACACCGCCCAGATCGGTAACCCGAGGTTCATCACCCAAACCGACGGGGCGATCGATAACCTCTCGATCTGGTTCGATACCACCTCGCATAGCACGTTCGCTGCTGCTGAGGCCGGCCATGGTGGATCGATCAACGTCGACCAAGGAAACGTGCTCCCGACCGAACTCATCTTGAAAGGCAACGGTGTCCTCGGGTCCGGGGGGTCCTACACCGCCCGGAAAGCGACCGTGCTCGATCCCGGTACCCAAGGCGCGGACCTACGAGTCCGTACCAACACCGGCCCCGTGGTCCTTGTCGAGTTCGATCTGCTGTTGAACACCCACGCCACCGTCACCAACACCCACACCCGCACCCCGGCCCCGGCGGACACCCACACCACCCACACCCTCATCGAGAACGTCGGGATCCTCGCCCTCACCCCCGCGGCCGCCGACCACCTCAACATCCCCACCCCCACCACCCACACCGACACCTATCTGGGCCCGGACAACAGTGACCCAGGCATCGCCGAGTCGATCGGCAACCCCACCAGCGACAGCGTCCGGGCAGCCGCGTCCCGGGACCTTGACGCTGAGATCTGGGACTTGGTGGAGTGGGTAGCCGCCGCCGCCACCGCCAAGGATGCGCCCCGGCTGCTCGTCGGAGTCGGTCAGCCGGCCGCGAACAAGTATCCGGGCGGAGAAGGCGTGACGATCTCCCGCCGGGGCTTCCTGCTCGACCCCGCCGACGACATCGCTGGCGAGGTGTCGTTGATGCGCGAGCACCTCCGAGCAGTGATCACCGACCATGGCGTCGATCTGCTGGTGATCACCGTGCAGGACCTCGACACGGGAGCGGTGGTGGCCGCGCACTTCCCGCCGCCGGTCTCGTATCACCCCGAGTTCACGATCCACCCAGCGGCACGACCCGGTGGCGACGATGGCTTCTCCGACCAGTGGTACGTGCGGGGCGACAAACGATGGGCGGGAATCCAGGGCGTACTCGGGGTGCAGGGAAGTACCAGCAAGGACGGCAACCTCCAGTACACGTGGTCGGACTGGGGGCCGCAGGCGCTGGTCGACCATCGGCTCGACCGAGATTCCGACGTCTATCGCGTGGTACACCTGGCCAAGGACTACTCCCTAGCGAGGCGCCACGCAGTCGTCACCCTTATCGTGGGCGCGCCGACCGTGGTCAGTCCGCAGCGCGCCACCGATCTGGGGCGGGCCGGCACGATCCGGGCGGACAGCAACTACCTGTACGAGCCGGAGTTGGCGGGCCTCGGCACGATCGGACCGGAGTACGTCGCCGGCTGGTTCGGCGGCCCAGATAGCCAGCCGATCCTCTATCTCAACCCGAACTTCGCTCACGGCCTGGACCAACCCGGCAGGGAACGGATGACAGCGGCCATGCGCCGGGCCGTCACCGAGATCGAGGAACAAACCGGGCGGGACATTTCGCTCTCGTCCGCATACTTCCCTCGCTCGTGGGCGGGATTCGCAGATCAGCACGCCGCCACAGACTATGGACACACCCTCGCTGAGTCTGTCGGTGACCAGCTGCCCGCGATTGCGGAGGCTAGCCTCACTGACGAACAGCGTCGGGTACTGGCGGCGTACGAGGCGAATGGGCTGAACCTGGCCGCGACCGCCCCCGCGCTTGAGATGACCCCGTTGGGCCTGCTCGCCGTCCTCGGCAGAATTGCGGCAGCGGTGGGGTTGCGACGGGTTGCCGAGTTGCGGCAACGGATAGCCGCGGAGACCGGTGTCGCGGTGCAGGCCCACCCGGGGTGGTCGTGGCGCAAGAGACGCCTCTATGAAGCGATCGCGAACGACTGGCTTATCGGGCAGGGCGCGTTGCCAGAGCGGGAGCTGGAGGCGCTGACCGCCTGGGCGGCGTCCCAAGGGAACCGAGGTTTCTCAGCGTCCGTGCTGGGCATCCAACCGGCCGACTTCGACACCCTGCTGGCAGGCGCCGCAGACAGGTTCGACTTCCCGGAGTCCGCCGACGGCCCCAGTCGAGTTGATCAGCTGACCGCACACGTGTCTCAGATTGCCGCCCCCAAGCACATACCGAAAGTTGAGGTCGGCGCGACCACCAACCTCGCGGATCCCATCGCGTCGAGCGCAGCCGTTCCCCGCCGCGACTCCAACGACCAGGTGGCAGCCAACCGGCCGGATGCCACCGACATGGATGTCGAGGAACGTGAGGCGCTGGCCCGCACGCTATTCGAGGTGGCGCCCTTCGCCGGCGTGAAACCGCGTGACCGTAGGGCGTTGACGGCGTACGCTGCGCACGGCTTCACCGACGCGAACGCCGCGGCTGCGCTAGGGCCGAAGTCGGCCTCATTCACCAGCCGACTCACCCGCATCGTGGCCAGCATCAGCGACAAGTATCCGTCCGAGCTGCGCCGGGTGATGGTGGAGGCGCTTGGAGGTCGCCTGCCAATCCGGGCCGACGTGACGTGGCCGACCGCCAAGCGGACCGCCTTCGAAGCCATTGCCGCGGCCATGATGCGGGTGCCCGGATGGGCGATGTCTGACCGTCAGTTGGAGGTGCTGGCGATGTGGGCAACCAGCGGCTACTCCTTCGACGACGCCGCACCAGGACTCGGCGTGAAGCCCTCGGCGGTGAGAGTGACCGCGAGTACCGCCGCGAACCTCGGTGGCTTCACTGGCACCGACAAGCTCGACCAGCTGGCGGATTGGTTGCGTAGCGTCCCCGGGCTTCATGACGAAGGTGAACATCCGGCGCCTGCGGATAGCTCGACGGTGAATTCGTCGGCGGGCACATCCCGCAATACCGTAAACGATGGGCAGCCGTCGAAGGACGAGAGCAGCATAGTCAGGCACGTACGGCGAGCCAGGGAAGCCTTTGCCGCCGACCCATCCCTCGCCGACCTTCCCGCCGAGACCCTGCAATGGCTGGCGATGTGGTCGCTCACGTATGCCTTCTCAGGCTCGCACATTTTCCACCAGGAAGCCTCAGATCAGAAGCTGGATGCAGTGACCCGGGAGCGGATGGCTCCTGCGATAGCCGCCACTGGGGTTTCGGGCCCGAAGGAATTAGCCAAGTACTTGGAGCGGGTCTTGCTCGCCGCTGGTGTATCCACAGTGGAGTATGCCGAGGACTCGGTGTCGGCTGTTGCGGACCCCCCTGTCCTTCACGAGGAAGAGAGCCCGCGACAGCAGTCAGAAGTGTCGCTCGATACCGAAGCGGACACGTACCTGGGGCCGACCGCGGGCGACCGCAGTAAGGCCGAGACGGTCGGTGATGGTGGCCGACTGTGGTCGGTGGTCGCTCCGTTTCCACGGAACATGCTGTGCCTGGTCGGTGAGGCCGATCGGGCAGCCGCCGAGGGCGACGTATACGAGGATCGAGTGGGGGGGAAGTGGCTGTTCACCGCTCAGGAGACCTCGGTGTCGCTCATGAAAGTGGCGGTATCACGAGTGGCTGCGCGAGTGGGAGTGCGGGTTCCCGAGACATATGTGTTCCAGGCCGAGGAAGGCGGTCCGACCGGGACGATAGAACGGCTGGTCGATTCCGAAGAAGCATGGGTCGGAGGTTTTGCGCCGGGATCCCTAGCGGGCCCGGAGATTGTGCAGATCTGGCGCTATCTGGTGGTGAGCTGGTTGTTCGACGACTTCACCGGACTGCCGAGCAACTTCCGACGTACGCCGGGCGGTCAACTGTTCCGGATCGGCTTCGGCGGTGGGGTGTCGACCTGGTTCCAGTCCAGCCTGCCGCGGGTGCTGGATCCGTCTGGTTCGCTGAGTCCGTTCCGGGCCCGGCTCGACCTGTATGGACGGGTGATGCGGGAGGTCAGCCGTCGTCCAGATGTGGACCTAGCCGCGCTTCGGGAAGTTGTCGACACCACGGTGTCGATGATTCAGAACATCGCCGACAGCGACCTACGGAGATTGGTGCGCCCGGCGCTGATTGCCAAGGTCTACGGAGGGGCTCGGGTCGGTGGTCCTGGGGTGAGTTCGGGCTGGCTGCCGTCGGCGTTGGATGCCCAAGCTCGAGTCAATCGTCAGTTGGTCGAACAAGGCCTCCCTCCGCGTTATGCGGTAGGTATTGACACCCAATCGGCTCGCTTGTTGTATGAGACGATTCTGCAGAATCCGAGTGTGACGTCGGACAACAGCGCGTTGGCACGACTTGACCCGGACTTCCTGATCGACGCGATGCTCGCTCGCAAGGCCGCGTTGGCCCATGACTTCGCGGCGCTCTTCGAGAGTCTGCACGCAGCTAGAGCGGCGTTCACAGCTGCCAACGGCATCGACTTCGCCGTTCCCCGGGACACCGTGCCTGTGGGCTCGGATGTTGCGAGCTGGGTTGCGTTGTTGAACGAACGGGTGGGCGGGGGCTTGTATGGGCCAACTCTGGTGTTCGACTCGGCCCTGCTGAGCGAGTTGGAGTGGTTGGACCTGGGAACGGCGGCCTTGGTGCGCGAGGGGTTGGCGCAGGCATGGTCGGACACCGAGGGGCCTGGGTTGCATGTGGTGTTCGAGGGCGTGGTGGCCGGTGGCGTGGACGTGTCCGGGGTACAGATCCCGTTGTCGGCGACCACGCGGCGGGATCCGTGGGGCGTGGTGCAAGCGGTTCTGCAGGCGTTGGTAACAGGCTTTGACACCGGTGAGCTGGTGTTGGTGGTCGACGAACGATTGCTTGAACTGACCGCCCGGAGTACCTACCGGGGGGTTGCTCGACCCGATACCTGGCCCATGTTTGAGGCGGTGCGCGGGTTGTGGGGGCGTTTCACCGATTTGCAGGTGGTGTACAGGAACGTGGTGGACGTCCCTGGAGTGGACTTGACGGGTGCGGTGATGCGCCCACGAGGTCAGGTGACCGGGGCGTTGCCGCGAACAACACCGCGGGATCCGTGGGGCTTGGTACCAGCGGTGTTGGGGTGGTTGCTGGAGCGGGACGGCGCGGCGCGAGCGGTGCGAGTCTCCGAGGAGTTGATGGCGTGGGCCGGGAGGTATGCGACCACTCCGGACCTGCGTTCGGTGCTCTACGGGCTGCGCTGGCCGACCGAGTGGGCGGACTCGGGATTCGAGCTGGTGTTCGACGACGGAGTGCTGGTGGCTGGCGTGGATGTCTCGGGGGCACGGGCGCCCGCGGAATGGCTGTTGGGCGGCAATGACGTGTGGGGTGCGGTGCGCGCCGTGGTCGCGCGGTCGACGGTAGCCGAAGGCCCGGGTCCCGCCCGGGTGGTGTTGACCGACGAGGTCGTTGATTGGTTGCGTTGGTCGACTGGCTCCTATGACCTGATCCGGGCGGTCGAGGATCTGCGGCCGGAGTATCCGGCCGGGTTAGTGGTCGAGCACGGTGGGGAGGTGGTTGATGAGGTCGCTTTGGCAGCCCTGTTAAGACCCGTGTCTCATTCGGTGGTTGCCAACGCTCCTGTGGAGGGCGAGGACGACATTCGGAACCCCGGCTTTGCTGAGTCCGTTGGCGATGGTGGGGGGATTGACGCGCCGACGGCGGACTCGTTGGTGATTGTCGACGCACTGACAGATGAGCTGATCGCATCGGCAAGCTCGTTGTTGAATCGGATGCTGCCTGAGGGCGCGGGATGGCCAAACCTCGCCGAAGTGCTCGCTGGCGCGACGGCAACGATGGTGGCAGACCAAGCAGGGGTTGTGTGGGGCATCGCCTGGGCAGGTCGCGTGGACGCGCGGTGGGAGCCGCGAATTTTCGGCGACCCCAACGTGGTAGGTATCGAAAGTGTCCTGCGGGAGAACCTCCTGAGGCGACTAGGCCCGTTGGCCCCCGACGCTCAGGAGGCGTTCGACGACGCGCTGGTGGCATCCTGGCGCCTAGCGGCCATCTTGGTCCGGATGATCGACTATCCCTTCCTGGGCGTCAATGAGTGGAACACAAGGAAGATCGCGGAGCTAGTGAAACCCTGGCGCGATCAGGCGGTGGGCACCGCAAGCTGGGTGGACGATGTTGACGAATGGGCCAGCTCGGTGACCGCCGATACCTTGGATATTCTCATTCACAACGAAGGGGGTGTTCCCGGGCTAACGTTAAGTTTCCGAGGGACCTTCTCCTCAGACCTCTTTCCTGCGGCCGTGCGGGACGAAATGATGGCGCTCGGTATCGAAAAGTTTGATCTTTCGGGTATTCACGTCCAGCTTGATCAGATGAAGATCAACGATTGGACAGAGGATCCGTGGCAGCTCGCGGTTGGCTTCTATTATCGGGAGCTAGAGACGGTCGCTGTTGGTCCAGGCCTAGATCGAGAAGTGGGTCTTTCTCGCGAGCGTGCTGAACGGCTGCCGGAGTCCTGGTGGAACGCGCTGCGCGCTTTCCGTCTGGACGGCGGCACCGTCACCCTAAACATGGTGGGTGAGAATTGGTCGGACGCGGAGCTGGCATTTTCCGAACTTTCCAATACGGATCTGTCGGGGAAAGTGTTGGTGCGCGCCAATCTGATCGGCGCCAACCTGATAGCGGTCAATCTTCAAGATGCAAACTTACGGGGCGCGTTCCTCGCGCATGCGAATCTTAGCGACGCGAACCTCATACGAGCTGTGCTGGTCGATGCCAATCTGGACCATACCGAGCTCGCCGGCGCGAGCTTGAGTGGCTCCATCGTGAGGGATGATTCGTTGGTCGACGGTGGGTCCCACGCGGAGTCGGTGGGCGACGGAAGTCAGCGACTGTCTGCCGGATCGCACTGGTCGCCGGAGTCGGACGGCTTGGTGGCGGTCACCTTGATGAATGACCCGTTCGACCCTGCCGGTGACGTGCCGGTTGGGCATGTCGACCAGGACATGATCCTTGCGCTGGTGGACTTCTTCACTAGGAAATTCAGTTCGCTGTCGGCGCACGCGGTGTGGGCTCATGTGAACTCGTTCACGGCCGCCGGCGGGGTAGTAGTGGTGCTTCTCGATGAGAGCACCAGACTCCATGGCTTCCTGGGCGGCATCGGCACCGTCAAAGGGGTCGGTCTGGTTGAGTCCATGGGTGACCTTGGCATGTGGGCGCCGAACGTGTGGCTCGATGATTCCTTCGGCGCGTTCGTCACTGATCCAACGGAGTGGCTGTCGGCTCAACTGGCTGCCGCGGTCGACGCGCGCGAGCCAGGCGCCACGCTGCTCGACGACTCCCGTTGGCACGGTGGCCCCGACTTCGAAGTCGGATTCCGTCACGCGCACCCAGGCCGGGCACATCTAGACTCCCCGGGCGCATTCCCCGATGGACGGTCGCCCTCAGCGAGTCCCTTCGCTCCGTTCGGCCGAGGAATTGCCGCACCTGGCTTTGCGGACGCTGACCTGTCAGGTCTTCGATGGCCAGGTCACGATTCCTGGGGACTGGCCGGGTTTGCTGGTGTCGATCTCATTCGTGCTGATCTCCCCCCAACGAACTGGCTGAACGAGGGTGCGGATCAGCAGCGTCGGGATGCCGCGGGTGCCCCGGCTGA
>JBOFLH010000567.1:0-2462 GCA_051657765.1 Nocardioides sp. | reverse complement strand
TTAGCCACACCAGCCCACGGTGTTCTGCTTCTCAACCAGCTTGTGGCCAACGGACGGCGAGGTCCGCGATGACGTTTGGCGAGAACATCCAGGCGAGTCGAGTTGCCCTCGCTCGCGCCACCCATGACCTTCGTTCACTCCTGCAAACGACGTGCGTGGAACTCGTCGAGACAACGGATCTAACCGTCAAGGCAAGTTGTTCTCGCCATGCCTGGGCGATCGCGCGCGGCTTGGAGCGCATCGATGGCCGCATGAGTCGGTTGCCCGCGCTGCCGTCGGCTCATGTCGCCGATGGCAACGATGGTCTGCTCCGCTCGGCCGATTACGACTCGATATCCAGCCGCCTGGTTAGGTTTCGGGCAGACGCCTTTGCCGTCTCTGATATCGAAACTGGCGACACCCTTAGGGAAGTCTTAGACCTCCTGGACGTTCTGGCCGATCGTCGGATCCCGTCCCAACCTTCCCGGGAACGCACCACGCAAGGTCTCGCCTTCGAGCCACCTGAGTACCCTGGGAGGCCTTCGACCATGGCTCGCGCACAGCCGAACTATCGGCCCGACACTATCGCGGGCCAGCTCCACGACTTCGCCTTTCGGATCGAGTTATGCGCAACCGAGGTCTGCGCCGCCATGATCGCTGCGACGCCCGAGGCGCCCCTAGCGCTGCACATCGACCTCGCTCGCCAGGTTCGCGACGAGATGAGGCACTTCGAGCTCTTCATGGGCCAGGTTGGGCAACGTGGGCATTCCGCTGATGATTTCCCAATCCGGTTCGAGATCTGGGAGAAGTTCAGGTGCGGTAGCACGATCACAGAATGGCTGGTCATAGAGCAGCGACTTGGTGAGGGGAGTGCTCTCGATACGGCGAAAGTGGTCTACGACCGGCTTGTCGACGCTCAAGAACTTGAGGCTGCCGCGGTCTTCGAGTTTGTAACAGCCGACGAGGTTCAACATGTCAAGCTTGGCAACCGTTGGCTTACCGAGCTCGTCGGCGATGAGGCAGCCGTGACGCTGCTGGAGTCCAGTGTTCTGCAGGCACTCGACAATGCCGGGCTGGCCCATATCCCGAAGCCGAGGGTTGAGGAGGAACTGCGGCGCCTGGCCGATTTCTCAGCCTCCGAGATCGAGCGCGTCACTCCCCGAAGTTCCGAGAACTGAACGGACAAAGGAAACCGCAGAGGAGCCATGGCCAACATCACCGTCAGCAGCAGTTCCAAACATTATCCCCAAGCGCGCCAGTTGGCTGCCATCCTCCGGACGGCCGGTCATACCGTCTTCACACCGGAGTTTGACTTCGACGAGACTACTGTCACGGTTGACAAGGACACCAAGGCTGAGTTGACGCATGCCTTCTTCGCCAAGATCAGGGCAAGCGATGCCCTAGTCGTAAACGACGTTGACGGGTACGCAGGCGTCAGTGTGTGCCTGGAGGTCGGCTATGCGCACGGTCAGGGAGTCCCCGTGTACTTCATAGAGGATCCGGTCGAGTCGGCAGTCGCAGCTCTTGGGACGATCTGGTCCGATTTCGAAGTGGTCAACAGTCGGCGCGAGGAGGATCTCTAAGCGCCATCAGATGCTCACCATGTAGCAGGAGGGCAACGCAACCCAGCTTCTCTTCCCAGAGCACCGCGGCCTCAACGATCTGGGCCGAGCATGTGGCATGGGCAACCTCGTTGGTGCAAGAGCAGTCGCTCAGCTGAACAGGCTGGTATTACCTCCGGCTTGAGCGACATGACCGCTGCTGAGCCGCCTCGCATGGCGGGTCCGAGAAGCGGGGTGCGTTCTCATACTCGTTGACAGACCCGGACAGCTCACGACGACTGTGACCCCAAGAGCCCACCAAGTACTCGCCTCAGGCCTGGACGAGACGCGTCGAGGACATGGAGGTGGTGAGGGGAGGGGAGGCGCGCCAAGTCGAAGGTAAGCCGCCTGTCGCGCGAAGAGAACACCCACTTGCCGGCCCGGATCCACTCGCCGTTGACGTGCGAGACGCCGAAGGTCAGAGGCGGCCCGAATCCGCTGGGCGACAGGCGGACACCAGCCGTGTGGAGCGTTGCGGCCACCCTGTGGACCTCCGGCGTGGCGGTGAAGTAGCCCGTTCCCAATCCCAACCCGACGAGGGTCGCGTCGAGGTGACGAGATATTGCCAGAAGGTCTCCCTGAGCGGCCGACCAGCGGAACGCGCTGACCTCTTCTTCAGACTCTGTCTCGATCGCCACCTTGAGGGCGCCGTCGGCACCAACGCCCTCAAGAGTCAACCGCACGTCTAGGTTCGAGCCTGCTACCGGGAGACGAAGTCCTCTCGGCGTAACCAATCCGCTGACCTGACTTGCAGCTAGCGAATCCATAAGCGCGTCCAAACCGGCGCCGGCTGCGACAGATCCCCACGTGTCGATCGCGTCCTGCAAGGCAACGACCCCAGAGGCAGCCAGTACTCCGAGCTCGTAGCGGTAGAAGCCCGCC
>JBOFLH010000566.1:0-5750 GCA_051657765.1 Nocardioides sp. | reverse complement strand
GAAGGTCTCTCCGGCGTCCGCGTAGGGGACGGCAATGATCAGCGTGATATCGCTGCCGAAAACCCGCCGCACGGCAGCGAGAGCGGCCCGCATCGACTGCCCACTGGCGATGACATCGTCGAACAACACCACAGTGTCTCCGGCCTGGACTTCTTCACGCGTCAACGTGGAGACGAAGTCGCGAGCTGTGCCTTTGAACCCCGATGGCGACAGGGACGGCTGACGACCGATGGGCAGCAGATATCCCAGGCGCGTCGGCGGGCGCTCCGCACGCTCGGCCGTCACCCCGGCGGCATGCCACAAGGCAGGCAGCAGCGCGCCGGACTGAGCTACACCGAGGGCGATCAGTCTGCCGCGCGATCCGTTCAGGCGCCGCGGCGTCACCAGGTCCGCGAACTCGGCGAACCCGGGCTGTTCGGTCTTCCTCAGGTGTCGGCCGAACATCGCCAAGGCACGCACAACATCCATGTCGAGGCCGTCGACGCCGCCGAAGAGGTCCGCTGCCTGCCCGCGCGCGAGTTCGGCGGAGAACTCCTGGGTCAACCCGGCAAAGCGTCCCGCCAACCACCGACCGGCCGCAGATTCGGCAAACCCTGGAAACGGCCTCCTAACGTCCAGCCGGACGCTCAGCGCCACCTCCAGCAGTTGCTCGCCGAAACCGGTGTAAAGATCGCTGATGGCGGTCATCAGCCGAAGACGTCGTGGATCGTGCTGTGGCGGATCAAGTGGTTGCGCTGTGCTCATCAGCGCGCCGGTCAACGGAATCGCGAAATCGCCCAGCAGTCGCCGATAGCTTGCGGTGAAGTCCAGGTCGGCGCCTTCAGGGCCCGAGCCCACCGATTCCGCCATCGAAGTGTCGCGGTGCGTCGACCACGGCCAACCTCGGCCGATGGGCGAATCCCCGACCGATTCGGCTCGTCCGGCGAAGCGGCCGTCAGCCTCGTCATCGACCTTGGTGTCGTCACTCCACAGGGCATCGGCTTCTCGCAGCGCCTCCGGGGTCAACCCGGTGCCGCGCAGGTCCGCGCCACGCAGGTTGGTGTCCGTCAGGGTGGCGCCACCTAGCCAGGCTTCCGCCAGGTTCGCGTCCCGGAGATCGACGCCGGACAGATCGGTGTCTTCGAGATCTGCTCCGGGTAGGTGTGCCCCACTCAGGTTCGCGGCCGCGATCGGGCCCGCTGTTCCTGCGCTCCGGCTCAATCGGGCGCCCTGCAAGGCGTCCGCATTGTCCAGGGTGGCCCGCGTCAGGTTGATCGTTCGCAGATCGACTCCGGCGAACACCCCCGAGAGGTTAATCCCAATCTGCCACCAGGAGGCGCCCCAGTCGGTCAACAATTGGTCCACCCGCTGCACCCCGCCGGCCCGAGCCAGCATGGCGGGCGTCACGCTCGGGCCCGCGCCGATGAATCGGAACTCGAGCTCTGGACGCCGGCGGGCCAGCTCCTCCAGCGCGGCGCGTAGCACTCGATGGCTGCCGAATCGTTCCCTCGCCCATGCCACCAGATCGCGACTACCGGTCAGCCGATGGGACAGCCGTGGTTCACCTGTCATCGCGTTCGATTCGCTCGTGTCAGCCGTGCCTGGATCGTGCTGCCCAGGGTGGCTCGGCCAGGATTCGACCATCAAGTCGATCATCCCGACCATCTGTTCGACTGCCAGATCCGGGTGGCGCTGCGGGGTGAATCCCAGTCGCCGAGCGAGCAAGGCCAGCAACCAACCACGCAGGTCGTCGGAGTTCGGCGAGGCTTCCACCACCAACGGTCCCAGCCGGGTGGGCTGTCCGGGCACCACCACCGCGGATGCGATGCCCCGGAACCTACGGCCCGTTTTCAGGCCGACGGCAATCACGCCACCGTCGATGTCGAGCAGACGATCCGCCAGGACTTCCGGCGACAGCTGGTCCGGCACCTGCGAGATCCAAGCGGGCGGTCGCCCTCGCTCGCCGAGGAACGCGACCAGATCCTCGCGGTGTTCCCCCAACGCCAGGCTCTCCACCTCGGCGATGTGTTGTCTGGTGAGGAATCCCAGCAGCTGATGCCACCGACCACCCGCGATGTCCTGGTGCTTGGGTATTCGACTCAACCATCGGCCCCCGTCGTAAACAACTCCGAGCGCCGGATACCGGGAGCGCAGTTCATCGACGGCGCGGACAACCAGTTCGCCTGCCAGCGCTGGTACCCGTAGAGCTTCGGCGTCGCGCGGCTCCGGAACCCACGCCCCGGTGTCGAGCCAGGACACCACCAACGCTTCGACGAATCGGGCGAAGCCCGAGGTGATCGCCACCATACGCGGCCCGTCACCGGTGGTCAGGCCGGCCAGGATGGTGGCCAGCTGCCCTACGGCCTCGTCCGCGTTTCCGGCCGCCAGGAAACTCAACCGGGAGACCTCGGTCGCCGATAGGTTCAAACCCGCGAGATCGATACCCGAAAGGTCCACTCCCGGCAACTCGGCCAGCTCAACAATCGGACCCGATCGATCTCGGATCCAGGCCAGTCGACGGCGGTCCGCCACACTACGGTGGCCGAGGGACTCCGCGGTAAGGACGAGGACGTTTCGTCCGGTCGGGCTGGTGTGCAGGCGTCCCAGGCCCGCCAGCATGCCGACGACCTGCCCGGCCAGGGTTCGTCCCCATGGGTCGTCGTCGTGCCAGTCAGCTAACACCGCGCGAAGGCGTACCTCGATTCCGCCCCGGTGGCGATCGGCCGCGCCATCGTGCGGAGTGTGTGCGATGTCGCGATGCATCAAGCGGAGTTCGGGGCACTGTCGTTGCACGACGGTGAGCGCAACCCGAATGACCCCGGGCTCATCGGTCAGCCACTCATCCCATTGGGACCTGAACTGATCCCGAGCCCAGTAGTCAAGTAGTCCCGATATGTACGCCGTCAATCGCGAGCTCAGCGGCAACGCCATCGGGAAGTCGTCGGTGACCAACAGCGTCAAGGCGTCGGCGACAGCTCGCGCCCTTGACAACGCGGCGGCTCGCAGTATGTGCGCAACGTCAGAGCCAGCGAGCTGAATCTGCAGGGCCGCGACCAAGCGTCGTTCCGCGTCGACCATCCGGCGGTCGGCCCACACGTATGGCTCCCACACGGCCGGCCGCCCGGAAAGTTCCCGTCGTCCGATCCGTTGCGCCGGTTTGGCGCCCACCACTTGGCGAGCGTATGCCGCGCCCCACACACCACCAGCGTCGTCAGCGAAGACCGTCCAGATCAGGCCTCGTTGCCCGATCAAGTGGCGGGCATTCGCGCCGGCCGGCAGCACTCCCACCAGGAACTCCAGCAACGCCCAATCGGTTCCGCCGGTCGCTAGGTCTCGCCCGGTCACCTGATAGAGGGGCGGTACCGTCGCCCCACCTGCGCCTACCCCGGTGCCCGCCATCACTCGCACCGTGCCGTCCGGACCCGGCTCGCCCCAGCCCACCACTCCGGATAGATCCACTCCATCCAGGTCCAGCACACCGTCAATGTCCACCCCAGCGAACCCTGCGTCCGCCAGCACTGCGCCCCTCAGTGTCGCGCCAGCCAACACCGTGCTGGACAGGTTCGCGCCCCGCAGATTCGCGTCGGCCAGGTTGGCGTGCACCAGCACGGCACCCGAGAAGTCGGCCCCCTCTAGCACCGCACATTCGAAGTCGGCACCGGTCAACACAGCGTCCTGGAAGCGCGCGTTCCGCAGCCTTGCCCTACGGAACGTCGCCCCGCGCAATGTAGTACCGGAGAAGTCCGCGCCCGACAGGTCAGCATCGGCGAAATCGACACCCGTCAGATCCAGGCCGACGAAGCTCATACCGGAGAGGTCCCGGCCTCGGAAGACGAGCTCGCGCCACGGGAAACCAGCCGGTCCGTCCCCCACCAAGTCTCCCGGCACGTCCCCGACCGACTCGGCGAAGCCAGTCGACTCGAGCGAATCTGGCGTGGCCACGTCGGTCAGCTCGAATCGGCCCGCCCACGGCGCGAAGGCCGCCGGATCGACTGCACCGAGCAGCCATCGCCGATCTGCCACCGCTTGAGATTCTTCAGTTTCTTGGTGGCCGGAGGGGAGGCCGACCCACACTCGCTCCGACCCGCCACGCGGGTCTGCCTCAACCACGCCGATTACCCAGAACTGGTCAGCGGTTCGCCGAGACCGGCCGAACTGCAGATGCAGCTCGGCGGCCGGGCCGTCCAGCGAACGCGTCCGAAGCAGAGACCGCACGAGGACTTCTAGTTGTCGGTTGAACCCGGTCGGCTCCTCGGTCGAGTCAAACATCGTCAGTTGCGGCATCGCCTCGGCCTTGATCGGCAGAGCCCGGCGCAACACCTCCCAGGGCAGCTCCAATACCGCGCCTCGAGCGAAGTTCAGGTTCGCATGATCAAAGATCGCGCCGGACAACCTCGCCCCGGCGGTGTCCACCCGGAACAGGTTCGCTTCGCGGAGGTTCGCATTGTGCAACCACGCCAGCGTCATGTCGGCCCTGGTCAAGTCGGCCCCAGACAGGTCTGCGCCAGTCAACTTCGCCCAGGTGAGGTTGGCGTCTCGGAAGGACGCCCCCGCCGCGTAGGCCTCGACCAGATTCGCCTGAGCCAGCGACACCCGATCGAACCGGCCCTGGGACAGGTCCGCACCGATCAACCTCAACCCACGCAACCGGTTACCGTACCGCTCCTCGCCGTCGTGCGACTCGGAGAAGTCACCCACCAGGCGCAGCCGCAATCCGGTGAACTTTCGTTGCCAGGCAACGACCGCCGCCAGGTTCTCCACCGACCGCAGATCCTCCGGCGTCAACGGCAAGATCCAATCGGCGAGCGGCCGACCGGCCAGCACCGACTCCGATCCGATGTGCGGAGCACGCCAGTGCACCCATCGCTGGCCGAGCAACGCCATCCGATGCTGCAGTTGCGCTGCCGAGCCGCCGTCACCGAGCGACTCAGCCAAACCAGATGCCCCATCGTTCGCCCATTCGGCCGACTCCAACTCGGACAGGTGCACCACGGTCTCAGCCTCCGCGCCGGCCGGATGATCCGGACCGGCTTCGGGTGCCGGGAAGTCGGCCGGAAGACGCGCTCCGCTCAGGTCGGCGCCGTCCCATCGAGCGTCGACAATGTCCGCACGGGTGAGGGTGGCTTGGTGTAGATCCGCCTCGGTGAAGTCGGCTCCGGTGAGGGTGGCACCACTGAGGTCCGCCTGACGAAGGCGAGCGTCGGCGAAGGTAGCCCGGGTGAGCTGGGCACCGATGAGTGTCGTCTGGAACAGACTAGCGCCGGAAGCATCCGCTCCATCGAGGGTTGCTCGGGAGAGATCGGCGCGCGCCAGTTGCGCGCGCGTGAGGCGGGCGCGCACCAGCGAAGCTCTCTTGAGGTTGGCACCGGAGAGCTGAGCGTCGGTCAGATTCGTGTCGTCGAGGCTCGCGCCCTCGAAGTCGACGCTGGCCAGCCGCGCCCCGCTGAGATTGAGCCCGGATAGGTCGCAATAGCGGTAGCTTTCCGCCGGCAAACCAACAGTCAGGTGTGGATCCTGCGCCTGCAAGGAAGCCGCGGCCGCGGTGTAGCAATGGTCCTGTTGCCGATTCGAAGCTGTCTGCTGCGGCGACAGGGCCAGCACCTGGTTGCCTGCGGAATCCACGGCGAGCGAGTTCGCCAACTCCGCTGCGAGTACCGCGGCTTCCAGTCGCAGCGGGTCGTCGTCGCGGCATCCGCGGTGACCGGCGAGAGGCACGATCCGGCGCCCGGTCAGGTCGAGGCGCCCGGTTTCCCGAACGCGGTTCGACGTCA
>JBOFLH010000565.1:0-29528 GCA_051657765.1 Nocardioides sp. | reverse complement strand
CGCCCGTCCCACCCCCAGCGCCACCCCAACCCCCAGCCCCAGCCCCACCGGCAGCCCATCCCCCAGCCCCAGCCCAACCGGCAGTCCATCCCCCAGCGCCAGCCCATCCCCTGACTCTTAGCCAACTCAGCCCCAGTGGCACGTGACAACCCGTGTGCACCTCAACGAGGTGCACACGTCATCGACTGGTCGGCTCGCTGGGTGCGCTAGCCAAGCAGGTGCGCTGCGGCGTGAGTTGCCCAGTAGGTCACGATGACCTCGGCGCCGGCACGACGGATCGACAACAGCGTCTCGAGCACCGCGGCGTCTCGATCTATCCACCCCCGCGCGGCCGCTGCTTCGACGGTGGCGTACTCACCCGAGACGTTATAGGCCGCGACTGGAACCTCAACCGCATCGCGCACTCGGCGCACCACGTCGAGGTAGGCCAGCGCCGGTTTGACCATAACAATGTCGGCGCCTTGGGCTACATCCAGTAACGCCTCGCGTACCCCCTCACGCCCATTGGCCGGATCGAGTTGATAGGTCCGTCGATCACCCGTCAGCGACGAATCGACCGCCTCCCGGAAGGGTCCGTAAAAGGCGGAGGCGTACTTCGCGGAGTAGGCCAGGATGCCCACATCGGCGAACCCGGAGGCATCGAGCGCACCTCGAACGACACCGACCTGGCCGTCCATCATGCCGCTAGGACCCACCATGGCCACCCCAGCCGAGGCCTGAACCACCGCCATCTCGGCGTACGCCGCCACGGTTCGATCGTTGTCGACCGAACCGTCCGGCGCCAATACGCCGCAGTGCCCGTGATCGGTGAACTCGTCGAGGCACAGATCCGCGATCACGGTGACGGCATCGCCGACCTCGGATACCACATCGGCGATAGCCACATTGAGAACGCCGCCCGGGTCGACGCCACCCGAGCCCGCCGCGTCCTTGACCTCGGGCACACCAAAAAGCATGACTCCGCCCAGCCCCAGCTCAGCCGCCTCACCGGCGGCCGCTCGCAAGCTGTCTCGGGTGTGCTGCATCACCCCGGGCATCGACGATATCGGTCGCGGTTCGGTGGCACCTTCACGCACGAACAGCGGCAGGATCAGCTGGCCGGCCGTGACATCGGTCTCGGCGACCAACTCCCGCAACGCCTGGGTGCGTCGCAGGCGGCGAGGACGAATCACCGCCTCGGGCGGCGTATCGCTGGGCCGCATCTCAGCTGAGCGTGGCCTTGCGGCGCGCCGACGGCTTGCGATCCGATGGCTTGCTGACCGGCTGCCCGGCGTCGATCAGGGCCAGTCGGCGGCGCGCGCCGAAGTCCGCCAGCGCGTCCACCAAGGCGTCCGCCGACGGTGTCGGTGCCAATACGTCAACGCGCAGGCCGTGTTCCTTGGCAGTCTTTGCCGTCGCCGGGCCGATAACCGCGATCACGGTCGACGGGTGGGGCTTCCCCGCGATACCGACCAAGTTGCGCACAGTCGACGAGGAGGTGAACAGCACAGCGTCGAACTTGCCCGACTTGATCGCATCTCGGATGGGTGCTGGCGGGGGCGCGGCGCGTACGGTGCGATAGGCCGTCACGTCGTCGCACTCCCAACCCAGATCGATCAGGCCGGCGACCAGGGTCTCGGTGGCTATGTCGGCCCGCGGCAGAAACACTCGATTGATGGGGTCCAGCGCCGCGTCGAACTCTGGCCAGTCCGCGAGCAGGCCGGCTGCCGACTGCTCTCCGGTTGGCACGAGATCCGCGCGCAATCCCCAGGCCAGCAGGGACTCCGCGGTCTTGTCGCCTACGGCAGCGATCTTGAGGCCCGAGAAGGCTCGGGCGTCGAGCCCATACTCTTCAAACTTCTCCCGGACCGCCTTGACGGCGTTGACCGAAGTGAAGGCGATCCATTCATAGCGCCCTTCGACCAAGCCGCGCACTGCCTTGTCCATCTGTAGTGGGTTTCGCGGCGGCTCGACGGAGATCGTCGGAACCTCTTCAGGAACCGAACCGAAACCGCGAAGGCGTCGCGACAGCGACGCGGCTTGTTCCTTGGTGCGCGGCACGAGTACCCGCCAGCCGAAAAGCGGCTTGCTTTCGAACCACGACAACGTCTGCCGCAGGTCGACCACCTGGCCCACCACGACGATCGCCGGCGGGTCGATCGGAGCCTGGCGCAGCTCCGCGCCGACCTTCGCCAAGGTGGAGGTGAGGGTGGTCTGATTGGTTGTCGTGCCGACCCTGGTCACCGCCACCGGTGTATCGCCGGACCGGCCCGCCGCGACCAGCTCCGTCGCGATGGTGGTGAGCGAATCGACCGCGGAGAGCAGCACTAGAGTCCGGTCATCGGCATAGTTGGACCAGTCGACCTTGGGGCTCCAGGCAACCACCGACATCTCACGCCGGTTCTGGGTGGTGAGCGGGATGCCGGCATACGCCGGGACCGCGGTGATCGAGGACACGCCGGGCACCAGCTCGAACCCGATGTCGGCCTTCAGGCAGGCCTGCGCCTCCTCCGGGCCGGACGCATACAAGAATGGGTCGCCGGCCATTAACCGAACCACCCGGGCGCCGGTCTTGGCGTATCGGACGACCACCTTGGCCCGAGCGGCATGCGTGAGGACCTGGCCGTCCTGACCGAACCCGCCGTCGACGAACTCGGGACCATCCGCAACGCTCGGCTCGCCGTCGCCACCGACTGGTCGACCGGCCAACTCCAGTAGCGATCGCACCATGGGTTCGTGCTCAGCCGATTCGGTGATGATCACGTCAGCTTGGCGCAGCAACTCCAGCGCGCGCAACGTCAATAGCCCGGGGTCACCCGGTCCGCTGCCGACGAATGAGACCCACCCACGGCGTTGCGACGCGTGCGGCGCGCCGAGGGGGGTGTCCCCCGCCGGACCGTCCAGGGGGCCATCAAACTGAGTAGAAACGTCCTTCGCTTGCGTCATGCCCCTTGCCTTCTCAATGGTGTTACCGCAGCAACCTCGGCCACTGCCGGGCTTGCCATAACGCTGACTGCGCCATCGGCGAGCATTTGACTCGCAAGACGGGTTCCAACGCCAATGGCGTCGTCAGGAGAACCAGTAATTGACATCTTGACGCTCAATACGCCGTCGGGCGAAATCGCGATGGCTCGCAACCACAACTCGTCGCCGTGGTCGCCTTGCACGACCTCGGCCAAGGCGCCGACCGGTGCCGAACAGCCGGCCTCCAGACCCGCCAACAGCGCCCGCTCGGCCTCGACCGCGGCACGGCTTGCCGGGTCCTCCAGGTCAGCCAAGCCCGCCAACAAGGCTTCGTCACCGGCCCGGCACTCGATGGCCAGCGCCCCCTGTCCCGGCGCCGGCAACATCTGTAGCGGGTCGAGAACTTCGGTGATCTCGGCCAACCGACCAAGTCGCGCCAGCCCAGCACGGGCCAGCACGACCGCGTCGTACTCCCCGGCCTGCACCTTGGCCAACCGGGTGTCGACATTGCCACGAATATCCTCGATGCTCAGCCCGAGCGCTAGCGCTCGAAGCTGCGCGGCGCGACGCGGAGCGCCGGTTCCGATCCTGCTGCCCGGGGGCAGTTCCCCGGCGGTGAGCGAGTCCCGAGCCACCAGCACGTCGCGCGGGTCCTCGCGCAGAGGCACCGCGGCGAGCGCGATCTGCGGATGGTGCGCGGTGGGTAGGTCCTTGAGCGAGTGCACGATGACGTCCACCTGACCGGCGAGCAGGGCTTGACGCAACGCACCCACGAAAACTCCGGCGCCACCGAGCGCGGCCAGACTCCCAGTCAATCGATCGCCGTCGCTGATGATTTCCACTAGGGACACCTCGGCACCCCACCGCTCACCCATCGCAGCGGCCACCGTCTGCGCCTGGCTCCTGGCAAGCAGGGACGCCCGGGTGCCCAGCCGAACCGAGGCCCATCGTTGCCCCGTCACTTTAAGTTGCCCGGTCACTTGAGGTTGGTCAGTCATTCGAACCCCTCTCCACGAGTTACCGCGGCAACCGCGTCAGGGTCAAGCGAGAACAGTTCGACCAACGCGGCGGCATATGAGACGGCGTCCCCCGAGTCGGCCAGCTCTCGCACCCGAACGGTCGGTTGATGCAGCAACTTGTCGGCTACCCGCCGCATCGTCGCCCGGACCTCATCGCGAACCGCTGGCTCGAGACCGGGCAAGCGAGCATCCAGCCGGGCGATCTCGGCGTCGACCACGGTGGTCGCCATCGACCGCAACGCCACCACCGTCGGGGTCACTCCTGCTCGGCGCCGTGCCGCCACGAAGGTAGCGACTTCTTCCCGGACGATCGCGCGCACCGAGCTGATTGCCGTGCGGACATCGTCGTTGAGTGAGCCCGCCGAAGCCTCAGCCAAGTCGGCCAGGTTGACCAGGTGCAGCCCGGGGAGCGCAACCACCGCCGGATCGACATCGTGAGGAAGCGCGAGGTCGATGATCGTCAACGGTGGTGCCGCTGGTCCGGCGGGGAGCGATCCTCGCGCCATGGCCACCAGGTCTGTGGTGATCAGTACGTCGGCTGCGCCGGTGCAAGTCACCAGCAGGTCGGTAGTCGCGAGTTGTTGCGACAGCTCGCTGAGCGGAGCGGACTCGACGCCGAACGGTTCGCCGGCGTACTTCGCGGCCAGCTCCAGGGCATGATCGTCACTTCGATTGACCACCGTGAGGTGCGCCGGGCCAAGCCGAGCGATCGTCGCCGTCGCCACCGAGGCGATCGAACCCGCGCCAAGGATGACTACTCGTTTTCCGGTCACCGGGGTTGCCGCCCGACTGAGCGCGGCCGTCACTAGGGAAGGCGCCGCGATATCGATGTCGGTCTCGGCGTGCGCCCGCTTGCCCACTCGCAGCGCTTGTTGAAAGAGCAGGTTGAGCGCCGGGCCGACGGTGCCGAGTTCCTGGCCAAGCCGAAGAGCCTCTCGGGTCTGACCGAGCACCTGCGCCTCACCGACAGCCATCGAGTCCAACCCGGCCGCCACCTGGAACAGGTGCGAGACCGCGCCCTGGTCGTAATGCACATAGAGATGGTCGGTGACTTCGGCGACCGGAAGGCCGGCTCGCTCCGCGAGCAGCCGGGAGACCTCTTCGACACTGCCGTGGAATCGATCGACCTCCGCGTACACCTCGACTCGGTTGCACGTCGCGATCACCGCAGACTCGGTGACGTGCTCCGTATCGGCCACCGTGAGGAGTAACTTGTGAGTGGCGTCGTGGTCGAGCGCCAGTTGCTCCAGCATCGAGACAGGCGCCGATTTATGCGACACGCCGACCACCAGCACACTCATGCGGTTTCCCCCCGCAGGGTCAGTGAGTCGGTCTCGATCGGCCCGTCGGCTGCGATCTTCCGTTGCTCGTGATAGGCCAGAATCTGCAGCTCGATGGACAGGTCGACCTTGCGAACGTCGACCCCGTCAGGAACGGTCAGGACGTTGGGCGCGAAGTTCAAGATGCTGGTGATCCCCGCGGCCACCATTTGATCCGCGACGTTCTGGGCGGCAACGGCGGGAGTAGCGATCACTCCGATCGCGACACCATGCTCGGCGACGATGCCGGCCAGATCGCTGAACGGCCGCACGTCCACCCCCGCCACGATCTCGTCCTGCCGATGCGGGTCGGCGTCAAGCAGAGCGACTACTCGGAAGCCGCGGCTACGGAATCCGGAGTAGTTGGCGAGCGCGTGGCCCAGATTGCCGATGCCGACGATGACCACGGGCCAGTCTTGGGTGACGCCGATCTGTTGGGCAATCTGGGATCGTAGGTAGGCCACGTGATAGCCAACGCCACGCGTGCCATAGCTTCCGAGATACGAAAGATCCTTGCGGAGTTTCGCGCTGTTCACCCCGGCCGCCGCAGCGAGTTCTTCACTCGAACACGTTGCCGTGCCCTGGTCGGACAGTGTCGTCAGGGCACGGAGGTATACGGGCAACCTCGCCACCGTAGCCTCGGGGATGTCCCGCGGGGCATCGGCGGGTGTCCGAACCGTCACGATGTCTCAACTCCCAGCCGCCTCGGGCACTCATGAGCTCGGTGCGCAAGAGCGTAGAAAGCCGAGCAGTACGGCGATCACCGGAGGCAGCTTCATCACTGTAAGAGTTTGTGAACGAAAGCACACACTGGCGTCCGTCGCTGGCTGGTGCTCGGCGACACCGATCAGGCTTGTAGCGCGGACCGCAGTCGATTCGCACTAACCCGCCAGAAGTCGTGCTGGCGACCGTCGACCAGAGTGACCGGAATCTCGGCCCCGTACTTCTCCACCAGCCGGGGATCGGTGTCGATATCGATCTCGGCAAAAGTCTCGCCAAGCTCGGCGCAGACCCGTTCGATCACGGTCCGAGCGTCATCGCAAAGGTGGCAGCCGACCCGGCCGAACAAGGTGACGCGCGCCGCCGAGCCGTCCGCGGCCGCAGACGACGACGGGGGCGAGTTCTGATCCGACACGTTCCGATCTTCGCATAGCTTCCGGCTACCCATCACCCCCGCCGCGATGCCGCCCGGCCCCGAGATCGCACTGACCGATGCCTACGGACCCGGCGGCGCGAAAGCCGCCGGCCGTCTGGTAAGCGTCATCGGCGCGCGCGTTCCAACTAGGCTGGAGAAATGAAGGACGAGCCAGCTCACGACGGACCCAACGGTGACCAGGCCCGGCGAGTTTCCAAGCTCGCGAGCACACTTCGCGGTCGATCCGTCCCGGCAGATGCTCCGACCTACGACCGGATCCACGACGGGATCCACGACGGGGCGTATGGCGGGGCGTATGGCGGGGCATGTACCCAGGCTCGTGTCGGGGTCGGCGAGGAGGCTGCTGCAGCCGTTGACGCGGCACGGACAGTACCGACCAGCCGGTCAGCGGCGGCATTCTTTGATGTCGACAACACGCTGATGCGCGGCGCCAGCGCCTATCACCTCGCGCGCGGTCTATACCGACGAGAATTCTTCGGCACCCGAGACCTCGTTGGCGCTACCTGGAAACAGGCATACTTCCGGGTGGTCGGGCGGGAGGATCCAGAGCACCTGGCGAGCGCCCGGGTGGCCGCGTTGCGGATCATCGCGGGGCACTCAGTCAAGGAGATCCAACAGATCGGGGAGGAGATATTCGACGAGACCATGGCGTCGCGGATCTGGCCAGGCACCCGCGCGCTAGCCCAACTGCATCTCGACAAGGGGCACCGAGTGTGGTTGGTGACCGCCGCTCCTATCGAGGTAGCACGGATCATCGCCGCTCGCCTCGGGCTCACCGGCGCATTGGGCACAGTCGCCGAGCACGTCAACGGCGTGTACAGCGGCCGCCTGGTGGGCGATCTCCTGCACGGGCCGGCGAAGGGGGTCGCGGTCGCGGCGCTCGCCGCTCGGGAACGCCTCACCTTGGCTGAGTGCTCGGCCTATTCCGACTCGTACAACGACCTACCGATGTTGTCACTGGTAGGCGATCCGTGCGCCATCAATCCGGACGCCCGCCTGAGGGCCCACGCCAAGGCGGCCGGCTGGCAAGTGCACGACTATCGGACTGGACGGCGGGCCGCTCGGGTCGGTGTGCTTGCTAGCGCGGCAGTAGCCGCTGGAGCCCACTATCACAACTCACGTAACCGACGCGGTAACGATGGATTTGCGCCGTGACGGGGCGGGCGGCCCGCTGAGGGGTCGAGCCCAGCAATCACTTGCCGAGTTTGCGACGCTGCACCCGGGTCTTCTTGAGCAGCTTACGATGCTTCTTTTTCGCCATCCGCTTGCGACGCTTCTTGATAACTGAACCCACGGGAGACCTTTCACCTGCTGACAGTACTGTGCCGGATCAACGCTGGCCGGACATAGGGTCCGGTTGTCTGGGCAACAGACTGTAGCCCTTCGTTCACAGCGTATCGGCCCGGCGCCCCAGTGAGAGAATTGGCACCGGCTGGGCCTCGCGGAAGATGCCGGACCAGGTGCCCGCTATCCGGCGTTGAAGAAGCTCTTGCGAAGATACTCGTTGACGTCTTCTTCACGCACGCGAAACGACCTGCCCACCCGAAGCGCCGGCATCTCACCGTTGTGCAACATCCGGTAGACGGTCATCTTCGACACTCGCATCATGGCCGCCACTTCGGCCACCGTGCGGAGTTTGACGTCGGAACTCTCTCCCCCGGGTTCGGCAGGGACATTTGCAGCCATCACGCACCGATCTTCCTTGCAGTTCGCCGCCGGCTTCCCCATCCGGTCAATCACGCACCGCGCATCGTGAGAATAGAGCCTAAAGTGATAGTTGGGGAAGAGTATCACTAAAGAAACCTGGAAGTAGCGGCGTGTCGCGTTGCTGTGAGTCACAGAAACTGTCTGGTGTCATCCGATCCGTGGATCCAGGCCATGCCACGGGAACACTGCGTCTCGGGTCTGGGCGACCGCTCGATCGACAGCTGACGCGGGATCGTACTCCTCGGTCCATCGTCGAAAAGATCCGCTCGCACCATCGGTGAAGAGGCGCGGCGCCTCGGCACCCAGATGCTCGCGGACGTAGCCTCGCCAAGATTCCGGGATCTCCGTGTCCGGATCGAGCCGATACCCCCCGACGATCGCGAGCAGGTGCGTCCACGCACGCGGCACCACGTCCACGACGGCGTACCCGCCACCCCCACTCACTACCCACTTGCCGCCACATACATCGTGCGCAAGTTGGTGCAATGCCAGGTAGGCGGCGCGCTGACCGTCCACCGTGAGCATCAGATCAGCAAGCGGATCATCGCGGTGCGAGTCGCAGCCGTGCTGGGTCACCAGCACGTCGGGAGAGAACTCCCGCAGCAGCGGCGGCACGACAGCATCGAAGGCGCGTAGCCAATCGGCATCTCCGGTGCCCGCAGGAACCGGCACGTTGACCGACATCCCCAGCGCGCCGGGCCCGCCAAGGTCCTCGGCGAAGCCAGTCCAGGGAAAAAGTTCGCGGCCACTCTCGTGTAGGGAGATCGTCAGCACCCGGGGATCGTCATAGAAGATCTCCTGCACTCCGTCCCCGTGATGCACATCGATGTCGACATATGCCACCCGCCGGGCACCGTGGTCCAGCAACCATTGGATGCCGACGGCAAGATCGTTGTAGACGCAGAAGCCGCTCACCACCCCCCGCATCGCGTGATGCAGGCCGCCGCAGACGTTGACACTGTGCGTGGACTCGCCGGTCCACACCTGACGACACGCCTCGACCGTCGCACCGACCACATGCGCCGACGCGAGGTGCATCCCGGCAAAGATCGGGTTATCCGCCGTGCCGAGACCACGGGCGTGATTCGCGCGACCGGGTGTCGAACCCGCGGCCATGACCGCCTCGATCAGCGCGTGGTCGTGCACACTGGCAATCAACTCCGCGCTTGCCACCGGCGCCGGAATGATGCGCAAACAACCCATCGAGTCGCTGCCCCCCAGCAAGCCCACCGCCTCGGCCAGGCGCATGGTGAGGTCGATTCGCACCGGCGCCATCGGATGCCGCGGCCCGAAGTCATACTCGGTGAGGTCCGGCTGGAAGACGACGGTGGCCGGCCCCGAGCACATCTGCGTCATCAGTGACACGTTACCGGCAACCTGGTCATCACGGACCCCGCGCCGCCCAATCGATGAGGTACCACTTGGGTCGGTGGGTCGTGGCGGCACTGACGCGGTCGGCGATTGGCTAGCGGTGGGTCGCGAGTTCGATGGAACGGTCACGGGCCGCTGTCATCGCGACCAGGAATGCCTCGGGGACCCCGCGGTCCTCCAGCTCGGCGATCGCGGCGGCGGTGGTGCCGCCCTTCGAGGTCACCTGTCGGCGCAGCGTCGCCGGACTATGGTCCGTCTCACACAGCATGGTCGCCGCTCCCAGGAGCGTCTGCCTCACCAACTCCGACCCGACCTCCGGAGGCAACCCCAGTCTTTCGCCGGCCAGGGCCATCGCTTCGGCGATCAGGAAGACATATGCCGGACCCGAACCGGAGACCGCAGTCACCGCATCCATCTGCGCCTCCGGGATCCGGATGACCCGGCCGGTCGTCGCCATCAACGCTTCGGCCTCCTCGAGCTGGGCGTCGGTACATGCGGTGCCGCGCGTTACCGCGGCCATTCCCTGATTGACCAAGGCGGGAGTGTTCGGCATCACTCGCACCACCGCCACCCCGGCGGGCACCCGAGCCTCGATGAAGTCCAAGGTTCGCCCCGCCGCCAACGAGATGAGTAACTGGCGAGGTCGCAGGACCGGCGCAAGCTCGGTCAACACCTCACCGAGGTCTTGCGGTTTGACCGCGAGGATCACCGTGCTGGCGGCGGCGACCACGGCCGGATCGGAGTCCACCCGAACGCCATATGTCCGCGTCAGCTCGTCGGCGCGCTCGGGGCGCTTCTCGGCAACGACGATCTCGGCTGGGTGCCGGCCCGAGCGAAGCAGACCCGAAAGGATGGTCTCACCCATCACGCCGGCCCCAAGGATGCCCATGGTGCTCGCGGATCGGAACGTGGGAGCTGTCATCGGCACCTACTTCGTCATGGTCAGCGCTTCGTCAGCGCTTCCTTGTGGTCAGGGACTTCACGGCAGCGGAGAGTTCGTGCGGACGCTCGGCCAACCGCCGCATCAGATATCCGTACCAGTGGTCACCGTAAGGGATGTAGACCCGCATCGCCTCCCCGCGCTCGGCCAGCCGCTTGGGTTCCTCTGGCCGAGCACCGTAGAACATCTGGAACTCATAGCTGCCTTGCGGGCGGCCGAAACGGCTAGCAAGCGCGGTGGCGATGTGAACCATCCGCAGGTCATGGGTGGCAATCATCGGGTGCCCTTGGCCTCCCAGGAGAGCCTTGAGGCACCGGACGAACGAGCGGTCGACGTCGAGCCGGGATTGAAATGCGACCTGCCCCTGCTCGGCGTAGGCGCCTTTGCACAGCCGCACGCGCGAGCCCTCGAACGACAACGACCGACAATCGGCTTCGGCACGATGCAGGTAAGCCTGCACTGCGACCCCGGTCTCGGGAAAGTCTTGGCGTAGCTCGCGCACGATCGCAAGGGTCGCGTCCGTGGTCGAGTGGCCTTCCATGTCGACGGTAATCATCGAGCCGATCTGGTGAGCCGCGGCGGCGATCCGATGGCCATTGGCCAACCCCAGCTCGGCCCCCAGGCGAGCGTCGGTGACGGATTGTCCGATCGCCGAGAGCTTCACCGACACCTCGGTATGGCGCGCCAGTCCTCGCGCGTCAAGGTCACCGAGCAACCGTAGGTATCTCTGGGTGGTGGCCTCCGCGACAGCCGCGCGCACTATGTCCTCCCCCAGGCAGTTGATACTCACGGAGAGTCCGTCGGCCACCAGTCGATGCGTCGCGGACAACGCGGCCGCAGTCGACTCGCCGGGCACATAAGTGCCCACCAATTCGGCCGGCCTGGTGGCGGCCCGAAGCACACCGTTGCGCACCCAGTTGCTCGCCCCGTGAATCGCCCCGTGAATCGCCCCGTAGGTCGCACCGTCGATTGCCCGGTTAATCGTCTCGTCAATCGCCCGGACGATCGTCCGGTTGTGCCGTCCAGGACGCGCGATCGACACGACCGGTTGCCGTAGCCAGGACATAGTCACCCCATCCCCCCGAATGTTGAACCACCGACCCCGAACTTCATCGCCCCGACATCGGGATCGTCCGGCTCCCGAGCTTGGGACAGATTACGGCGTGCGACGGCGTAATGTCGCCGCTCCCAGCGACAACACGACCACAGAAAATCCGCCGACAACGGTGACATTGCGCCAAACCTGGGCTGTCTGATCGGTGACGACCAGCGCTTTCATCGCGTCAACCGCGTACGAGAGGGGCAACACATCGCTGATCCGCTCGAGAGTCGCGGGTAGGTCGGTGCGCGAGCCGAACAACCCACACAACAGGATCTGCGGGATGACAACGGCCGGCATGAACTGGACGGCCTGGAACTCTGATCGGGCGAATGCCGAGACAAACAACCCCAGTGCCGTACCCAAGACCGCGTCGACAATGGCCACCATGACCAGGAGCCACACCGGACCGGCCACATCAAGGCCGAGTAGGCCGACACTCAACCCAACAGCCAGCGCCGATTGCGCGGCCGCGACCAAGCCAAATGCCAGCGCGTAGCCCGCTAGGAAGTCGAGCTTGCCCATCGGCATGGCCAGGAGACGCTCGAGCGTCCCGTTGGCGCGCTCTCGCAAGGTGGTGACGCTGGTGACCAGGAACATGATGATGAACGGGAACATCGCCAGCAATCCAGGCCCCAGTTGATCAAACAACGGGGTCGGCGAGTCCTGGAACATCCACCGGAACAGCGCCATCAACACACACGGCAACGCCAGCAGCATCACCATGGTCCGATGGTCTCGCCTCAGCTGGGTCAGCACTCGGCCGGCGATGGCTAGGGTGATCCGCAGGGTCATGACCTGCTCCTGGGAGGGTGGCCGGCAACAACCGCGAGGAAGGCGCCCTCGATGTCCGGCGCTCCGGTGCGTCGCTTGATGTCCTCGGGCGACCCATCGGCAATGATCCGGCCGGCACGCATCAACAGCAGCCGGTCACAGCGCTCGGCTTCGTCCATGACGTGACTGGACACCAATACGCAAGCTCCGTCCGCGGCCAGCCGGTGGAAGAGCGCCCAGAGATCGCGGCGGAGCACTGGATCCAGGCCCACCGTCGGCTCGTCGAGGACCAACAGGTGCGGCCTCTTGAGCAACGCCACGGCCAGGCTTACCCGCGAGCGCTGTCCACCGCTGAGCCGGCCGACCACCTGGTCGCGCCGCGCGTCGAGGTCCACCAGCTCCAGGGCTCGATCAATCGCCTCGGCCTCGGCGCCGAGCACCTGCGCGAAGAACGCCAGGTTCTCCGCGATGCTGAGGTCGTCATACACACTTGTCGACTGGCTGACGTAACCAACTCGGTCGCGCAGTTCTGGGCTGCCCGCCGGGGAGCCGAAGATCGTGACCGAACCGGAGCGGACCCGCTGGACACCCACCAGCGCACGCATCAGGGTCGACTTGCCGCAGCCGGACGGCCCCAGCAGTCCGGTGACACCCTGGGCCAGCCCGAGGCTGAGCTCAGAGAGCACCTCGGTGTCACCGCGGAACACTGTCAGTCGATCCACGTCGACGACATTATTCATCACCTGATGAACAATGTCCGCTAGCTGAACCCGCCGTCAAGGAGTCGGCAGTTCGCCGGTCAGATACCGCTGCACGGTGGGCGCATAGCAGGCAACCAGATCCTCGGTCGACATGGAGGCCAACGGCTCCAAAGCGACCACATATCGGAGCACCCCGAGGCCAACCAGCTGACTGGCCGCCGACGACCTCGGCGACCGCGTGTCGGCTCGGCCGGCGACGTCAACTCAGCGCACCAAACCGATCGAGACGGTCCAAGATGACGCCCTCGCGCAACGCCCATGGACAGATTTCGAGCGCGGGCAGCCCGAAGATGTCCATCACTGCGTCCGCCACCAATGCACCGGGCACAATCTGGTGGGCCCGATCGGGCGAAACACCCGGAAGGCCGGCCAGCTGATCCGGCGACATCTCGATCAGCTTCGGGATCCACGCAGTCAGGTCACTCGCTGACAACGACCGAGACACCAACCGCCCGTCCGCCGCCGGCGCCGCGCCACAGATCCGAGCAAGGGAACGAAACGTCTTCGAGGTCGCCGCAGCTCGATCGGGGAGTCCGATGCGCAGCAGGTGCCCCGCGTCCCGGGCGATGTCGGAACGGATCCGCTTTCGCAATCCCCGGATCTCTTCATCGCCTGGTCGGCCGCCCCCGAACCAGGCTCGGGCCAATCGCGAGGACCCCAGCGGCAATGACCAGGCCACATCCGGCGACTCGTCGGCGCCGCCGGCAATCTCCAGCGACCCACCGCCGATATCGAAAACCGCCAACCGGCCGGCCGACCAGCCCAACCAACGGCGTACGGCGAGGAAGGTAAGCCTGGCTTCGTCCTCACCGGACAGCACAGCGAGTTCGACGCCGGTCCGCTCAAACACGTGCCGAAGCACGTCGTCGCTGTTCTGAGCGTCGCGTACCGCCGAAGTCGCGAACCCGAGCATCTCCTCGCACCCTTTGTCTTCGGCGAGGAGCAGGGCTTGCGCACAAAACGCAGTTAGCGCGTCGACACCCCCCGAATTCACCGCACCCAGCTCATCGAGATGCTCAGCCAGGCGGAGCGGCTCTTTGTAGGAGTATGCCGGCATCGGCGCCGCACCGTCGTGGCCGTCGACAACCAGGAGATGACCGGTGTTGGAACCGATGTCGAGAACGCCCAGCCGCATGCGCTCAAACTACGCCACCGTGGGGCAAGGGGCATGAATGCCCACCCCGCTGTCGGAGCCGGAACCGGGACGGTTCAGAATGCTCACATGCGCCTGGATCATGTTTCCTATGCCGCTGGGCCGGACGGCCTCCTCAGCACTGCTCGGCGCATCGGCGGGCTTCTCGGCGCCGAGTTCACCGACGGCGGCGTACACCCTAGGTTCGGCACGCGCAACATGATCTTGCCGCTCGCCGACGGCACCTATCTGGAAATCGTGGCGGTGCTCGATCATCCAGCTTCGGACAAGGCGCCCTTCGGTCAAGCCGTGCGGGCGTGTTCAGCGGCTGGCGGAGGCTGGCTCGGGTGGGTGGTAGCCGTCAAGGACATCCGGGGGATCGAGACCAAGCTGGGCCGCGCCAGCGTGCGTGGCAACCGGCATCGCCCGGACGGGACCGAGCTGTTGTGGAGGCAGATCGGTGTCAACGGGATGTTGTCGGACGGACAGTTGCCGTTCTTCGTGGAGTGGGAAAGCCATCAGTCGTTACATCCCAGCAATGGTGCAGACAACCGGTTTTCGCTGGCTCGCCTGGAGATCGCCGGAGATTCGCAACGGGTCAGCGAGTGGCTCGGCCAGAGCGTCGAGGCGCCACTGGAGGACGTCAAGGTCGACTGGGTCACCGGCGACGGTCCGGCCGGCATCCTTGCCGCGCAGTTCCACACCCCACGCGGGCTGGTTCGAATCTAGCGCCCCTTGGCCACTGATGGCGCCACCGCGCCGCCACCGAATCTGCCGGACGGCGCTCGGCCCAGCCCGAACATCTGGCATCACCCGGCCACCTACGAGATCGAGAACCGCGCCGTCGACCCGGACCGGGTAATCGAAGGCGCCATGGCGTCGATCGGCTCGTGGGACGGACGTGCGGTGCTTGACCTCGGCTGCGGGACCGGATTCCATCTACCCCGATTCGCGGCAACCGCCGCGGAGGTGGTCGGCGTCGAGCCACATCCCGATTTGCTGAAGGTCGCGCGGCGCCGAGTCCGCAGACTCGGCAACGTGCGGGTGCTTCAGGGCACCGCGCAAGATATTCCACTCGCCGCCTCGTCCGTGGATGTCGTCCATGCGCGGTGGGCCTACTTCTTCGGCCCGGGCTGCGAACCGGGCCTTCACGAACTCGATCGCGTGGTACGCCGAGGCGCCGTGGCGTTCGTCATCGACAACGACGCGACCCGCTCCACTTTTGGTGCCTGGCTGCGGCGCGGCTACCCCAACCGCGATCCGCGGCCCATCGAAAGGTTCTGGACCGACCACGGCTGGCACCGCACGGCCTTGGACATCCGCTGGGAGTTCGGCTCCCGCGCCGACTTCGAGTGCGTCGTGCGCATCGAGTTCCCACCCGATGCGGCCACCGCGATTCTGAGCGAGCATGCCAGCACCGGGGTCGACTACGCGGTCAATCTCTGGTGGCGGCACTTCTGATCCCCCGGCTGATCCCCCGGCTGATCCCCCGGCTGATCCCCCGGCCGACACGTCACAAGATCCCGGCGAGGCGTCACAAACGGCGCAGTCGAGTCTCCGCGAATAGTCACCGATATGCACCCGGTTCCGGTCGGGGGGTCACATCAGCCGAGTGAGCCACCATCAGCTCGACGCCGAGGCGACTCGTCCGGTGAGTACTCAGCGAGAACAGCTCGACGATCCCAACGACGTCCCGGTTCGTTGTCTCCACATTCTCGCTCGTGATACGTCGTTTGCGGGGCTAGACCTAGCACCGTCATGTTCACTGCGTCGCACCTGGTGACGTGTCGGCGGGACTTCGTGACGTGTCGGCGGGACTTCGTGACGTGTCGGCGGGAGAGGGGGCTGGGAACTACTTGGGATACTGGGTGACATGGCTTCAATTGACCCGGTGCTGACCGCGCCGTCACCAACGTTCACCGAAGCCGGCGCGGTGGCACTCGGGGCGGAACACTTCGCAGTTGCCGCCGACGGCGCCATCAGTCTCGGCAGCGAGCGCGACCAGACGTTTCTGCTGACTCACGACGGGGCGCCGCACGCCGTGCTCAAGGTCTCCAACGCCGCCGAGCGCACCGAGACGTTGGACATGGAAGCCCTCGTCGTTCGTCATATCGGTCGAGTGGACAGCACCTTGCCGGTCGCCACGCCGCTGATGCACCAACGCGCCGAGGACCCGGACGACGCACGGTCCTATCGAGCCGAGGCACACGCCGGTGCCGCCACTCACTGGGTACGGCTCTACCCGGTGATCCCCGGTCAGATGCGCTCCCAGCCCTCCACCCTGAGCGACCGGGCGATCACCGCGTGGGGCGAGACGGTGGCTCGGCTTGCGCGGGCCATGCGCGGATTCAGTCACCCAAGCGCCCATCGCGCGCTGCCGTGGGACCTGAGGTCGATTCCGCTGGTGCGTCAGATGCTGCCGTCGATCCGGCGTCCGGTGTGGCGCGAGGTCGCCGAGCTGGCGCTCGACCGGTACGACACCTCGATCGCCCCCGCCTGGGAGTCGCTGCGCGCGCAGGTCGTACACGGCGACCTGAACATCGATAACGCATTGCTCCGCGACGACGGCACCATCGCCGGGATCATCGACTTCGGCGACATGAGCCACACCGCGCTCATCACCGATCTCGCGTCGGTGATCGATTCGCTGGTCTTGGATCGCGACGGCGATGAGATGTTCCGGGTAGCCCGGTTGGTGCTCGACGGCTATCAGCTGATCACACCGCTCGAGCCCGCAGAACTGCGACTGATCGGCGACGCATGGGCCGCTCGGGCCGCGGCGGGCATCGCCATCGCGTCCTGGCGGACCGCCGAGGGCCTGGCCGAGCCGGAGTTCGCCGAACGCGACCTGGAGCAGCTCTACCCCGTCCTCAAACACATCGTTGAGACCGGCTTCGAGGAGGTAGCCACTCGAGTCGGGGGGATCTCGGTGGCCCCCAGCTCCCGTGCGGAACTCGCCAGGCGCCGCGATGCCGCGCTGGGTCCGGCCATGGAACCGCTCGCCTACGACACACCCGTGCTGGTAGATCGGGCCAGCGGCGTGTGGATGTACGACGTGAACGGCGAACGGCTGCTGGACGCCTATAACAACGTGCCGTGTATCGGCCACGCACACCCTCGGGTCGCCGAGGCCATCGCTCGTCAATCGCGGCTGGTCAACACCCATCTGCGCTACCTCCACCCGGCGGCCATCGAACTGGCAGAGCGACTGATCGCCACCTGTCCACCCGGGCTGGACACCGTGCTTTACGTCAACTCGGGCACCGAAGCCAACGACCTGGCCTGGCGCATCGCTCGCCACATCACCGGACGCCGTGGCGCCCTGTGCACCCACTTCGCCTACCACGGCATCTCGGACGCGATCGCCTCGTTCTCCCCGGAAACGCTGCGCCTGGACGAGGGGACGCGCAGCAGCTATGCGGCGGCAATCACTGACCATGTCGAACGGTGGCGGCCACCGGATGCCTATCGCGGCCGATACCTCGATTCGACGGAATTCGACGCTGCCGTGGAGCGGCTGGCGGCACGGGGTACACCGCCGGCGGCGGTGATCCTGGACGGCGTGCTGCAAAGCGACGGGGTCCAGATCCTCCAGCCGGCCTACGTGGCGGACCTGTCCCGCCGCGCGTCTGCCGCCGGGGCCCTCTGGATTGCCGACGAGGTTCAGGGCGGGCATGGCCGCACGGGCGAGCACCTGTGGTCGTTCGAGCGATTCGGTATCGTTCCCGACTTCATCACCTTGGGCAAGCCGATGGGGAACGGTCACCCGGTCGCGGCTGTGATCACCCGCCGAGATTACCTGAAGGCGTTCGCGGACGAGACCGTCGTCTTCTCCACGTTCGGCGGCAATCCGGTGTCCGCTGCCGCCGGCCTCGCGGTACTTGATGTACTTGACGACGAACGGGTCCTGCCGCGGGTGGCGCGCGCCGGTGAGGCGCTGCGTGCGGCCATCCGCCGGGCGACCGCGGGAGTCGAGTGCGTGGGCGCGGTTCGCGGCGCGGGGCTGGCCAACGCGATCGAAGTCGTCACGGATCCGGAGTCACAGGCACCCGACGCGACCACCGCCGGGCTACTCAAGAACGCGTTGAGACGCAATGG
This sequence comes from Nocardioides sp., assembly GCA_051657765.1. GTDB lineage: Bacteria > Actinomycetota > Actinomycetes > Propionibacteriales > Nocardioidaceae > Nocardioides. Next base: position 11,209 of record JBOFLH010000565.1, on the reverse strand, counting down.
AGTCCTGGTTGGCACGACGGGTGCCGATGGCAACGTGCTGAAGGTGCGCCCGCCGCTGGCCTTCACCGAACACGAGGTACCGGTCTTCGTCGCGGCCTTGACCAGCTCACTCAACCAGTTGGGGCTGGTCTGAGCGAGCGCTCACCCGTACCTTGAGACCCCGTCCGGACCGGAGGAACTCGAACCGCGAATCGCCAGGGTGGGCGTGAATAGCACGCCCACCGATCTCCGTCGAGGATGACCTAGCAGTCCTTTCAGCGCGGAGACGAGCTCCACAGCCACCTGTTCGAGCGGCTGTCGGACCGAGGTGAGCCCTGGCGGCACCACCTGGGCGACTTGCGAGTCGTCGAACCCCACGACCGCGATGTCGTAGCCGGGACGCAACCCCCGACCGCCCAGGGTGTGCAGCACACCCATGGCCAACGTATCGGAGGCACACACGAAGCCCGTGGGTTCGGCGCCGTCCAACAAGGCGCCAGCGGCTTCCGCGCCGCTCCGGACAGTGTCTTCGACGCGGGAGGCCAAGCCGGTCGTCGACAACCCGCGATCGTGCATGGCCCGGGACCAACCGGACCGGCGATCTTCGCCGATCCGGGAGTCCTTGCGCCACCCGATCCAGGCGACGCGCCGGTGCCCGCGGTCAACCAGATGCTGAGTCGCCATTTCGGCTCCCGCCGCGCCATCGACGTCCACCCAGGGATGCGAGCTTTCCTGGTGATCCCACGGCCGGCCGAACGCGACGAAGGGGATGCCTCGCTCGCTGAGCCAGGAGACCTGCGGGCTGCCCAGGTAGGTGTCGGTGACCACGAACGCGTCGACCGACTTCGACCGCACCAACTCGTCATAGCCGGCCTCAGGGGTGTTGGCGTCGCCGGCGAACAGCAACACGTGATAGCCGGCGGCCGGGGAGGTCTCCACCAGAGTGTGCACGAATCGGTCCATGAGAGCGTTTGCCGTGCCTTCATGCGCCGGAGAGAAGCGCAAACCGACCAAGTGAGACGATTGCGTGCGCAGGTTCCGGGCGGCCCGGTTCGGCGAGTAGCCCAGTTCTTCGATAGCGGCCTGCACCCTAATCAGGGTGGTCGGTCGCAGAAGTTCGGGATTGTTGACGGCATTCGAAACAGTCTGCCGCGACACCCCGGCCCGCTCGGCGACGTCGGCGAGGGTGGTCGGTGGCCCAGACCTGATAGTGCCAGACCGGCTAGTGCCAGACCGGCTAGTGCTCAGCCGAACGGACCGTGTCCGGCTGGCGCGTGATCTGGGCGCGCCGATGGCCCCAGTTGACGCACCGGGAGAATCCCTGGGTAGCGGGCTTCCGACCACCATTGCACCTCCCTTGATCGATCCAACGCCCTGGTAGCTCATGATCGGCCGTGCTCATCAGGTCGTCAACCAAGCCCTGTCGGCGTCGCGGTCTAGCGTTCGCGGTATGCGGCCGGACCTACCGATCTCCTCAGTCCGATCTCCGGCGCCCCAATCTCCGGCGACCCAGCCCCGGCCGCCAAAGCCGGCTTCGGGCAGGTCGCGATCGGCCTATCGATGCGGCGAATGCGGTTGGGAGACTGGCAAATGGGTCGGGCGCTGCGGAGAGTGCCAGGCGTGGGGATCGGTCGCCGAGCGAGCTGTCGTCCGTGCGCGCACCGCGGCCGGCCCGGTGTCGGCTCGAGCCGTGCCGATCGGTGACGTCCCGGTCGCAGAGTCCGCGTGCCGATCAAGTGGCGTGCCCGAACTCGACCGAGTGCTCGGCGGTGGCTTGGTGCCGGGAGCAGCGATCTTGTTGGCCGGCGAGCCGGGCGTAGGCAAGAGCACGCTGGTGCTCGAGGTCGCCGCCCAAACCGCTCGCTATGGTCGTCGTTGCCTCTATGTCAGCGGGGAGGAGTCGGCGGCGCAGGTCCGGCTACGAGCGGACCGCACCGGTGGGGTGTATGACGAGCTCTATCTCGCCGCGGAAACCGATCTGGGCGCGGTACTGACGCATATCGAGCAGGTACGCCCAGAGCTCGTGGTGATCGACTCGGTGCAAACCATCGGCGCCGCCGGTGTTGACGGAGTCCCTGGCGGGGTGACCCAAGTTAAGGAGGTAGCGGCGGCGTTGATCCGGGTGGCCAAGACGGCCAACGTCACCATGCTGCTCATCGGTCACGTCACCAAGGACGGCGCTATTGCCGGCCCGAGGGTTCTGGAGCACCTGGTCGATGTCGTCCTGGGCTTCGAAGGCGACCGGAACTCTCGCTTTCGGATGGTCCGCGCGCTGAAGAACCGTTTCGGTCCCGTTGACGAGGTCGGCTGCTTCGATCTCGGCGCCTCAGGCATTACCGCGGTGACCGATCCCACCGGTCTGTTCGTGGAGAACCATCACCAGCAGGTTGCCGGCACGTGTGTGGCGGTGACGATGGAGGGGCGGCGACCGATGCTCGCCGAGGTGCAGGCGCTGGTCACACCAAGCTCCAGTGAGCGTCCGCGACGCACCACCTCGGGTCTGGACGCCGCGCGGGTAGCCATGGTGTTGGCGGTGCTTCAGCAACACTGTCGGATCCGGCTGCACGCACACGACGTCTTCGTCTCGACCGTCGGGGGTGCCCGGCTGTCCGAGCCGGCGAGCGACCTGGCCGTCGCAGTGGCGATATCGTCGGCTCACTTCGCCAGACCCGCACCGAGAGGCGTGGTCGCCATGGGCGAGCTGGGCCTGGCCGGCGAACTCCGGCGCGTGCGCGACCTTCCACAACGCGTGGCCGAGGCCACTCGGCTCGGCTTCGCGATGGCGCTGGTTCCGACCGAGCCAATCGCCGCACCGGCGCAACCTCCGAAGCCGGCCAGGTGCTGGTCCGCCGAGGGGATCCGGGTGCTGGACGTGCCGGGCGTCGTGAGCGCTCTCCAGCACCTGCAACTCGGCAGCGCTGACTAGCGGAGGCTAGTGGCGCCCGCCCAATTGTTGACCCTGATATCGGCGTTCCGTGGCCGACGGGCCAGATTCCCCAGCGAACCAGGCCGCTCGGTGTCAATCTTCGGCTTTCCACTATCCAGCCAGCCACTAGACTCGCTATGCACCTGCGGCGCGACATTCCACCTCGTCCGCCGCACTATCTCGAATGGGGAAGCTCGTGGTTGGCATCGAACGCACCGAGGACATCCTGCGGCTGCGCGCCACACTGGCGCTGATCGCGCCCGGCACCGCATTGCGCGATGGACTTGAGCGGATCTTGCGCGGGCGTACTGGTGCGTTGATCGTGTTGGGAGTCGACAAGACCGTGGAGTCGATCGCCAGTGGCGGCTTCACCTTAGACGTCCCGTTCACGGCGACCGGCCTACGCGAACTGGCCAAGATGGACGGCGCAATCATTCTGGATCGCGACATCTCGCGCATCCATCGGGCCGCGGTCCACCTGATGCCGGACAACACCATTCCGTCGGAGGAAACCGGAACACGGCACCGGACCGCTGACCGGGTGGCCAAACAGACCGGGTTCCCGGTGATCTCGGTGTCGCAGTCGATGCAGATCATCGCGGCGTACGTCGGTGCCACGCGCCATGTGATGGACGAAGCCGGGCAGATCCTGTCTCGCGCCAATCAGGCGCTGGCCACCTTGGAGCGTTACAAGCTGCGTCTGGATGAGGTGTCCAGCACCCTGTCCGCACTGGAGATAGAAGATCTGGTCACGGTTCGTGATGTGGTGGTCGTGGCACAACGCCTTGAGATGGTCACCCGGATCGCTCGTGAGATCGAGGACTACGTGCTGGAGTTGGGCACCGATGGTCGGCTGCTCTCGCTGCAGCTCGATGAGCTGGTCACCGGCGTCGACACCGAGCGCGAGCTGGTCGTGCGCGACTACCTGCCATCGGCACGACGAGGCCGTACTCCGGAGGAGTTGCTGGCGAGGCTGAGTGCGCTGTCGCCGGCAGACTTGGTGGACCCGGCATCGGTGGCACGGGCGCTGACCCTCAGTAGCGGCGAGCACCTGGACGGCGTCGTGGCCCCGCGTGGCTATCGGCTGTTGGCAAAGGTTCCGCGCCTGCCCTCGACGATCGTTGATCGCATGGTCGATCACTTCGGCACCCTGCAGAAGTTGCTATCGGCTGGCGTCGAAGACCTGCAGTATGTCGAAGGCGTGGGTGAGCTGCGAGCCCGCAGCATCCGCGAAGGGCTGAGTCGGTTGGCCGAGTCCAGCATCCTGGAGCGGTACGTCTAGGCGCTCATCCGGCATACCCGAGTCCTCGCCGTTCACCCTGTCCGACTCGGACGCCGACGAATCTCGACCGCTGGCTGTCGGACTGATCCGACGCTTGCGCGGGCCGGTCGCCTCAATCATGGTTCGACCGCACCCGACGGCTTCCCGGTGGGCGCGTCGGTAGGCTGCGATTCACCGCGGCCAGGTGCGGGTCGGGTGGAACTACTGGCCGATGGTTCCTTCGAGGGTTGTTGCGTCGGCTCCGGCGTCTTGGGCAGAATCGGCGGCTTCGGGCGCTGCAGCTCGAAGAGGAGCTGCCCTGGCTCGCCGGTGAAGGCTGCGGCTTGAACGCGATACCAACCAGGTCGCACCCACCTCGTCGAACCGGTGCACTTGCTGTCGGAGCGGCGGCCCGACCACGTGACTGACACCTTGACGCTGACATCATTGCGCAACACCAGGTCTTCGGTCGGCACCGCCCTCGGGCATTCTCGACTGGTCCAGACTTCGCCTTGTCGACCGGTTAGCCGCACCGTGATCGTGTCGGGCGACGTTCGCCAGCTGCAGGCCGGAGACTCGTTGGTCTTCAGTTCCAACACGATGGCCGAGCGCCGCCATGCGACCGCCTGATCAACGTAGGGCGCAACGGTGATGTCTTGGGGCTCACACGGCCCGTCAGGTGTGGCGAGCTTGGGCTTGTTGGCAGCTGCGGCTCGCTCCTGCTGCCTCAGCAACCGGCGCTCTCGCTTGGTTAGTCCTGACTTGCCACCGGTGGTGGGTGAGCCGGACAACCCCGCGCCCGCTTGCTTGGCACGAGCATCGCTGCGGGGCGTGTTCGAACCGTCGGACACCGCGTTGAGGGCGGTCGCGATGATCATCACCAAGCCCAACGCGACACCAAGAGTGAGGATTCGCCGGGTCCAATACACTCCGGGGGGGAGCGGGCCACGCGGGACTAGTCGTCCGCCGGCAACCGGGCGACGTGGACGCGTGCTCATAGACCAACGCTAACCAGAGCGAGCGACCCGGTTCGGGAGCCACTCCGTACGATGGTGGTGTGGAGAGTGGTGTAAGTCATGAGGCCAGTGTGACTGCTGTGCTCATCTGGTACGACGACCACGCGCGGGAACTGCCTTGGCGAGACCCATCGGCCTCCGCATGGTCGGTATTGGTCTCGGAGTTCATGCTGCAACAAACCCCGGTCGCCCGGGTGTTGCCGGCCCACGAACAATGGCTTCAGCGCTGGCCCACGCCCGCCGATCTGGCCAACGACACACCGGGTGAGGCGGTGCGATTGTGGGGACGCCTGGGATATCCGCGGCGGGCGCTGCGACTTCATGCCACGGCTACCGCCCTCGTCAACTCGCACGGCGGCCAGGTACCGGCCTCGTACACCGCCCTTGTGGCGTTGCCCGGCGTGGGCGACTACACCGCGGCTGCCGTCGCCAGCTTCGCGTTTGGACAACGGCAAGTGGTCCTCGACACCAACGTGCGACGGGTGCTGACCCGCTGGCGCACCGGCAAGGAGTTCCCCGGCGCAAGTAGTCCTACCCGTGCCGAACGTGAGCTAGCCGAATCCGTGCTGCCGACCGCACCGGCGACCGCGGCCACCTGGTCGGTTGCCGTCATGGAGTTGGGCGCGCTGGTGTGCACCGCCGCACGACCTTCGTGCGGCCAGTGCCCGATCAGCGGCGCCTGCCGGTGGCGCGAAGCGGGATTCCCAGCACACGACGGAGTGCCGCGAACCGCGCAGACCTGGGCCGGCACCGACCGGCAATGCCGCGGACGACTGCTCGCCGCGGTACGCGAGGCCGAGGGTCCGGTCTCGCGTCAACGCCTAGATCTGGTGTGGCACGACCACCATCAGCGTCAGCGCTGCCTGACCAGTCTCCTGGTTGACGGCCTGCTCACGGAACCGGCGCCAGCCGTGTTCTCCTTGCCGACCTAGCGACCTAGGGCCACGAGCACCTCAGCAGCGGAGCCGCGTCCCTGTTCGACCTGGCGGTGCCCATCACTCGCTCTCAGCCACCGGCGCGGCGTCCTCGCCACCTTCTTCGAGCGGATCGGACGAGACCTCCACACCAGCCGGTTCAAGGGGTGGCAGATCGGGCAGCTCGTTGACCTTCTCCCCCTTGAAGGTGAAGTTCGCACCAGGGCCCTCGCCATCGACGTCGACCAGAATGATCTGACCCGGACCAACCTCGCCATAGAGCATCTTCTCGGCCAGCACGTCTTCGATCTCGCGCTGTATCGTGCGCCGCAACGGACGGGCGCCGAGCACCGGATCGAAACCTCGCGTGGCCAACAGGTCCTTGGCTCGCTGGGTGAGCTCCAACTTCATGTCGCGGTCTCGCAGACGCAACTCGACTCCAGCGATCATATTGTCGACCATGGAGATGATCTGTTCCTGACTGAGCGGCGGGAACACGATGACCTCGTCCACCCGGTTGAGGAACTCGGGCCGGAAGTGCTGCTTGAGCTCCTCGGAGACCTTGCTCTTCATGCGCTCGTAGGAACCCTCTTTGTCAGAGGTTTGGTTGAAGCCGAGGTTCATCGACTTGGCGATATCTCGCGAGCCGAGATTCGTGGTCATGATGATCACGCAGTTCTTGAAATCCACTACCCGACCCTGCGAGTCGGTCAGCCGGCCCTCTTCGAGGATCTGCAGCAGACTGTTGAAGATGTCCGGGTGTGCTTTCTCGATCTCGTCGAACAACACCACCGAGAACGGCTTGCGTCGCACCTTCTCGGTCAGCTGGCCCCCCTCCTCGTACCCGACATAGCCGGGTGGGGAACCGAACAATCGGGACACCGTGTGCCGCTCGCCGAACTCACTCATATCGAGCATGATCAACGCGTCTTCGTCACCGAACAAGAACTCGGCCAGCGTCTTGGAAAGCCAGGTCTTGCCCACACCTGACGGCCCAGCGAAAATGAACGACCCACCCGGACGTTTGGGATCCTTCAGGCCGGCCCGGGTACGACGAATGGCCCGCGACAGCGCCTTGACGGCCTCCTCTTGACCGATCACTCGTCGATGCAGCTCGTCCTCCATCTTGAGCAGGCGTGTTGACTCCTCCTCAGACAGCTTGACGATCGGGATGCCGGTAGCAACCGCGAGGACTTCGGCGATCAACTCCTCGTCGACCTCGGCCACCACGTCCATGTCGCCGGCCCGCCACTGCTTCTCGCGCTCGGACTTGGCGCTGATCAGCTGCTTCTCTTCGTCGCGCAACCGAGCGGCGGCTTCGAAGTCCTGGCCGTCGATCGCGGCCTCCTTGCGCTGACGTACGTCACTGATCTTGTCGTCGTATTCGCGTAGGTCAGCAGGCGCGGTCATCCGGCGGATCCGCAGCCGCGACCCGGCCTCATCGATCAGGTCGATGGCCTTGTCCGGCAGGAACCGGTCGGAGATGTAACGGTCGGCCAGCGTGGCGGCGGAGACCAGCGCCTCGTCGGTGATCGTGACTCGGTGGTGCGCTTCGTAGCGATCCCGCAGGCCCTTGAGCATTTCGATGGTGTGCGCGATCGACGGTTCGTTGACCTGGATCGGCTGGAACCTGCGCTCCAGCGCGGCGTCCTTCTCCAGGTGCTTGCGGTACTCGTCGAGGGTGGTGGCGCCAATGGTCTGCAGCTCACCGCGGGCCAGCATCGGCTTGAGAATCGACGCCGCGTCGATCGCCCCTTCCGCAGCGCCGGCACCGACGAGGGTATGGATCTCGTCGATGAACAACACGATGTCGCCGCGCGTGCGAATCTCCTTGAGGACCTTCTTCAGCCGCTCCTCGAAGTCACCGCGATAACGGGACCCGGCCACCAGCGCACCCAGATCGAGGGTGTAGATGTGCTTGTCTTTGAGCGTCTCCGGCACGTGTCCACGCACAATGTCTTGGGCCAGTCCCTCGACGATGGTGGTCTTGCCGACGCCCGGCTCCCCGATCAGCACCGGATTGTTCTTGGTGCGACGAGACAGGATCTGCATAACGCGCTCGATCTCCTGATCACGACCGATCACCGGGTCGAGCTTTCCCTCGCGGGCCGCCTGAGTGAGGTTCCGACCAAACTGGTCGAGCACCAGTGAGGAGTTGGGCGCCTCGCCACCGCTACCTCCGGACTGCACGCCTGCGGTAGCCGACTCTTTGCCCTGGAAGCCGGACAACAGCTGAATGACCTGCTGTCGAACTCGGTTGAGGTCAGCGCCGAGCTTCTGTAGCACTTGTGCCGCAACGCCTTCGCCCTCGCGGATCAGGCCCAGCAGAATGTGCTCGGTGCCGATGTAGGAGTGGCCTAACTGCAGCGCCTCGCGCAGGGAGAGCTCCAGCACCTTCTTGGCGCGGGGGGTGAACGGGATGTGCCCGCTTGGCGCCTGCTGCCCTTGTCCGATGATCTCTTCGACCTGGGCGCGAACCGCCTCGAGCGAGATGTCGAGGGACTCCAGTGCCTTGGCGGCCACCCCCTCGCCTTCATGGATGAGGCCGAGCAGGATGTGCTCGGTGCCGATGTAGTTGTGGGACAGCATGCGGGCCTCTTCTTGGGCCAGCACAACCACCCGCCGCGCTCTGTCGGTAAACCGCTCGAACATGTGCACTCCCTCAGCCAGCATCACCGACGTCCATCGGCAAAGCAGATGTCGCTCGTCTACGTAGGGTCTAACTCCGAACCAAGCCTACGCGTTCCCGAAATGTTCCTGACCCGGTCCGCTCTCAGCGAACGACGCACCCAGAAAATGGCTTGCGATAGGGCAACGCGCCAGCGAGGTACCGCGCCCATCATTGGGCTCGCCAGCGGGGCCCTCAGCCGATTCGGCCGTAACTCGCACCCTGGACACAGAGCGTGGCGCCCTCGGCGACCTTGGCGGTGATCTTGAATTTCTCGGTCGCGTCCGGCTTGACATCCTTGAGCACCTCGACGCCTCGGCCCATCACATCACCCGCGCCGGTTGTCCAGCTCACCGTCACCAGGTAATCGACGGTCTTCTTGGCCGAGGAGGTGATCGTGCCTTTCACTGTCTGCTTGCCGGCCTCGGTGGCACAGTCACCGAGACTCAGGTCTTGGATGGCGCCGCGCTCGCGCTTGACCTTGGGAATATCGGGCAGACCGACCGGGGATACCTTGGCCGGATCGACCGACTCCTGAGTCGACGGCTCCTTGCTCGACTTACCTGCTTCAGGGTCGTCCTGCCCACCCGAGCAGGCCACCAGCGACCAGGCCAAGACACCTGTCGCTGCCGCCACGCTCACTCTTCTCAATGCCACCTGAGTCTCCCCTTTGAATCCAATAATGAACCGCCACTCGACCGGATCCTGGCCCGACAGAAGCGACCAACGAGACGATCCGGGTGATCGGAGGAGACGAAGCAGCGGTCAGGTAGCACCCGACTTCGTGGATCCCGAGATCACCGTCTAGCACTGCGTTGACGGTCGCCTGCCCGACTATCGATCAAGTCGTCAGACACCCTGCTAGGACGACAATACTCCTGATCGCTGCCCATGGTTCGCTGTCTCACCAGTGTCGCGGGCGGGGCCGTGACAGGTGCCCGGTCACGTGGCTGACTCACGTCGCTGTCGCGACTTGCCACCGCGTCGACTGGCTGAACACCTGGCATTGGAGGTCCGGACGACATCTCGTCCATGGCTGGCGACAACCACACCGTCGGCCGACGCTTGCCTGACGCGACCAACTCAGCGGCGCGCCGCTTCAGCCGACCCCAGATTCGTCCCTTGGGCCGGATCGGACGGCCGCGGTCAGGCTTGCGTAGCGCCGCGCGGACCTCGCGGGCTTGCATGTCCACGCACGAGTATCTGCTGATCACGCCACGCGCCCATAGGTAACGCCCGGCACGCACTGGGTGGCGCCGTCCTTAACCTTGGCAGTGATGGTGAACGTCTCCGTCGCGCCCGGCTTGACGTTCTCAAGCACTGCAAATCCACGGCCCATCACGTCCCCCGCACCGGTTGCCCAGCTGACGGTGACCAGATAGTCCGCCTTGCCTCTGGCTGACGACGTGATCTCGCCTTGCACGGTTTGCTTACCGGCCGCGGTGGCACACTCACCCAACGTGAGGTCCTTGATCGCACCCTGCGCCTTCTTGACCTCCGGCACCTTCGGCAAGTTGGCCGGCGAGACATTGGCTGGGTCCACCGCCGCCGAGGCCTTCTCCGCGGACTGCTCCGCCGACTTCGTGTCAACGTCCTTGGCATTCGACTTCGGCTCCGATGAATCCGAGCAACCCGCCAACCCGCCCACCACGGCGACGGCAACCAGCCCAGCCACCAACTTGGTCCTGACGACTCCGGCGTACGTCTTTTTCAGCATGTGAAACTTCTCCCTTGACATTGTTAACTTGCGTTGACGTTCGGTGGACAACGAAAACTCTGCTGCGAGATCCGTCACGACCGACCCACGGACTTCCTCCGACGGCCTGCCACGATCAATGACAAGCCAGCGCCGAACAGGGCGAGACCGGTCAACGGCACCAGCTGGGACATGGGACTACCTGTCTGTGGAATCAGCGACCCCTCAACGGTCTTCACGGTGACCGAGTCCCGGTCGGTGATAGCCGAGCACTTGGCCCCGATCCGGGCTGCGGACCCCGCGCGTACTCGTGGGGCCGGATCCAGACACTCGTTCCCGCTTGCGCTCGCCCTGTTGACAATCTTGCCGGCCTGGATATCTGCGGCGGTGACCGTGTACGGCGCCGCGGTACAGGTGGTGGATTCGCCGACGGCCAACGTGGTTTGCTGGCAGGTCACCGCGCCGACCATCGGATCGCTGACACCCACATCGGTGAGCACGACGTTGCCGGTGTTCTGCACCGTAAAGGTGTAGCGAATCGCGTCACCTGTCCTGAACGGGCCCTGCGAGCTTGCCTCTTTGGTCAGCTCCAAGGTCGCCCTCGGCGGCGCGGCAGTGGGGATCCGGAGGTCATCCACCGCGGACACTTCGACCAGGCGTCCCGGCACCGTGCCGCTCTGGCCGAGACCGAAGGCGGTTGCCTTGTTCAGCAGGCTGCCTTCACGCACGTCGGTTGCCGTCACTGTGTA
>JBOFLH010000564.1:0-3483 GCA_051657765.1 Nocardioides sp. | reverse complement strand
CTTGAAGAAGAGATTCGCCTAATCGGCGCGTACAGCGCCGCCCGGACCGCCGGTAGGACCACGACCGTTCCGGTCGTCTCCGGCAAGACAGGCCGTCAGTTGGTGCTGATCGACAACAAGTCAGCTGGCCATGGTTGAGCAGCGACTTACAGTATAGCTGGATATCGCAGGAACGTCCGTTCAGCTAGCTGTCGGCGTTCCTGCGCTGTCCCCCTGGGTGTCGTCTAACTCGATTTCGAGGTCGTCAGGTAGGTCGGAAGCCGGAGTGAGGATTCCCATCGTTAGGGCTGGGTACGAGGACCGACTAGAAAGCGAATGAACCAGGTCGCGCGCAAAAGGGTGTAAAATGACAGCGCCACTTAGGATGGCAAATGCCTCAAGCTCCTCTTGCTCAAAATTCGTCTCAACCCCTGCCGCAGTGAACAAGGCCGCGAACTCCAACTCTGTCATCCAGGCGACATTAGAGGCACCTTCGCCACTGACCGCAGTTAGTCGATATTGCGAACGGGTCTCTACATGCGCTTGTGTTGCTAGTCCCCGAACACTCAGGGCGCTCTCGATGTTCAGGGGTCCAGTCAGATTGTCATTCACTACCTCGAAGCGACAGGCAACTAGCGAAACCTGCTCCAGCTCACACTTAGAAGCAATGCGAACCTCGCGTTGTTTCAACTCGCCAAGCGTCCTGCTCGTCACGCGCTGGGGCTTCTCGCCAAGGCAGGTCGTACAGCACGAGTGGATCTCGCGTAGTCTCGGTTGTCAGACGCCACTGGCTTTTCGTGAGACTGGCCCAGCTCCAACATTGTGCCACTGGTAACCCGCGAGCGCCTGGATGCCAAGTATGCGTCGACGCGGGCAACATCGTCGAGCGAAAGACCCTTCCCTTCTTCACCCAGGCCTTCGCCGGTCTGTACCAGCCACTCCGTGATCTGGCCCCACGTCCATATTCGCTTGGCTCCGACTACGTCGATTGGCCGCGGAAACCCCGATCCGCGACCACCAGTTGCGTGTTGGTGGATGCCCTGGCGCGTTCTGCCGAGCCGCTCAGCGATTTCGGTCACGTCGACAAGGTCAGGCGCCACCCGGACGACTGATGCGCCGAGGCGCTCTAGCTTCTCGATCACGCGGCGGGCAACGGTCTCTCCGGCCTCGCCCTGCTGGTACACACGAACGGTGATCTGGCCTGAGCGTTCCGCAAGGATGCTGTCATCGAACGTGTCGTAGAAGCGTTGACTGAAGTCCTCCAAGGACGTGGGGCAGGTGATCTCGAATCCGACTTGGTACTCGGTCATAGTGCTCTCCGAAGCGCTGCGGGGAAGTATCTCTATGGTCGAAGGATGTGTTGACACTTGTCAACACGGTACCGGCCCTTGTCACAAGATAGACCCTTCAAGATCTCGATCTGGTAACAGTCTTCCGTACGTCGCCATCCTCACGCGGGCACTTGTTGGCCTCGCGGCGCAGGTTCCGAGCGTGTCTCGCTGCGTTGCGCGGCGTCTTGCTGACTGCGGTCTTGCAGCAGCCGCGGGAACAGATCAGGTGCCCCCAGTGCCCACCCTTGACGATGCGGAACACCGGATGACCGTCCTCATCCCGTACGTCGAGAATCTGCGTGAGGACCTTCCGCAACTCCTTGTCAGGATGATCGGAGGGCGTCAGCTCTTTTCGAGATCGCAACAGGAACTGACCTCTCGGAAGCTGGGGGGCGAGGTTTAGGAACCAACGTCGCAGATCGCGGACTGACAGCAACCCTACTCCGCGAGTTTCGTTACTGAGTCGCAACCTCTTGTGACTGCACACGCAGGTGGCGACCGCCCCGGGCAACGGCGACCCCTAACGCCTGTGGCAGCCTCCACCCTGCGTCGAATACGGTCAGAAGTTCGGGGGCGGAGTTGTCGCTGATTGGTGTTTGCCGAGGTCACGGGCCTGTCGTGGCGGTGGGGACGTTCTGGCTACGGATCAGAGTCTCGCCGTATCCGGTGCCGCGCGGGCGTTACGCTCCCCACGATGAACCAGATTGCCTGGAGAGATCCGATGACGCCTTGGCAGGTCAAGCTCGGGCGCGCCGCGGAACACCTGAGAGACCTTCGTAGCCAGGTTGGGGAATATGCCAGCGGTAAACCGCATGAGGTTGTGCACGAACCGACAGACGTAGAGCATCTGACTCGTGTGCGAGTTGTCCTTCGCCGGGAGCCGCCAGCGGTGATAGGCGCGATCATTGGCGACGTGCTGCACAACCTGCGGTCCGCGCTGGACTCCGTCGCGTACGCGGTGATTGTCGCCGAGCACGAAGATCAGTGGAATACCGCAGATGATTGGCGCCCTCAGTTTCCGATCACTAAGAACGGCGCCGAGTTCGACGAATTCATGAATACGAGACGGCACCAGATTGTGGGTGAACGCGCCAGGGCAGCACTCCGGTTCGGCCAGGAATTCTACTTCCGAGAACAGTTCAACGTCGCGGACATCGACGTAGACGTCGAATGGACGCACGACCAACTTCGGCAGCTTCGAGACCTTTCCAACCTCGACAAACACCGCCGGCTCACGTTCACCGCCTGGCAGCAGGCGGACCTGGTCTACTGGGGTTCGGCCGGGCCTGGGCCGTCAACGCGGCGACTCCGGCCACGACAGGCTGACGATCCGCCGGACGTCATCGGCTACGAATACAACCCGCCAGGTGGCCCGGATGACGGCCCTACCGTCCGGGAATTCTCACTTGCGATCACCGAGGTCGGCATCTCACGTTCGGAGAGAGTGGTAGACCGGCTTGACAGCTGGCATGCGCACGTCGGATCGGTCATTGGTCGAGTCGCGAATGCTTGGGATCATCCGTCGGCGGAACGAGTTGTGAACAACTAGTGCCTGAGAACCCCGGCCGACACGCCATCAAACGCGCGTGAACAAAAGCCCCGTAAAGTCACTCGAATACACTGCCGCGACCACTTCTCACGGCGCTCCTCGCGGGAGAAGAAGCCCGACGATGATACTGGGAGCGCCGGGCCGAAACTAAATAGCTGTGTGTTGAAATAGTTTCTCCTCTGTTACATCGACCAATGCGGGAAGCATTGCGATAATGCCAGCACTCAGCATCGCGGATCGGTCGCTGAGTCGCGGAGGCTGGTGTCGGCTGCGGGTTCTTAACGTAGCGCCCTCGGCAAGGGTAGAGAACAGCTCCGCCATGTCTAGCCACGTACGTCCGGGTTTCAGATCAACTGAGTAAAGATTAAATAGCTGTTCATAGGTCCTAGCCCACTCGACGAGTGATTCATCCTCAAGTCTCGTCACGTAGCCACGGACCTTAGTGTTGGCCGGCAGGGCAGCCTGCATGAAAGTCTGCAAAGCGATGATGGGGTCAGCAACTACATCTCGCGTATTTTCTTCAGCTGCCGACTGTATCAAGTGGCCGAGGCTAATTGGCCTAGAAGCTACTTGCGAAAGAATTGCCTTCCGAGTTTCACGAATCCTTCTCACGGAAGTAGACGG
>JBOFLH010000563.1:0-4906 GCA_051657765.1 Nocardioides sp. | reverse complement strand
CGTTCTGATCAGTCTTCTCAACCACTTCCTTCGTCACCGTGAACGTCTTGCCAGTGGTATCAACCAGCAACCTCATAACAAATCCCCTTACCTCTCATCGTTGGGGCCACACCAACTGCTGGTGTGGAAGACACACACTTTGTGCGCCTCGTACACACGCCCGACTCGAACGGGCTGGCTACCTTGGTAGCGGAGTGCTGCATGGAGGAATACGAACAAACTAACAGTTGTTCTGTTGGCAAGTCAACTGTTAGCTCGAAGTTGCCTACATGCTCGGCCGCTGGGACGATGAGCAGCCGTGGCCCTTGGCAACTGTTAGGTCGCGACGAGGAAGGATGGCCCTAGGTGCCCAAGAAGGACGACACGCGGCTGACACACGGGGAGCCGCTACAGACCCAGATCGTGCGCAACATCCGTAACGCCGTCGAAGCTGGCCGGCTACGAGACGGCGAAGCGCTCCCGTCAACTCGAGATCTCGCCGAGCAGTGGGGCGTGAGTGTCTGGACCATCACCCAGGCGATGAAGGAACTGGCAACCGAAGGACTAGTCGAGAACCGCTCCCGTTCGATGCGAGTCATCCGTGCCGCTGGTGGCCGACGACGCGAGATCGCCGTCGATCAACCCCAAGTCATACTTGTGGGTGGCTACGCGGGCAGCGGGAAGAGCGAGTTCGGGCGAGTGTTGGCCCGGGGTACCGGGTGGCCGATCATCGATAAGGACACCATCTGCCGTCCCGTGGTCGAGCGCGCACTCGAAGCGCTGGGAGCATCGCCACATGACCGGGATTCCGAGCTGTACTGGCGCGAAGTACGACCCCGCGAGTACGAAGCGCTGATCGCCACTGCATCAGAGAACATCGAGTGCGGGCTCAGTGTGATCGTGACTGCCCCGTTCATCCTGGAATTCTCCGACCAAGCATGGATGGCGCGGATAAGTGATCGGTTCGCCCAGCTCGGGGCGAACGCCACGGTGCTCTGGATGCGATGCGACACCAACACCATGCTGACCTACCTCCGCCACCGTGGAGCAGCGCGCGACGCCGTCAAACTCGCGGAGTGGGAGACCTACCATGCCGGGCTCGACCCACGGTTCGCTCCCGCCGGGCCGCACACAGTCATCGAGAACTCTGCCTCCAGTCAGCCTCTCCAACCGCAAGCCGACCAACTCGTCAGCACGTTGACCAGCAGCCCATGACAACCACCGGGATCCTGCTTTACGGCCCACCAGCTAGTGGCAAAGACACCGTCACTGGACAATTGCACCGCATCAACTCCCGCTACCAGTTGTTCCACCGACTCAAAGCAGGACCAGGCAATCGGGGCGGCTACCGGATGCTCAACCACGACCACCTCGACGCCTTGGACCAGGCAGGTGATCTGATCTGGATCAACCCGCGCTACAACGCCCGCTATGCCGTCGACCACTCTGGACTGACCGACGCCCTCAACCTCGGTATACCTGTCGTCCATCTCGGACAGCCTGAAGCCTGCGACACCATCCAGCACGCCCTCCCGCACACACGATGGATCACCGTCGAACTCCGCTGCCCTCGTGGCGTAGCCGAACAACGACTTCGCGATAGGGACCCAGCAGCCCTCACCGAACGACTCGCCGCGTGGGATCAAACACCACCCCTGAACCACTACGACCTACGAATCGACACCAGCACCACCACAGCCCCCGCAGCAGCCGCACAGATCGACCACCACACCACCGCCCTACCGCTGGCCCACCCAAGGGTCTGAGGCCGGGCTGACCGACCCGTCGCGCCTCTACCGAGATCGGCCTTGACGCGGGAGGGGGAGCGCTGTTCCCCGAGCGCGGTCTACGCCCCTGCCGTCCGGGGTGTGCCTCTCGGTTGCGTTGGAGACCGCCGTTGGTTTGGCCGGGCCGCCCGGCCAACGTTCACCGTCGCGGATGTACCCAGGCACCGAAACCGGTTCCATCGGTCGCTGGATCTTTGGTCGGAAGGGAGTGGCTTGGTGTCGAAACGGGCTCTCTGGTCCACGGTCGGCACAGCGACCGTGGATGGTCGGGTTCGCGCTCTGGTCGGCTCGTGCACGAGCCTGGCTAGCAGCTACCGGACCGACACGATCCGACCCTGGCCTTCTGGCTGGCGACAACTTTCTATACAAAATCAAGACAGCCCCCATCCCGGGGGCTGCACCGCACCGCCGCCACAGGACGCCCGCACCGCCCGCCGCCCTCGACCGGGCTCTGGGCGGACGGCCTCGGCTGGCGCGCCTTGGCGATGAGACGGGAGATCTTGAGCCGTTCGAGTCAACGGGACTCGGGCTCTTCGTCGGTGCGTGACCGCATCGCCCCCAAACAGCCACGCTCGCACCAAAGGGCAGCCCGCGTCCGACGCCAGTTGCTCAGTCGGCGCCCGCCCGCACTTCGCAGTCTCGCGAAGGAACCGCCCGACCGCACATTGCCGAAACCAACACACTGGGACCCCACAGCACTAAGATCTATCCGTAGCTGAAACTACACTCTCGTCATAATGTCGATAAACCTAGTCTTCTAAGAAGGAATCACGAGTTGAAATCCGAGTCAAATCAACTGACCGCATTCGTTGTTATGCCAATACGAAAGCCCGGAACGCAAGACCACACCCACTTTCGAGCCATCTACGATGAATATATCAAGCCTCGACTCGAAGCACATGGGTATCTCGTAGCTCGGGCAGATGACATACAAAAGAGCGGCGCAATATCAAAGGACATCGTTCTTCGCCTGGCCAGTGCAGATCTCGTTGTTGCAGATCTGACCGACTTAAATGCGAACGTCTTTTACGAATTAGGTATACGGCACGCATTGCGGAGTCGAGGAACGATCATGATCTTGGACGAAGATCGAACACCTGAGATACCTTTCGATTTGGCCGCTTACCGCGTGCATAAGTACGGCACATCATCCATTGCGGCAATTGGACCATTAAGCCGAGGGCTAGAGGCTAGCCTGCAAGTGGTACACGAGAGTGACGAAACGAAAAAGATACCGGAAAATCCTGTTCACGACTGGCTGCCTACTCTCCCAAGCAACGTCGTTCAGTCAACAGGAGAGTCGACTGAAGGAAGTCTACGTAAACAGCTCGCAGCAGCAAGGAGTCAACTTCACAAGTACGAAGAACGTTTTGGTAATCTTAGCCCGGAGACGCCAGAAGGTTATAGTCACAAGATCCGAGTCTTGTTGGACAAAGCTAAAGAAGGAAGATTGCCGGTAGATTTGCTGAGTACCGCCCTTCAAGCTGCGCAGTCCAATGACCGCGTGGGCTTCCTCGAAGCCGTATTCGAATTAAGTGAAGACTCGACAAGCCTCCTAGACGTTACAGACTACATTAGGTTGCTAAGTGGAGGAGATGTGCTAGGTCTCACTCAGCTTCGACATGTAGTCATGGAAATGGCTCGCGACCGTCATCCAAACGACATGCGCTTGCTACACCTCCAGTTGCAACAACTCGCTCATAGCCACCTGCTTGCCGAGAGAACCCTGGCCCGAGAGCGGTTGGCCGAACTCCAAGGCTTGGCGAAAGACTCTGAGGACAGATGGAGTCTCGGCCCAAACTATTCCTATCAACCTCCGCTATTGGGAGTAATGTTAGACGCATTCCATGCTGACAACCTTGACAATGAGGCTTTAAGCATATGCGAGACGATAATTGAAAAAAACCCATCAGATGACACGATCATTCGGAGCTATGCTCGCGCACTTGAGAAAGTTGGTAGTGTATCAGTGGAAGTTGTCCTGGAATGGCAACGAAAGGCCGTTTTGGTACCGGGCTCAAATGATGTTTCGGCTAGGTGGCTCGGAAATTCTCTTCACAATAACCGTCGTAATCGTGACGCGGTAGAAGCCTTCGCCCTCGCGTGTCTCCGAGATCCAGCAGACGCAAGTAACTGGTGTCAGTTGGCAGATGAAGTATGCATAGTAATAGGTGAGCAAGGCATAAGTTTAGTGAGTTCAGAAGATGAACCCGGTTGGGTGACCGACATCCTTCCACTCATGTTGTTCTCGGCATATTGTTGTCCGGATTTTTCTCACGCAGATCTTATTCTTGCCCAACAAGCGGTCAAACGTGTAGGAATGAACAGCCTTATAGATGAAGTAGCTGCGCAGGACTTTACTCCAGATCCCGAATTCGGGTTTCACGGAGATCTCGACCTTCGCTTGCTAAAAGGACGTAAAGCGTTCGCTGTGCAGCTATATGATATGGTGAGTTCCTCATTGACCGATGGGTCAGATATGCCAAGTGTCAGCGTCGAGTCAAATTTGGCTCAGAGATCTACGTAGGCCCGAACTGGGCATCTCGTGTGAGGGACTTGAAGTTGTTGGACGGGTAACCTCGGGAGGATCGGTTCTCGGTTCTCGGTTCTCGGTTCTCGGTTCTCGGTTCTCGGTTCTCGGTTCTCGGTTCTCGGTTCTCGGTTCTCGGTTCTCGGTTCTCGGTTCTGTGGTCTTGAGTCCGGACGAAGAGGGGTCGGAGCGGTTCGTGACTTATTGCTCCAGCCAAACGGCACATATCAACTAACAGGAGTCGCATCGCAAAGGCTGAAACATCACAGAAATGCCTGCGTTCGCCGACACCGAGTACAGCACGAAAGTACAGCAGCCGGACCGCTCATTTCTGACCGCATCGAAGTTCAGCTACCGTCGTTGGAGCGTAAGTGGCTAAGGACGACCGGCGTGCCTGGAGTTTGCAAGCAGGGGGTCAGGGGTTCGAACCCCCTCAGCTCCACACCAGGTCAGAGCGTTTTTCGGGTACCCTCGGAGCCGTCCCGGAGCCGGCTCGTGAACGCCAACAGCCAGTGGTCTCGGACACAAGTCGAGCGGATCTCCGAGGCGTGTCGGATTGAGTCTGGGGGCATTCGCATGTATCTTCGAAATGTGGACGCCAGAGATGGCC
>JBOFLH010000562.1:0-16115 GCA_051657765.1 Nocardioides sp. | reverse complement strand
TGAACCGACTGATGGAGGGTCTTGAGGTCGAGAGCTTCCCACTCCCGGCCAACCTGGATGGCGAGGCCCCGGCCCCAGGCCACGAACCCTACGTGCCCCCGCCGCCGCCGGAGCCGACGAAGCAGAAGACGAAGAAGCCGAAGCCGGACAAGACCAAGAAACCCGATCCCCCGGTGACCCCCCCACCCACGTCGCCGACGGTCCCGCCAAGTTCGCCGCCCGCGTCGCCCCCTAGCTCGGCGCCACCACCCACCGATGAGGTGGCGCCGCGGCCGGACGTGTCGGCCCCGTCCGGACCGGGCGGCTAGTGCGGCCGCCGGGATCGGGACCGGTCCATCCCACACACGACGATCCGATCGCCGTGGCGTTGAGCGAAGGAATCGGTGGCCCGATCGGCACCCACGCCACTCGTCATCGGTGGTGGACACCGACTCGGGTGGTGATCTTGCTCGCGGCAGCCTGCTTCTGTCTAGGAATGGTGCAGAAAACGCCCTGCTTCAACGACGGCTGGCGCGACGGCAACCAGTACTCCGATATGTGCTACTCAGACCTGCCCTTCCTGTACACCGGCCGCGGGTTGGCCGAACTGGCCTGGCCGTACTCCGCGGACGAGGACACCCGAGCGCGGCATCAGGTGATGGAGTATCCCGTCGGCATCGCCTACTGGGCATGGGGAACGGCGTGGGTCACGCACTGGCTAGCCGGCTCGCCGGACGTCGATCCGAGATTCGACGTCGAGCCCGACTCCGTGTGGGGCATGCCCGGCATCCAGCGGGAGACCCAGTTGTTCGTCGTCGTCAACGCCGTGGGCTTTGCGCTGCTGACTTTGCTCTCCGCATACCTCCTTACCTTGGTCAACCCAAGGCGCCCGTGGGACGGGGTCTTCTTTGCCGCCTCACCCGCATTGGCATTGTCCGGGCTGATCAACTGGGACCTGCTCGCCGTAGTGTTGGTGGCCGGCGCGCTGTGGTCGTGGAGTCGGTCAGCGAGGAGTCCGGCCGGGCCGGATCGGGCCGAGGTGGGTATGGCGCCTGGCGCCAGCCGTCCCGCCGGAGCTGGTTGGCTGGTTCTCACTGGCGCGCTGATCGGGCTGGGGACCGCCGCCAAGCTTTACCCGTTGTTTCTGTTGGGTGGTTTGCTGGTGATCTGCCTACGGGATCGGCGGGTCTTCGAATTTCTGCAGGTCACCGCTTCCGCGGTGGTGGCCTGGATTCTGGCCAACGCACCCGGCTACCTCAGCGGACCCGATCAGTGGCACGTGTTCTGGACCTTCAACACCGATCGAGGTGCGGATCTGGGGTCGATCTGGTTGGCCGTCAACCGAGCTTTCGACATCAGCTTCACCCCTGAGCTGATCAACCGATGGTCATGGATCTTCTTTATCGCCTGGTGCGGGGGTGTGCTACTGATTGGGCTGCTCGCACCGACAACGCCTCGGTTCGCCCAACTCGGGTTCTTGATCGTGGCCGGCTTCTTGTTGGTCAACAAGGTCTATTCGCCGCAGTACGTGCTCTGGTTGTTGCCGCTTGCCGCGTTGGCCCGTCCGCGCTGGCGCGATCAGCTGATCTGGCAGTCGACCGAGGTCTTCTACTTCATGGCCGTCTGGTGGTATCTCGGCGGCTTTATCGCGCCGGCATCCGGGGGTGAGCCGCCGCTGTACTGGGTGGCGATCATGATCCGAATGCTCGGCGAGTGTTACCTGATCGGCGTGGTGACTCGAGACATCCTGCTAGCTGATCACGATCCGGTCGAACGTGGTGGCGGTCTGCCGAACGCGGACCGCGACCTGCTCGCCGACCACCGGTACTCGCGCATTGTCGGGTAGGAACAGCATCGATGCCTGCATATGCGGCGGTTCGGCGAACAGTCGCTGCTTGCCATCGATAGTGAACGGCGATCGCACGAAGCCGAGGGCGTCCATGCCGCCACGGGCTATGGTGCTCGCCCGGGCGCGCAACGAGAGTTCGCCAGTCGGCGATTCCAAACCGATGCCATGCGCGGTGCCTCCACTGACAATCACAATGTGACCGGACCGGGGGGCCGCGCGGCCGCGATAGCCGAACGGATCACCGCGCTCGATTCGGTGGCTGTCCAGCACGGTTGCGGTGACCGCGAGGGCGTCGCGAGCCCCGAGCCATAAGGTGGTGCCGACTCGCGGGCGGATCGAGAAGTCGGGATAGGCGGAGCGAAGTTGCGTCAGATCCGCCGTGTCGAGGTGGCTCACCCAGACGGTGCGCGGGACGAGGTCGGTGGCCGCCACCTCTCTCATCAGTCGATGCACCTCCGCAAGATGGGACCCCGCGCCACCGGTGCCCGAACTCAGCGGTAGGTGGATGGCGACTCCTTCACCGGATGCCTGCCCGGCTGCGGCTAGGACTCGGACGGCCGGCGCCAGCTCACCAGGCGCGAGGCCGTGGCGCAGCATCGACGTGCGCCGCTCCAGGACGATCCGTGCCTGCGGGTCGCGCGCCAGCAGGTCGGGCAGGTCGCTGGGTCGGCCGACCGTGTGGATGACCCGGCGGCTGAGGTCGGCGCTGAGCCGTGGAGTGAACGGTCGCCACGGACTCAACACGAGCAGGGAGCCTGGAAAGCGAGCGGCGACGTCGTCGAGCTCGTGGTAGGTGCCCACCGCAATCGTGTCGACGCCCAGCCAATGCGCGCGGCGAGCCAGACGTCCCAGCGTGAAGCCGTAGCCGTTGCCTTTGGCCACCGGCACCAAGCCGGGCAGCGCCGTGGCGGTCCGGCGCAGATGACCGCGCCAGCGCTCCCCGTCCACGGTCAAGGTCAGACTCATCGGCGCCTTCTCAGGTAGAGGTCGAACGCGGCGTACAGCGGCTTGTTGATCGGCAGGTCCCATTCACCGACATACTCCACGGCGTCGCCCCCGGTGCCGACCTTGAATTGAACCAGGCCGAGATGCGGATCGTCGGTGGTCAGCGTGTCGGTGATGCCGCGCAAGTCATAGACATCGGCTCCGTGCGCAAGGGCATCGCGGATCATTGCCCACTGGATCGCGTTGGACGCACGGACCTCCCGCTTGGCGGTCGATGAGGCGCCGTAGGAGTACCACGCGTGTCGGCCGACCCGCACCGCGATAGTGGCCGCGGCCAGCGTGTCATCGTGATGCGCGAACCATAACCGGATCCGGTGCGGGTCCTCCGCGGAGAGGGCGGTCACCATGGTGGCGAAGTAGCTCTCGGGTCGAGGCGTGAAGTGATCTCGATCAGCCGTCTCGACATACAGCCGATGAAAGTCCGCCACCGCCCGCGCGGCCGCCGCCGGGTGCTCATCCGCTGACCATGCGGACACCGTCACCTGGCACTTGTCGGCCTTCTTGATGTTGCGCCGCCACAGTTGGTTCATGCCGGCGAGCACCTCAGCCTCCGTGCGGGCGCGACCGTCGCGATGGCGTAGCGGAATCTGGAAGACGTACTGGGGTTGGCCGGTAGCGAATCCGTTGGTCGACTTCGGTGGGCGCCATCCCAAACCGCGAAGTTGCGTCAGGATCCGCGAACCGGCGGCCGACCGAATGGCCGGCGGCAGCTCAGGCAGCCTTCGGATGGCGGGGTTCGCGATGCCGTCCTTGATCTGCGCGGCACTCCACCGCCGGGTCTCTACCGGTGGGCCCATCCTGATGCCGAAGGCACCGCGGCTCTTGAGGTGAGCGGTCATCGGGCCGAGCCATTGGTCCAAGCGCTCGCCGACCTGCTCCGCCTCCCAATCCAGGATCGGGCCCTCCGGAAGATAGGCAAGGAACCGGCGAATTCGTGGGAGCTGGCGGTAGAGGACCAGCGCGGCGCCAACCAGATGATCGGCGTGGTCGAACCAACCGATGGACTCCGAGTGCCATTCGGCTTTGACCAGCGCCCACCCTGGCGTCTGCAGAAAGCTAGCCGATGGCCGGGAGCGGACGAAGGCTAGGTGGTCCTCGGCGGAGATCGTGCGCACGGTCACACCCTCGGCCGCAGATGAATTCACGACCCGAGGTTACAAGCCCTGGCCGATCGGCCGGGTCGCGGCCGGGTGTCGCGGTTGCCGTGTCGGTCTCGGCCGCACCGAACTCGCGGCCTGATGTTATCTTGGCCGGAGCTGTCTCGCCGAGCGATCATGCTGAGTGATCATCGTGCACGGTCGCCCGGCGAACGCTTCGGAAAAGACCCTCCGCGACCGTTCAGAGTGGGCCAGGACAGTCTCGATGGTTCTTGACCGCCGCGTTCAGGCCAAGATGGTTTCCGGGATGGTTTCCGGGATGGTTTCCGGGATGTATCTACGATCGCGGTACAGGCTCTCTAGGGATATGGCGACGATTCAGGTGGCGATAATGAGCGACGAGTCCATAGCCCGCGATTTGGATACCGAGACCACCGAGCTGCCCATCGGGCCTGATCGACCAGCCACCGTATGGTCGGAGGCGAGCACCCACTTTGCTCGGTGGATGTCCGGCGAGAGTTCCGGACTGGACGATCTGGTGCGGCTGATGACGCCGGTGCTGTGGCACGTCGTTCGCTCCTATCGACTGCCGAGCGATGTCGCCGAGGACGTCATTCAGACCACGTGGATGGCGCTGGTACGTCGCCGTGACGCTCTCGAGGACGCCACCGCGGTGGGTGGGTGGCTGACCACCACCGCGCGCAGAGAGTCCTGGCGGGTGACCCGATCGGACGCCAGAGTGACGCCGACCGACGACGAGGAGATATCGGTGCGGTTGCCCCGGCAGCGGTCCGCTGAGCAAGCCGCGGTGTCCAATGACGAGCAGGCTCGGCTGTGGGCCGCGGTATCGACCCTCGACGACCGCTGCCAGCGACTGCTGCGCATCGTTGCCTTCGAACATCGGCCCGACTACGGACGGGTTGCCGAGCACCTCGACATGCCGGTGGGCAGCATCGGTCCGACCCGGGGTCGATGCCTGGCCAAGCTGAAGTCGGCCTTGGCCGAGCTGGCCTATTCGGAAGAGTTGACCTAGATGAGTGAGCCGATTCGAGATGACTGGGCCGAAGATGATCGGACCAGACACGACCTGGCCCACATGTGGGAGCGCGTCGACCCGCTGCCCGACGGTTTGATTGGTCGGATGCAGATAGTGGCGGCGGCCGAACAGGAGCTGGTCGACGCCGATCTCGACTACGAGCTGATGTTGCTAGTTGATCGATCGCATGTGCTTGCCGGTGCACGAGGGGGCGCGGCGTACACGTTGCGGTTCGCCTACGCCGGCGTGGACCTATTGGTTCGGGCAGCGGGCGCCGAACAGGGGCCGGACACCCGACTGGACGGCTGGCTTGTCCCGTCCAGGGAGGTCACGGTGCGTGCGCAACTCATGACGGTTGATCACGGCTCCACCGAGTGGGAGTCAGTGGTGGATGCGAACGGCCGGTTCGAGTTTCATGGTCTGCCGCCCGGTTTGGTGCGGCTCTGGCTGACGCCGGCCGACGGGGCTAGGCCGTTCGCGACCCCAGCATTCGAAATCTAGGCACGCGCACGCGAATCGCGGCACCGTCGCGCCCGCCCGGCCGGGTGAACGAAGCGGCTACCTGAGCGGCTAGAGCCGCTCTCGTAGCCAGTTGATGTCTGCGGTGTGCTCGGCCGCACCGCCCGGTGTCTCACAAATCACCGGCGCGCCAGCGTCGCGGACCACCGAGGCGAGCAGATCTGGATCAATCTGGCCGGCACCGAAGTTGGCGTGTCGGTCCGCACCCGAGTCGAACGCGTCGCGAGAGTCGTTGCAATGCACGAGGTCGATCCGCCCGGTGATGGACCGGATATCATCGACGACCGTCTCCACCCGCATGCCACCGGCATGCGCGTGGCAGGTGTCCAAGCAGAAGCCGACATTGTCGAACCCCTCAGCCACCGAGATCGCCTCCCACACTCGCGCGATGCGGTCCAGATAGCGCGACATCGCGTTGTCACCGCCTGCGGTGTTCTCGATCAGCAAGGGGATCTTCAGGTCGGCCGCGGCGATGGCTTTGCGCCAATTGTCGAACCCGATCTCCGGATCGTCGGACTTGTTGACGTGGCCGCCGTGCACGATGAGGCCTTTGGCGCCGATGTCGGCGGCCGTGTCCAGGTGTTGTTGGAGCAGCTTGCGGCTGGGGATCCGGATTCGGTTGTTGGTTGTTGCCACATTGATGAGGTAGGGCGCGTGAACATAGAGATCGACCCCGGCGGCCGCGGCATCGGTCCGGAGTCCGTCCGCGCCGCCGGCGTAGGCGACCTCAGGCTTGCGATAGTCCTGTGGGTCCCCAAGGAAGAACTGCACCAGCGTGGTGTTGCGGGCTTGCGCCTCGGCAATCGGATCGGTTTGATCTACGTGGGCGCCGATCAGCAGGGCGGATGAGGCGATGGGTGTGGTCACCTCACCCATCTTTCCGCATCTGCGGACAAGCACCTGGCCGGGTCGCCCTCGGCCGTCCGGTGTCGATCAGCTCGGTGGCGCCGGGCGAACCATCCGGGATCCGAGCGGCTGGTCCAGTGGAACTCGCACGCGAAAGGTGGCGAGCACGGCCGGTACGCCGACGCATTGCGCGTTCGGCGCCCGTCCAGCCCACACCGTGATCTCGACCCTCGACGAGGACTCCACCACGGTAAGACCGGTAATGGCATCACAGGGTGGTCCGCCGGCTTGTGCTTGGATCACGATGACTCGGCCACCAGCGGGGTGGACCAGCCGCCACCGTACCTGGCGCTCGCGGCTACCTGGGATCGGATCTACGGTGCCCAGATCGGTTGTGTCCGGATCGTCCGTGGGTGGTGGGCCCAGTTCGACGTGCGTGGGTTCTGCTGCATTCGGCGCCGGGGGAACGCCGGCCGGCGCGTCTTCGGTGCACGCCGTGGCGAGGACACCCAGCACGAGCGCCAGCGCGACACCAGGCACACCCGGAGAAGCCGGGCGTGCCTGGTGTCGGAGCGTTGTGCTCACTGATCAGTTATAGCGGGTGAAGTTGTACAGATCCCACGCGTCGTTGTCGAAGTAGGGCGACAACATGATGGTCGGGCCGAGGATCCGATCGATCCGACTGTTGACGCCGTTCAGTTGGCCCCAGTCGCCGTTGTAGCCATGAAGCCAGCCGCCGCCGCTCGAGCCACGGGTCATGTCGCAGGGGAGCTTGACGGTCTGTGACCAGAAGAACCACGCGTCCCACTCCGGTGAGGTGGTGCCCTGGCAGCGGTAGAGGTTGCCGCCGTCGAACGGATACTCAGCCGGGTAGCCGAACGCATACTCGTAGACGTTCTTTCCACGGTTGACGGTCAGTCCCTGACCACCGAAGTAGTCCACGATGTGCCAACCGAAGTTGGTGTTCATCGTTGCGACACCCATGTCTTGGGCGAAGTCGGAGCTGTTGGTCCATGCGGTCCGCGAGGAGAGAGACGCCGCCGACCAGGTGCCGTATGGGCGTGGGTTGGCCAGGTCATCGTCGTATGCCGGAACAAACGCCCAGTTGCCATGCCAGGTTCCGCCCGAGCCGCCGTGTACGCAGTGGCCCGCGGTCCACACGGAGTCTTTGCCCTCCGAGTTCACGATCGTGCCGGAGCAGACGTAGTTTCCGCCGCCGCTGGTGAAGAACACTTTCCCGGCGGTATAGGCCGTCGGCGTGTAGTAGGGCAGGTTGGGGTTGTAGGCGTCCGAACCAGGTCGGGCCTTGGCCTTCTTGAACACTTTGCTGGTGGCCCCTTCGACGGCACGCATCGGACCGTCGTTGGTCACCGGCCCCTTGCCGCGCGATTGCAGGTCCCGTTGCTGCGCTGTGAACTCCCTCGCCGCGCGCGCTAGGGACGGTGATTCCTCGACGGGGGTGGCCGCCGCCATTCGAGCCGGCGTCCAATAGGCACTGAGAGTCTGCTGGTAGGAGGCGTTTACGCCGAACTTGCTCCGGGCGGCGGCTTTGGCTGCCGTAGTGAGCGGCGAGCCGCCCGAGGCGCTGTCTGGTGCGGTGGCTGCGGTTCGATCCGCGGGTTGGACCGCAGCGGCAGGAACGGCCTGGCCTGCGGTGATGGACATACTGGCGACCGTAAGCAATGCGGCGCCGGCGCTGACGAGTCCAGCTGAGATCATGAATGATCGCACGTGCTTCCCTTTCTGAGAGCCGAGCACCTATGCGCCCGAGTGTGCTGAGAAAGAGCGACCAGTGCGAGCACTGATACACCCCGATCGGCCGTGCCGCGCTGGATCCGCGGATTGTCCCCCTCGGGAGGGTGACTGATAACATCATGTTTTCTTCCGATCCGCCGATGGACCCCGGGAGTTACGCAAGCCCTCCTGCCACGGAGAGACCGTGGTCGCCTAGTCCAGAGGAGGTGGAGATCGCTTTGCGTGCTTACGAAGTCATGGTCATCCTCGACCCCAGCCTTGAAGAGCGCACCATCGAACCGTCGCTCGACAAATACCTCAACGTGATCCGCAAGGATGGCGGCACCGTCGACAATGTCGATGTGTGGGGTCGCCGGCGCATGGCTTATGAAATCAACAAGAACCCTGAAGGTATCTACGCGGTCATCTCACTGACCGCTGAGCCGGCGACTGTCAAGGAGTTCGACCGCCAGCTCACCTTGAACGAGTCCATCATGCGCACGAAAGTCATTCGTCCCTGACCCGCCTGTGGACGACTGTTTTCGGTTGTCCCCGGCGTAGGCGACGGACGATAACTTGTCGACGTACGACTCGAATACCTAAGTAGGGAGATCTGACATGGCAGGCGAAACCATCATCACGGTGGTCGGCAACCTGGTCGATGATCCGGAGCTGCGCTTCACCCCGTCTGGTGCGGCGGTCGCCAACTTCCGGATCGCTTCCACGCCGCGGACCTTTGATCGACAGACCAACGAGTGGAAGGACGGCGATGCGTTGTTCCTTTCCTGTTCGGTGTGGCGGCAGGCTGCCGAGAACGTGGCCGAGTCGCTGGTGAAGGGCATGCGCGTGGTCATCCAGGGCCGATTGCGCTCCCGCCAGTACGAAACCCGCGAGGGCGAGAAACGAACGGTGTTTGAGATCGAGGTCGACGAGGTCGGCCCGTCCTTGAAGTACGCCACCGCGAAAGTCACCCGAACCCAGCGGTCCGGGGCCGGCTTCGGCGGTGGTCAGGGCGGGGGCAGTGTGCCGACCAACGATCCTTGGGCGACCACACCCGCGGCAGGCGGACCGTCGTCGCAGGCGGGTGTTGCCGCGAGCGAGAGTCAGGCGGCAGCCGACCCTTGGGCAGCGCCTGGCGTGGGCTCCGAAGAGCCCCCTTTCTAGCTAGACCTATCCGAATCCATTCCGGATCTGTCGTCACTCTGATCCGGGCTCACGAAGGAGAGCACCACAATGGCCAAGCCAGTGATCCGCAAGCCGAAGACCAAGGTGTGCCAGTTCTGCAAGGAGAAGGCCGCCGGTGTCGACTACAAGGATGCCAACCTGCTGCGCAAGTTCATCTCTGATCGCGGCAAGATCCGGGCGCGCCGGGTGACCGGAAACTGTGTGCAACACCAACGCGACGTTGCCATCGCAGTGAAGAACGCTCGCGAGGTTGCCCTGCTGCCCTATACCTCAACCGGTCGATAAGGAGAGTCTCGCAATGAAGATCATCTTGACTCAGGAAGTCGATGGCCTCGGGGCTCCAGGCGACGTTGTCGAGGTAAAGGACGGCTACGGCCGCAACTACCTGGTGCCACGCGGTGTCGCCGTGCGCTGGACTCGTGGTGGCCAGAAGACGGTCGACTCGATCAAGGCCGCTCGCGCTTCTCGCGCAGTGGCCAGCCATGACCACGCAAAGGCACTTAAGGCTCAACTCGAAGCCGCGCCGGTCGACGTATCGGTGCGCGCCGGTGCCGCAGGCCGCTTGTTCGGTGCCGTCACCACGGCCGAGATCGCGGCGGCAATCACCACGGTGACTGGCGAGGCGGTCGACAAGCGGACGTTGGTATTGGCCAATCCGATCAAGTCTCTCGGCGCGCATCAGGTTTCGGTCAAGCTCCACGATGAGGTCGTGGCCACCGTCGCCCTCAGCGTGCTGCCTGCCTGACTTCTAGCGACATCACACCCGACCGACTTGTCCGTGCACGCGCGAGTCTTCGCGGGCACCGTCGCCCAGGGGTCTAGTTGGCCGGCTTACAGTTCCGCTGCCTGGCGGGTGTCCGCCGGATGATCGGTGCCCGTCGATGCGCGCATCGGCGGGCTTTGTGACGTTTCGTCGGGCTTCGGTGACCCCTCACGGCTGCCGGTCGCTGACCCAGACGCAAAGACCGTGGCTCGTGTGGTGGATGTGACTGATGTCAATCATGTGGCGCCAAGAGGCCCTCGGTTGGTGGAAATTCTTGCGAATTTCTTGCCGATCAAGCTGGACTTGACCGGGATCCTCTGCTTACATTAAGTAACTAACCGGTTGTGAAAACGGTTATTGGGGCCGCTCGGTGTTGAGATTTTCCTCATCGAGTTGGGGGGGTGGCCTCGGGCCGGGGGGCCCGAGGCGCTCACCTCCCGTCAGGGGTTTTGTCCTCGATGTGCGCGGCCTTCATCCAGCAACATTGCGGCCTGAGCGGCGGTTAATCAGCGTCCCGTTGGATGGAACCCTAAAGTTTGTTCACAGGTGAGGCCAGTCCCTGTGTATAAACTCAGGCATCTGTGGCCATATCGACTTTTTCGCGGTGAAGTCCAGGTTGCGAGACGGTAAAGAGAAACTTTGTGCCGAGTCCCTCGTCCACATGTTTGAATCCCCATAACTGCAGGTCAGAGGCCCTTTGGGTGCGTGTTCGCGAATCCGTTGCACACGTTTTCTGCACACCGTGGTGCGTGTCGTCCACCACCAGACGCAACTTATGCACAAGTGGTGACCAGGGCTGTGGACAAGTCGGGTGGCGCGGGCTCCGGTCACGGCGTACCGTCGCGATCTACCCCCGCTTGAGAAGCACAAAACTCAGCACTCCCATCGCTTGAGGGATGCCACCTACGTCCACCAGTTCAGTCACCTGAACTGCTCGGCCCGCCGTGGCTCGGCCATGTCGGTGCTGGCCTCTAACGTGCCTGCAAGCAGCAAGATAGGCAAGAGGAGAACACTGGATGAGTGTCACCGACAACGATGGTCGGGGATACCCCGACACGTTGGCCGGCGTGCCCGGTCCGAGAGCGAACGGTTCCGCGGACTTCGGACACGTGGGTGATCACATTGGCGACGCCTGGGGTGATGGCCCCGTGCCCTATGAGCCGGGCGAGGGGCCGTCGTTCGGCGGCAACGACCGAACGCCGCCTCAGGACATGGCCGCCGAGCAGTCCGTTCTCGGCTCGATGCTGTTGTCGAAGGACGCGATCGCCGATGTCACCGAAACGGTACGAGGCACCGACTTCTATCGACCGGCCCACGAGCTGGTACACGACGCGATCATCGACCTCTATGGCCGAGGTGAGCCGGCAGATCCGGTGACGGTGGCCGCGGAGCTGCAGCGCCGAGGTGAGTTGGTGCGGGTAGGCGGAGCGCCGTATCTGCATACGCTCGCGGCGAATGTGCCGATCGCGGCGAATGCGGGCTATTACGCCGAGATCGTTCGCGAGAAGGCCATCTTGCGCCGGCTGGTCGCGGCGGGCACCAAGATCGTCCAGATCGGGTATGCCGGCGAGGGCCAAGTTGATGACGTGGTCGACCAAGCTCAGGCTGAGGTGTATCAGGTCACCGAGAAGCGGGCCAGCGAAGACTACGCGCCGCTGAGCGACATCATGGAGGGTGTCCTCGACGAGATCGAGGCGATCGGCAATCGAGACGCCGGCCTGTACGGCGTACCCACCGGCTTCGCCGATCTGGACGATCTGACCAACGGTCTGCATGGCGGGCAGATGATCATCGTGGCCGGCCGACCGGCGATGGGCAAAAGTACGCTCGGGTTGGACTTCTGTCGGGCGGCGTCGATCCACCACAACATGGCGAGCGTGATCTTCTCGCTGGAAATGAATCGTTCGGAGATCACCATGCGGTTGTTGTCAGCGGAGGCGCGGGTGCCGCTGAACCACATCCGCAACGGCAACATGGGCGACGACGACTGGCAGCGGCTGGCTCGGAAGATGGGTGAAGTGTCCTCGGCGCCGATGTTCATCGACGACTCACCGAACATGACCATGATGGAGATCCGCTCCAAGGCTCGGCGCCTGAAGCAGCGCCACGACCTGCGGCTGGTGGTCATCGACTACATGCAGCTGATGAGCTCAGGCAAGAAGGTTGAGTCCCGTCAGCTGGAGGTCTCGGAGTTCTCTCGCCAGATCAAGCTGCTCGCCAAAGAGCTCGAGGTGCCGATCGTCGCGCTTTCCCAGCTCAATCGTGGCCCGGAACAGCGCGGCGACAAACGCCCGATGATGAGCGACCTTCGCGAGTCGGGCTGCCTGACGGCTGATACGACGGTGATGCGTGCCGATACGAACGTCGAGGTGACTATTGGTGAGCTGATGCAGTCTGGGGCCACCGATGTACCGGTCTGGGCGCTGGATGAACGACTCAAACTCGTGCCACGGACGATGACGCATGCCTTCCCGAGCGGCACCAAGCCGACCTTTGAGTTGACGCTTTCCTCCGGCCGGCGGATTCAGGCAACCGCCAATCACAAGTTCTTGACTTTCGACGGATGGATGCCGCTGTCGGAGCTGGCCGCCGGCACCAGGGTGGCGTCGGTTCGTCACGTCCCCCCGCCGCTGCAGGTCACCCGGCGTGAGGATGCGGAGATCATGTCGCTGGTCGAGCCCCCCGCACGGGTAGAGTCAGTGGAGCACTCTTATCGGCCGAACCTACCCGACTGGGTCCACTCGCTCCCCAAGGACCAGATAGCCGCGCTGCTGCGGTGCCTGTGGGCGAAGGACGGCGCGGTGAGGTTCGATCCAGATACCACAGAGTGTTACGTCTCCTATCGCGCCGCGAGCCGTCGCAACGCCGAGCGCATAGCGCGGTTGTTGTTGCGTTTTAACGTCTTCACCCATCTCAGGCGTGCTCGCCGATCGGGGGCGGCCGAGATGTGGCATCTCTACGTGGCCGGCCCGGAGAACCAACTCCGGTTCGTCGACGAAGTCGGAGTCCCGGAGGCATCGCGGCCGGCCGGCCGGCGCCTGGCAGATCACTTGCGTGCAATCCGCGACGAAAGCGCCAGGCCCGCGGCGGATGACCGGGTGTGGGGACACCTTCGCGAGGTGCTCGCGAACCCGAACGCCACCTCGGGCGCGGTACTCACCCGTGCGCCGATGGCGCGGGTCGCGGCCGTGCTTGATCAGCATCAGCTGGAGGTCGTGGCTACCAACGATGCCGTCTGGGACACGATCGTGTCGATCACCCCGGCGGGCCACGAGCTGGTCTACGACGCCACCGTGCTGGGCCTGCACAACTTCGTCGCGAACGGTATAGCCACCCACAACAGCCTGGAACAGGACGCAGACATGGTGGTCCTGCTGCATCGCGACGACGTCTATGAGAAGGAATCCACCCGCCCCGGCGAGGCCGACCTGATCGTCGCCAAACACCGAAACGGTCCCACCCGAGACATCACCGTCGCCTTCCAGGGTCACTACTCCCGGTTCGTCGACATGGCGCACGGGTAAACCACGGTGAGCGAAGACGCGCCTCCTCGACCCCGAGGTCACCGCCGCGTTGCTGTCGAGATGCAGCGAATCTTGCACAACGGTCGACCGATACCCGCCGTGCCTGGCCTTGTGTGCAAGGCCAACCATCCTGCGCATGGGAGACCTAGCCGTGTGATGATGACCAAGCAGCAGAAACTCAGGAACACTGCGGAAGGGCTGCTGGCTGGGTTAGCCGATGTCGGATTCCAAGGCCCCTGGTCGTGGGCTCACCATCAGTGGGAAGGTGCTTTCTAAAGGGCTTGGACGAGTTGGGAGCCGTCGGCGAACCGCGAAGTGTTCCGCACGCGCAAAGTGCCCCGCCTCGATCGTGTCGCCTCCGCTGCATCTCGACAGTTACCGCCGGCGGGTCTCCCTGACCTTCGGTTGCGGTGACCCCACCACGGCCGCCACGCAAAATGCGCCAGCGCGACACCTTGCTCACACATCGACACCTGGCGCTGCTTCGGGTGTGGACTCGGTGACGGGTGCGGTAGCGCCGGTAGGTGAGCGCCAACATGTCTGCGGCCTGGAGCATGCGGGAGCGGTGGCTGGGAGCGAAGTGAACCGTGTCCAACAGCCGGTCCAACGTAGTGTGCACGTAGACGCCCCGGGGTGCCTTCGGTTTGGTAGGTGGCGCACCGCTCGCGGTGCCGGTCTCGGTCAGAGCGGTCGTCGGCGATGACCAGCGCGTGCGCCGCTCGGTCTTCGGCCGTTCGCTGAGCCCGTTGCGGGATGTGCTGGAAGCAGATCTGTTCTGGCGGGAACCGCACTCGGTAGCGGTTGGCAGCCTGACGATCAGCGAGACGTTGAGCGTGAACCCACCGGAGCAAGATGACGACCTCTTCGGAGACGATCGCCTCGAAGACCACGCTGGTGGCTGCGATAATGCAGATCGTGGAATTCAGGCCCGCAGCGCAACAGGACGGACCGCGGCTGGTCGAATTGTTCACCCAGTGGGGTCACCCGCTGTCCGGCGACGAGATCGTCGCGGTGCTGACCGAGTGGGACCGAACCTCGCGTGCCGAGGTCATCTTGGCCGAGGTCGACGGTGACGTGGCTGGACTGGCTGCGGTGATGGCTCGTCCCTACCTGGCCCGCCCCGGCTGGTGCGCGCACCTGATCGGCCTAGTGGTCGCTGCTCAGTACCGGCGCGACGGCCTGGGCAGCGCGCTGGTGGCCGCTGCGGAGGACCGAGCGCGAGCGTGGGGATGCGACCGCGTCGAGCTCACATCGTCGCGATCTCGGGTGGCGGCGCATGCCTTCTACCCGACGTTGGGGTACCAGGAGCAGTCGTCTCGGCACGCACGCTATCTGCGTCGTCTGTGAAACTCGCTCCAAGCGGGCGCCGATGCGGGAGCCATGTGAGCGAGGCCCGAGGTTGTCGAAGGCCTGGGATGTCGAAAGTTCTCCGGCCAACGACCGGGCGTTAGCAATTACGCCATTGCCGCAATCGGAGGCGATAATCTCGCCGGAGCCAGCTTGTCGACCATAGTCGAGTCCTACCAGCCCGGGAAGAGGTGGCGCGCAGCTATGCCCGTGCGCGGGGGCGGCTCAGCACCACCGAGTTGGGTTCCTTGGTGGGCACGAGTGGCACCAATGTGGGTGGCCTTCTCAAGGATCTCGAAGCGCAGGGTGTGCTGACGCCGTCGAGCGATGTTCGCCGCGGCCGTGGCTTCTACCACCGCTGGGCCTCAGCGAACAGTCAATGATGTTCACAGGCGCCCCCGAGTCAGGGGCCATCTCGGCCGCGTTTGACCGGCGACACGCCGCGCGTCGCCGCTTGTCGACGTACTTCGCCGGTCGAATTGGCCCTGTCACCAGCCTGCGGGCCACCAGGCCTGCTCGGTCTCGAGGGGCCACCTCCGGTGAGTGGGGTTGTGTCCAGAATGTGACGTAGCGGAATTGCTCGGTTCACCGAACCGGCGGGCCGGGAAGTGGCGATGGTGCACAGCGCGCAATGACGGGTTGGCCTCAGTTTTCCGCACACCAGCCCCCATTGGGGGAAGCATCGTGTCCACTCTCACTCTTCAGGCCGCGCCGGCCTTCGGTGTCCGCATCTTCGACTTTCACCAGGGACTCGCCGATGACCTCAGGTCAGTGACCCGATGCTTCGACGAGTTCGTCGGCATCGGGCACGAGGTCGCCGTCACGTCCCCACCCGGCGCCGGATGGGTGGGGGCGTTCGGGGACACGGCCTGCGGAGTTCCTGGACGCGCACCCCGCCGCCGAGCACGAGCTGGCCGCCGATGAGCTGATCGTGGTCGACAACCACACCGCGTTGCATGCTCGCAGCGCCATCCGCGATCGCGACCGGACCTTATCCGGGTTCGCTTGCGGCGGTGACCGCTTACCATGATTGACCTGGCGACGTTTCACCCGCTGGCCGTGCTCAACGCAATGCCCTCGTCGACCGAATCGGGGTGGCTACCCGCCGGTCCGGTGCGACGATCTCTCGGCGTCCGAGAATCGGATCGCCGAGAACCGATGAGCGGGTTGGACGCACTGCTGGCGGTGTTGGTCGGCATCGGTTCTGGCGCTCTCAACGCCGAGGCCGGGG
>JBOFLH010000561.1:0-4579 GCA_051657765.1 Nocardioides sp. | reverse complement strand
TCACCAGCCCGTTGCGGGTGGCCAGGACGAGGTAGGGGGCTTGCTGGTAGTCACGGATAGCCAAGACCTGGGCAATCTGCTCATTCGGTTGGAAGCTCAACAGGCCGGCCACGTGGCCGCCCTTGGCGTCGCGCGACGCTTCGGGCAGATTGTAGGCCTTGGTTCGATAGACCCGACCCGCCGTGGTGAAGAACAACAACCAGTGATGGTTCGAGGTGGCGATGAAGTGTTGTACGACGTCATCGCCACGCAGGCTAGCCCCACGAACCCCCTTGCCACCTCGCTTCTGTGTGCGGTAGGCGTCGGACTTGGTGCGCTTGGCGTAGCCACCACGAGTGATCGATACCACCAGATCCTCGTCCGGGATCAGATCCTCCATCGACAGGTCGCCATCGGCGGCAATGATCTGGGAGCGTCGGTCGTCACCGTACTTTGCGACGATCGCCTCCAGCTCCTCGGAGATGATGGATCGCTGTCGGTCGTCACTCGCCAAGATGTCCTGGAAATCCACGATCTCCAGCTCGATCGCGGCCAAGTCGTCGATAATCTTCTGCCGCTGCAGGGCAGCCAGACGCCGCAGCTGCATGTTGAGAATCTCCTGGGCCTGGATCTCGTCGACATCCAGCAGGTCCATCAACCCGACCTTGGCCTCGTCGGCGTCCGGGGAACTCCGGATCAGCGCGATCACCTCGTCCAAGGCATCGAGCGCTTTTACTAAGCCACGCAAGACGTGGGCGCGACGCTCCGCGTCGGCGAGCCGGAAGCGAGTCCGCCGCTGAATGACCTCGATCTGGTGTGAGACCCAGTTGCTGATGAACTGATCGATGGTCAACGTCCGCGGCACCCCGTCGACCAGGGCCAACATGTTCGCTGAGAAGTTGGTCTGGAGTTCGGTGTGCTTGAGTAGATTGTTGAGCACGACCCGAGCAACGGCATCCCGCTTGAGGATCACCACCAGGCTCTGACCGGTACGCCCCGAGGAGTCGTCGCGCACATCGGAAATGCCTTGCACCTTGCCGTTGTCGACCAACTCGGCGATCTTCTTGGCCAGGTTGTCCGGGTTGACCATGTATGGAAGCTCACTGATGGTTAGGCAGGTGCGGCCCTTGCGATCTTCGTCGATGTCGATAACGGCGCGCTGGGTGATCGACCCGCGGCCGGTTCGATAGGCCGCCTCGATACCTTGCCGGCCCACGATCAAGGCGCCATTGGGGAAGTCAGGGCCTTTGATTCGTTCGATCAGCGCGTCTTGCAATTCCGCGCGCGTGGCCACCGGGTTGGCCAGTGCCCAGAGGGCACCGGAGGCGACCTCACGCAGGTTGTGCGGCGGGATGCTGGTGGCCATGCCGACCGCGATGCCGGCCGACCCGTTGATCAACAGATTCGGGTATCGCGAGGGCAACACCACTGGCTCTTGTGAGCGACCGTCATAGTTGGGCTGGAAGTCGACGGTGTCCTGCTCGATGTCGCGGACCATCTCCAATGCGAGCGGGTCCATCCGGCATTCGGTGTATCGCATCGCGGCCGCGGCGTCGTCACCTGGTGACCCGAAGTTGCCCTGGCCCTGGATCAACGGGGCCCGCATCACCCATGGCTGCGCCAGGCGCACCAACGTGTCGTAGATGGCACTGTCGCCGTGCGGGTGATACTGACCCATCACGTCACCCACGACGCGCGAGCACTTGGAGAAGCCTCGATCGGGCCGATAGCCACCGTCATACATCGCATAGAGCACCCGCCGGTGCACTGGCTTCAACCCGTCCCGAACGTCCGGGAGCGCGCGACCGACGATGACCGCCATGGCGTAGTCGATGTAGGCGCGCTGCATCGACGTCTGCAACTCGATGGGCTCGATCCGGCCGCCGGCCGGCGGCGGTGTGGTGGGTGTGTCAGTCATCGGTCCTTAGCTTTCTCCTAGCTCACCAAGGGGCGAGCGGCGGGCGCACACCCGGCTGTCAGATATCGAGGAAGCGCACATCTTTGGCGTTGCGCTGGATGAACGACCGGCGCTGCTCGACGTCCTCACCCATCAGAATGGAGAAGATCTCGTCCGCCTGCGCCGCGTCGTCGAGGGTGACCTGGAGCATCAGCCGCTGGTCCGGATTCATGGTGGTTTCCCACAACTCGTCCGCGTTCATCTCACCCAGCCCTTTGTAGCGTTGCACGGCGTTCTCCTTCGGCAACTTCTTGCCCGAGGCCAATCCATCCCGCATCAGGGCATCGCGTTCGGCGTCGGAGTAGACGAACTCGTGCTCGGCCGGTTTGTTCCAGCGCAATCGGTACAGCGGGGGTTGGGCCATGTAGACGTAGCCGTGCTCAATCAGCGGGCGCATGAAGCGGAACAACAGTGTCAACAGCAAAGTGTTGATGTGGTGGCCATCAACATCCGCGTCGGCCATCAGCACCACTTTGTGGTAGCGCAACTTCTCGAGATTGAACTCCTCGTGGATACCGGTGCCGAGCGCGGAGATGATGGCCTGCACCTCGGTGTTGGCTAGCACCTTGTCAATTCGGGCCTTCTCCACGTTCAGAATCTTGCCTCGAATCGGCAGGATGGCCTGGGTGCCCGGATTGCGGCCCTGGCGTGCCGAACCGCCGGCCGAGTCGCCTTCGACGATGAAGACCTCACACTCTTCGGGATTGGTCGATTGACAATCGGTCAACTTGCCGGGCAGACCCATGCCGCCCATCAAACCCTTGCGTGAACGCGCCAACTCCCGTGCCTTCTTGGCCGCCAGCCGCGCCGATGCCGCCGCCTGCGCCTTCCGCACGATGTCGCGACCCTCGCCGGGGTTCTGCGCGAACCAGCCTCCGAGGTGGTCGTTGACGACCTTCTGGACGAAGCCCTTGGCCTCGGTGTTGCCGAGCTTGGTCTTGGTCTGTCCTTCGAACTGTGGTTCACCCAACTTGATCGAGATGATCGCGGTCAGGCCCTCGCGGATATCGTCGCCGGAGACCCGATCCTCCGGCTTCTTGATGAGGTTCCACTCCTGGCCCCAGTTGTTGACCAGAGAGGTGAGCGAGGCCCGGAAGCCCTCCTCGTGCGTACCTCCCTCATGCGTGTTGATGGTGTTCGCGAAAGTGTGCACCGACTCGGTGTAGGTCGTGTTCCATTGCATGGCCACCTCGAGACTGAGATCGCCGGCGCCAGCATGGTTCGCCTCGAAGGCGATGATCGACGGGTTGGCCACCTGTTTGCGCCGGTTGAGGTGTTCGACATAGTCGACCAAGCCACGGTCGTATTTGAAGATCCGCTCGATGCCGCCCGTCGCGGCCCGTTTGATGGCATCCGAACCGTTTTGGTCGATCTCGTCCTCGACCGTGGCGTCTTCCACGGCATCCAGCAATTCCGTCGCCGCTGGCCGCTCGTCGCGTAGCACGATCTCCAGTCCCTTGTTGAGGAACGCCATCTCGCGGAACCGATTGGTGATCGTCTCCAGGGAGTAGGTGGTGGTCTCGAAGATGTCTGCGCTGGCCCAATAGGTCACCGACGTGCCGGTCCCCTCACCCGGCTCCATCTCCCGCACCTGCTCCAGCTCACCATCGGGCACACCTAGGCTGAAGGATTGCCGCCATAGGTGACCACGGTTCTTGACATCAACGATGAGGGTGCTCGCAAGCGCGTTGACCACAGAAACGCCGACGCCGTGCAAGCCGCCGGAGACCTTGTAGCCGCCGCCCCCGAATTTTCCGCCCGCGTGCAGCATGGTCAGGGCCATGGTGACCGCCGGAATTCCTTCGGTGGGGTGGATGTCGGTCGGAATGCCTCGGCCGTTGTCCATGACCTGCACCGCACCGTCGGCCCGTAACGTCACCACAATTCGGTCACAGAACCCCGCCAGTGCCTCGTCGACGGCATTGTCCACGATCTCCCACACCAGATGATGTAGTCCGCGCTCACCAGTGGACCCGATGTACATTCCGGGACGTTTGCGGACCGCCTCGAGCCCTTCGAGCACCTGGATCGAGTTGGCGTCATATTCGGTGCCTTCGGGCGGTGCGGTGTTGATGTCCGAGGTCACCTCGGGCCCGGACAGCTCGACTCCATCGGTCTTGAGCACGGTTGCCGTGGGGCTGACTACTGACGGTGTGTCGAGAGACGGGTCGTCACTCACGCAGACCTCTTCCACAAGTGGTTGAGCAAAGGATTGGTCGTCGCTTCACCGAAGCCGACGACCATGCCGCCATGATACCCCGGCAACCGGCGCTGGCCACCCTAGCCACCCGGCGGCAAGGGGGTTCTGTGGACAACGTGGTTGCTGAGCGGCGCTAAACACGCTCTGAGAGCTACGAACAGCCGACGTTTGTCCCCCTGTACGTCCACTGGTCCACCGGAGCGCGGAGATAGCCACCTAGGACTCGCGTCAGCCATAGGTATCACGTGGTCCGCGGCCGTCGCGCACCGAGCGTTGACCCTTCTTCCAGGTCGGACCGTGCGGGGGCTTGACCTCGATAACCGTCACGGTGTTA
The DNA here is from genome assembly GCA_051657765.1 of Nocardioides sp. Taxonomy (GTDB): domain Bacteria; phylum Actinomycetota; class Actinomycetes; order Propionibacteriales; family Nocardioidaceae; genus Nocardioides. The sequence goes on along the minus strand of JBOFLH010000561.1, from coordinate 109 downwards.
TGCCCGAGCTCATGATTCAACCGGCGCACTACAGTCGGCGCCAGCAACCTCATCTGGGTCGCCCAGGCCGTCGAGTCGGTGCGCACCACCAACGTTCCGCCGCCGACCC
>JBOFLH010000560.1:0-6704 GCA_051657765.1 Nocardioides sp. | reverse complement strand
AGCGATTTCTGGCTGCCGCGGATGGCCCGTCCGTCGAACGCGCCCTGTCCAACCTTGTCGACAACGCGATGCGTCTCTCGCCGCCCGGTGGTGTCGTCGATGTCGTGGTGGGTGAGCACGGCGGGCGAGCGTTCGTGGCCGTCGAGGACGACGGCCCCGGTATCTCACCCGAGGACGTCCCGCACCTCTTCGAGCGCTACTGGCGACGTGGCAGCGATCAGGCTCCGGGGCATGGCATCGGCCTCGCGCTGGTCGCTCAGGTTGCCGCGGCCCACGACGGGGTCGAGGTCGAGTCGCCCGCCGGGGAGCGCAGCACCCGCTTCACGCTGTGGTTCCGCCGCTGAGTCGTTCACACCCGGTTCACACCTGGGCTGCCACGGTGGGCGGATGCAACACGTCCGTCCGGGGATCGGACCACTCCTTGTGCTGTGCCTCGTGGTGACTGCCTGCGGCGGGAACGGCGACGACCAGGCTGGCTCGACCGACACGAAGCCAGAATCCAGCAGCCCGCCCACCGGCGAGCCGACAGCGGAGACGACGAGACCTGCCGGTGATCCGGATCTCGACGCTGCCCTTGCCGCTGTGCAGGACGCCGGGGTCGCTGCGGTCGTCGCCATCTCCCGAGATGGGGGTCGGTCAGGGTCTCCGAGTTCGGTGCCTTTCGTGACGACGGCATCGAACTGGACGACACACTCTGCGAACTGCTCCCGTCGGCGCCGCGGGACAAGGCGGGGATCACCGTCCTGCAGCTGGTCACCCATGATGCGGGTTTCCTGATGCCATCGGCAACGACGCCGAGCACCTGGGCCGCGACGGCTATCCGACGCGGGCGCTCGCCGCTCGTCTGGAGGGTGTCCCCGGCGACGGCTACGCCTACTCCAACACCGGCTTCGCCGTCCTCGCCGCAGTCCTGGAGATCCGGACCGGTCGCACGAGATCGGAGCCCGCGACCTGTCCGCACTCACCGTCGGGACCATCACAAGACGTCATTGACATGTCATCGATACACTCCTAGTGTCTATGACATGTCAACGATGTTGGTGGGGCAACGCACTGCACAGCTCCTCATCGGCCTGTGGTTGTTCGGGGCAAGCATCGCGCTGCTGGTGCGCGCCGATCTCGGCCTGGACCCATGGGACGTCCTGCACCAGGGGGTGGCGCGGCACGCAGGCGTCTCGATCGGAGTCGTGGTGGTGGCCGCGAGCTTCGTCGTGCTGGCCCTATGGGTGCCACTACGACAGCGCCCCGGGGTCGGTACCGTTGCCAACGTCCTGCTGGTTGGAATGGCTCTAGACAGCACCTTGGTGTGGCTGCCGGCGCCGGAGGAGTTGTCCTCGCGATCGGCGTTCTTGCTTGTTGGGGTCGTCGCCAATGGCCTTGCCACCAGCATGTACATCGGCGCCGGTCTCGGCCCCGGTCCCCGCGACGGGCTGATGACGGGCCTGGCCGGTCGCGGACTGTCGATCCGCCGAGCACGCACGACTATCGAGGTCACCGTGCTGGCGGCCGGCTGGATTCTGGGCGGCACGGTCGGCGTCGGCACCTTGGTGTACGCCGTCGGTATTGGGCCGCTCGTCCACCACCTTCTTCCCCTGTTCGCCAACCGCCCACACCCTGGAGAGGTTCCCGCATGAGACTGCACGTCGTCGTGGCTAGCACCCGGCCCAGTCGGATCGGACCGAGGATCGCGCAGTGGTTCCTCGACCAGATCGACCCCGGCCTCGGGTTCGAGGTCCACCTGGTCGATCTCGCCGAAGTTGACCTGCCGCTGCTGGACGAGCCACACCACTCCGCCGACCTGCGCTACACCCGAGCCCACACTCGAGACTGGAGCGCGAGTGTGGCCGCTGCCGACGCGTTCGTCCTGGTCATGCCCGAGTACAACGTCGGATTCACCGCACCGCTGAAGAACGCCCTGGACTTCCTGTTCCACGAGTGGCACCACAAGCCCGTCGGCTTCGTCAGCTACGGCATGACCTCTGGAGGCATGCGTGCGGTGGAGATGCTCAAACCCGTACTCGTCTCGTTGAACATGCACCCGGTGCCCGACGCGGTCACCATCCACCTGCGCGATCGTGTCGATGGCGACGGTGTGCTGCACCCCAACGCGGCAATGCGGCAGGCCGCGCACAGGCTCCTCACTCAGTTGCAGCAACTTACCTTGGCGACCGCGCCACTGCGCTCTACCAGCAGCAACCCCGCCGACCCAACGCTAGCCGAGGCCACGCCGTGATCAGCCCCTGCAGCGACCCAGACCCCGTGGAGACACCAGATGGCTCCCGTCGGCGTTCCGCAACGCCTCGACGTCCATCGCCGCACGGCGGCGTTCAGCAAGTCTTGGCCCAACCGGACACCGCCACCAGGGAACTCGACCGGGTCGACTTCGACCTGCGCCCATGCGAGCTGGTCCGGGTCCGCGCCTCTCAACTCAGCCCACTGTCGACATCCACGCCCGCGCCGCGCGCCGGGCGAGGACGAGTCGCGCACGACTGTGCTGCCCCTGCCCAAGAACGCTCTCCCCCAGCCGCCAGCACGCAGTGCTCGCACTCACCGAAGCCCTACTCGCGTGAGCACCACCACGAGCCCCTGGAAATGACGCAAACCCCGCCGAACTTAGCGCGGACGAAGTTGCCGCATCAATTGCACTCCTGATCACCATCAACGTTTGGAACGCGGCGTCAGTAACCGAACCTGGACTCCCGAAACCACCGACCTTGACCCGACCACGAGTGCGACGCCTAGGCGGCGGTCCTCTCCCCGCGTTGAACGAGACGTCCATCCAGCCGGCGGTGTGGGGGGCGATGATCCGCGTGCTGTCCGACGCTGTCGCGGCTCTTCGAGTAGACGAACCGGGCATGCCTCATGCCGCACATCTCAACAATGTGGAGGACCTCCTCAATGGTGACCACGGCTTCCCGGCTGCTCACCCTGCTCGGACTGTTTCAGAGTCGGTCGGAGTGGACCGGGGCGGCGCTTGCTGAGCGCACCGGAGTGGGCACGCGGACGATCCGCAGCGACGTAGCGCGGCTGCGCGAGCTGGGCTACCCGATCGCGGCCACACGGGGCAGGTATGGCGGCTACCGGGTTCTCCCTGGTGGCCCGATTCCACCGCTGCTCCTGGAGGAGGACGAAGCGGTCGCTGTCGCGGTGGGCTTGGGCCTGGTCGGCAGGTTCCTAGGTGTGGCGGGGGCCGGCGAGGCGGCGCTGGCCAAGCTTGAGCCCGGCCTGCCCGACCGACTCCGACGACGGGCCCGCGCGGTGCACGACAGCCTCGACGTCGGGTCGGTCACCGGCAACCTGCACCCCCCGCCAGCGATCGACACCTCCACCCTTGCCCGCATCGCCGCCGCGATCGAAGACCATCAAGGTTTGCGCGCTTGGCACCGTGGCGAGCCGGAAGGCCGAGAGCTCGACCCCTACAGAGTGGTCGTTTGGGACGAACGCTGGTACCTGGTCGCGCGGGACCGCCGTACCGTGGACTTCACGGTGCTGCGTGTCGACTGGCTCACTCTGCGCACGCCTGACGCTAGCCGCTTCACACCGCGTCCTCTTGCGAGTGGGGACTATGCCGGTCTAGTGATGCGGCATGCCGCCTCCACCGGGTGGGTTGTCCAGGCGCGCATCCACGTCCAGGCACCGACGAAGGAAGTCCGCGCACGGATCACCCAACAGTCGGACTGGGTGAAGCCATCGACGACGACCTCGCCGTTGTCCGCACCGGCGCAGACTCTGTTGCCGCCATCGCCGTCTGGATCGGCCTGCTCGGGGTCGACTTCCACATCGAGGGCCCACCCGAACTGGTCGACCAACTAGCCACCTTGAGCCACCGATACCGCAAGGCGCTACCAGCCGATAGTCGCCAGTGAAACGACCTGCCCGGAACCGATCTACGACGTCAGGGTGCGGTCGTGGCGTGGCCGGCCGACCGATCAGGTTCTCCAGGTGCTCGGCGAACCGCGGGGAGTCGACGCCGTCGAAGTCGGTGTGCAAAGCAGCCCGAGGTGAAGCGCGAGTCACTCTAGCGAGGGTGAAGGTGCCGGAATCGACGCGCTGAGACCACTACGCAGGGCCATGGCCGGCGCCCTCTATTGTGCGGACCGGCCCGGGCGGTCTGGTTTCGATTCGGATCGTCTCGACGCTCGTTGTCGTGACTCTCTCCGTGCATCCGGTGTATTCGACTCGGGGCGAGCGTCGGCTCCGCCGCGTGACGGCGTGTGTGTGCTGGGGACCCAGAGACGCCGACTCCGGGAGGCTGACGCGCCGCGGTACTCGGACAAGAGGTGGCACAATCAAGCTCGGGGTCACTGCCAGGACGCCGGTCGCACGTTGATCTGCCCCAGCCAGGCACTGATGGAGTGCCCAACTGTGCGATGACCGCCCGAACAGCCCCTCAGATGTCGTTGACATGTCATAGGTAGTGCGGCCCCCCGCGTCGTATTAGTGACGTGTCAACGAAGTGAGGTTAAGCTACGTGCGATGACCGATCCGAGATGGCTGACCGACCGCGAGGAACGCGCCTGGCGCGCCTACCGCCGGCTCCAAACGCTGCTGCCGGCCCAGCTGGCACGCGACCTCTCCCAGGACTCGGGTTTGTCCGAGCCCGACTATGAGGTTCTGTCCACTCTCTCGGAGAAACCCGGACAACGGTGGCCGCTGCGCGCCCTGGCCGCAAAGATGCTGTGGTCCCGCAGCAGGCTCTCCCACCATCTCGATCGGATGCAACAACGCACGCTCGTCGCCCGCGAGAACGACCCCGAGGACCGCCGCGGCTGCATGGTGGTCCTAACCGACGAAGGCTGGCAAGCACTGCGCGAAGCCGCCCCGGCCCACGTCGCCTCAGTCCGCGACCACTTTATCGACCTTCTCACCACGGAAGAGATCGGCGTTCTGACCGGAATTGCCGAACGCGTCACCGAACACCTCAGTAACCCAACCCGACACTCAGAGCCTGACGACATCGTGAAATCGTGAGTGTTCCGCGGGACCACGATCTCCAGCAACAGGGGCCGTTCACCCGCGTCGACGGGTATGGCGTCGACTCCTCTCACCACGTGGCAGCAGGCCATTGCCCGGCTCGTCCACGCCCGCTGCGATGGCCAAGCGCCATCCCGTGGAAAAGACGGGATGGCGCGGATCGATCTGCATTTCGCGGGCACCATAAACCAGCTCGCGATTCCGCAAGATCCAGGCCATCATCGAGTAGATCGTCGCGAGGGCCTGACCTGCCTCAACGCCCGGGCGGTCGACTTTCAGATCCCCGAGATCCGGGCCGACCAAGACACCTACCTGCGCGGCGATTCGCCCGCCGGGGAGCGCAGCACCCGCTTCACTTTGTGGTTTCGCCGCTGAGTCGTTCACACCCGGTTCACACCTTGGGTGCCACGGTATGCGGATGCGACACCTCCACCCGGCCATCGGCCCGCTCCTCCTGCTGTGTCTCGTGGTGGCTGGTTGCGGCGGGAACGGCGGCGACTCGGACGGCTCGACCGATACGACGACCGTGCCCACCAGCCGGGCCGCCGGCGAGTCGACCAGCCAGCCAACCGGTGAGCCGACAGAGAAGACGACGACACCGGCTGATCCGGATCTCGACGCCGCCCTTGCCGCTGTGGAGGACATCGGGGTCGCTGCGGTCGTCGCCATCTCCCGAGATGGGGGGCCGGTCAGGGTCTCCGAGTTCGGTGCCTTTCGCGATGACGGCATCGAACCGTCCGAGACGCTCGTCGACATCGGGTCGATCACGAAGACCGTCACCGGCGTGCTCTTGGCGCGTGCCGTCGACGACGGCGTGATCGACCTGGACGACACCCTCGGTGAACTGCTCCCGTCGACGCCGCCCGAGAAGTCGGGGATCACCGTCCTGCAGCTCGTCACCCACGATGCGGGGTTCCCCGACGCCATCGGCAACGACGCCGAGCACCTCAGCCGCAACGGCTATCTGACGCGGGCGCTCGCCACCCCGCTTGAGGGCGTCCCCGGCGACGGCTACGCCTACTCCAACACCGGCTTCGCCGTCCTCGCCGCAGTCCTGGAGATCCGGACCGGTCGCAGCTACGACGAGCAGCTCCAGGACCTCCTCGCCGACACCGACGTCGGAGACCTCGGCTACGACACGGTCTACGACCGCGACCGCTCCGCAGCCTCTTCCGACGGGCGCAGCATTCGCGACGCCAGCTGGGGTGGACACGAGGCATCGTGGAACCTGATCGGCAACGGCGGGTTGGTCGCCGTGCCGGGAGCCATCGTCCGGCTCCGCCAGGCCGTCATCAGCGGCGAGTTGCTGAGCCCGGAGATGACGGCTGCCGTCGATCGGCCGTACCTTCGCGAGGGCCCCCGAGCCAGGTCGTCGTACGGGTTCGGTCTGGTGGTTGACGAGCTTCCGGGGGGTGGTCCGTTCTATTGGCACGACGGAGGGAATGGGGCGTTCAGCGCGTTCTGGGGCGATCTGCCCGGCCAGGGCGACGTGGTGTTCGTCGGCGTCGCCAACTCCGATGCCGGTGACGCATCGGCGGTGATCGAGGCGCTTGCCGTCCACCTCTGGGGCCTCGGCGAGCAGTGACTCCATGGTCCGACAACAGGACCGGTGCGGTCTCGGGCGACGGTCGGGTCGTTGCCGTTCAGGATGGTGTCGTTCAGCGGTGGTCGGAGTGATTCAGGGCGTGACTGGCTCGTAGATCAGGAGCGCGTTGTCGGAATCGTCGTCG
>JBOFLH010000559.1:0-3898 GCA_051657765.1 Nocardioides sp. | reverse complement strand
CCATGCCCTACAAGGCGTTGCCATCGGTGGCCGCGGTGGCGAACCAATCGGTCTGTGGGTCAAAGGAATCGGCGACCTCCGCCACGCAAGCGCTACCGCGGTAGCGGTGATCGGATCTCGTGTCACCACCACTGATGCCGCCAGAGTGGCCGGCGTACTCGCCCGAGATCTCGCACTGCTGGGGCACACCGTGACCAGCACCGCCGCGCACGGGGTCGACCAGGCCGCCCACTGGGGTGCGTTGGACGCCGGCGGCGCCACCATCGCCGTCGTACCATGCGGTGTCGATCGCGCCTATCCGGCCGGCCATGCGTCGCTGATCGACGCCATCGCGCGGCGCGGGCTCGTGGTCTCCGAGAACCCGCCCGGCGTGGCTCCCAACCACACCCGGTTCCTCGCCGCAAACCGCCTCACGGCCGCACTCACCCAAGGAACCGTGGTCGTTGACGCCCACCCCCGCAGCGGAACCATGACCACCGCCCACTGGGCACACACCCTCCACCGGCCAGTCATGACGCCGCCCGGCACTATTGCCGGCGGCGCATCACCGGGTGTACGGCAACTGATCCGAGAAGGTCGCGGCCGCGTCATCATGAACGCACATGACATCGTCGCCCACCTCACCCATCACGCCGTGAGGTCCGCGACGCGGCCAAGATCACCGGCACCGCCAGATGAGTCCTGGATCCCCACCACGCAACAGAAACCGAGACACGACGCACCCATTCCCACGCTCCAGAGGTCGATCGCCCCGACCCGGTAATCCACTTGGGCTTCCGGTCAGTCCGAGAGCATGACTCGGGCTCGGACACTGTGCGACCCGCCGGTTGCATCGGCGGCTTTCGTGCCGCCACCACCGAGGGAACCGTTGTGGCATTGGCCGCTGCTCGATATCGCCTTCCTCGATCGCACGGAGGCCCCAGTCCTCACGAGGGTCTACGGGAGCAGCATTCCGGTGGGCCCTTTGTCGGCTGTGTAGGAGATCCGTGGGATGTCGCCGATGCTGCGCTGGATCGTGACTTGGGTGGGGCAGTCGTTGCCGCCGGATATCGAGAGTTCGGCTGCTCTTTCTTGGCCGTCGAGGACGCGGACAAGCCGAACGTTGGCGTTCTGGCAGTCGGTGTTGCTTATCGTGAGGGTCCCAATCGATCCGTCGGAGTTGGGTTTGGCCTGTAGTTCCAAGCTGATCGGGATCGTCGTGCCGCCTGTTGGCCCGCGCCAGTTGCCTCGGAGCCACGGCGTTGCGTACGTCGGCGGTGATGTACCCGGCGTTGAGCGCTCAGATGCTTCTGCCTGATTGTCGGCGCGAAGTTCAATCCCGACAGCGAAGATCTGGGCGAACTGGCTCGGCACAGTGGGATCTAGGACACGGATCACCGCGGTCTGTCCGTCGCGCGCGAGCCCTCCATTGACGACATCCTCCGACAAGCCATCGTTCTTCAGCGGCCCTGTGTCGGTCAGTTGCACTTCTTCGCCCGAGATCGTGTCGATGAGGACTAGGTTGTCGATGTAGTCGGGGTTTGTTTCGGTTCTCACATTCATTCTGCTCAGGAGTGCGAGCCGGCCGTCGGCGCTCAGGCTCCCCGCTGCGTATTCGGCGGTTCGTTCGCCCTGCGGGTGCCGGGTTACCAGCGACATGGAACCAGTGGCACGGTCCACCAGCACGACATCGCCCAGCGCATCGGTATCTTCCGGTACGAGGTCGGTAGCCGTGGAAGTCATAATCATAAATCGGCCGTCCGCGCTGAGCCCTGGCCCATAGATCTGTGCCATGGCGCCTGACCGCAACCCACCTGGAAGCGTCCAGCTCTTTCCCGTGGCTCGGTCTAGGACAGCGATGCCATAGGCGACCAGTTGCCTGGATCTCTTGTCAGTTGCGGTGATGCTGTAAGCGACATGCTGTCCGTCATCCGTGACATCCGCTAGCCCAAGGTCCAGCACGGCTCCGCTGGGGGCGGGCATCGGGGCCTCGACCCGAGTGAGTGCACCAGATTGCAGGTCGGCGACAAAGAGGTACTGCGGCGGCACCTGTTTCACGTTTCTCGGTAAATTCCGCAGACCGCCGTAGCCGGTGAAAGCAAGGGTTTGACCATCCGCGCTCAGAGCGGCCGGCCCGAGAAGTGGAGGGGGCTGTTTCTTCGGCCCGACCGTCACCGGCGTCGATTGTTTCGAGGCGACGTCGTATCGCATAACGGGCGGCGGATTCCTGCTCGGTGACTTGGGGGTGACCTCGTACAGCACTGATTTCCCGTCACCACTCAGTAGGGCTGGACTACGCGCCGCGGCGTTGGGGACAGGGATGTGAGCGGTTGTTCCGGCCTGCCGATCCACGAGGTACAGGCCCCCTCCTGAGCCTGGCTGGTCGACGGTCAGCTCGGCAGCAGCGGACCAGAACAGCACTACGTTGCCGTCGTCGGAGACGCCGAGCAGGTCCGAGGACTCTTGGGCGGGGCCTCCGCTGAGCGTGTTCGTGATCCGTGAGCGTTCTCCGATCGTGGGGACGCGGCCGTCTGGCGTCCGCTCGGCAACGGGCGTACCTGTGGCGCCCTTGCCTGGGCGGTCTGGTTGGTTGGCCTCGCGGGGCAAGGCGAGACCTGCCACGACGACTGTCGTCACTACCACCAGGGCCGGCGCGATGAGCATGACGACCTGACCCCGGCTGAGTCTCCTGAGGAAGGTTGTCATCGATCGCAGTCCTGTGACTCGGCTGCCATGAGTTGGCCTTGCTCGGTCCAGGTGCAGGTCGCAGTCACGCTGTTGGACGCTGCTACCCGAAACGGCTTCCCGTCCTCATCACGCACCCGCGTGGTGCCTGTGCGCCCCGCAGATGACCACTCGATCTCGATCTCCCAGCTGACGTCGAAGCGGGACACAACGCCCTGGACATAGAAGGACGCCTGGCGTCCTCGAGGAACCTCCACTGGGAACCGAAGAGGAACCAACTTCTTGGTTGGGTCCAGGCTCTCGCCCTCGATCCCAGTCGACACCGCGGGCGGGTCCTTGTCGAGGTCGAAACGTACGTAGCTGTATCCGCGCCCCTCACCGCACCCAACCTGTGTCTTCGTGCCGGTCGGCGGCTCGGTGCGCCCGGTCACTACGGCACGAATCTCCCGGACTGTGACTGGTGCCTCGGACGTGCCATTGACGGTCAGCTCCATGCCAGACAGGTCCGCCGACACAGCATCCAGGGAATCCACCCACCGTGATACTCCGCCGGCCAGATTGGGATCGGGAATGGTCGACGGCGCTCCGTCAACCAAAAACTGATAGAAGCAATGGTCTCTGTCCTGGGCAACCGCCACCTGTATCGCATCGTCCGAAGCCGAGGAAGAGACGACCGGAGTGGGGGAGGGTGTAGCAGCGCCACCGGTAGCCGAGTCATCGCGCCACCCTTCGACAAGTAGCGCCACCGGAATCGCGATGATCGTCGCCACCCCAGTTATCAGGGCCGAGATAAGCGCAACACGACGGTTTGCTACCCCCTCACTTTGCGCTGCATCTTGTGAGCCGCTCAGAGGCACCGGCACCGGCACTGGCGCCGGCTGACGCGGTGCCTTTCCCCGAGATGGCCCCACAGGTTCCCCTCCAGTTTTCCTGGTGATATCCCGTTATATGCTTCCAGCAATCATGAACCTATCCGAAATGGACTGCCCTTACCGGCAAACGCCGGCAACACGATCCCGATACCCAGCGATCAGGTCGCCTCACCCTGGATCCACGGGTCTGATTTCGGTGATGGCCTGACTTGTGGTTTTGCGAGTTGACTGGTTCGCGGGCGTGGTTGGTGGGCCGGTCTGTCCGGTTCTTCCATGTCGGTTCCTGGGTCTTGCCCGCTGGGGCGGATGGTCAGCCGGTGGCGCGGTGGGGTGGGTCGGTTGTTGCGTGGTCGTGCAGTTGT
>JBOFLH010000558.1:0-2321 GCA_051657765.1 Nocardioides sp. | reverse complement strand
GCTAGGCGCCGGTGGCGGATGGGCGGTCGATCGAGTCACCGCCCCTAGCCCGGTGGCTCTTGAGGTTGCTGCTGAGGCAGCCGTCACCAGGCCGGTCGACGGCAGTTTCGTGGGATATGACGTGGATGGAAATGTCGTCCTGAAGAATCCAGAACGTGACCGAATTCTCCAGCTGGTCGACAATCCGATGGGATTCACGGCACCAGAAGCCTCCGCGGGCGTAGTCGTCGAGCACAAGGGCGAAGAACGGTGGGTACTGCTTCAACAGCGAACGGCGACCTACGACAACGGAAATCCAGTAAGCACTGGTGAATCGACTCTCTCGATCGAGGTTTCGGACCCTCGGCTCAGGCTCCCCACTTTTCAGATGTGGCTCGATGATCTGGTTCGACTCAAAAAGGGCCTACCGCGTCTCCAGTTGGTCGAGTTCAAGGGCGATGTCCTCGTTGGGATCGACGGTGCGACCGTTGTTGACCAGCGACCTGCCAGACTGTCTTCGCCGTCCGCCGATGACATGGAGCGCACCACGGTTGCCGAAGTGTCCTGGCGGGGCGAAAAGTGGTTCGTCGTGGGCTTCACATATCTGGGCGAGTGGAGTGATCTCGATCCGTCATACAGCGTGGTTTCCGCGGAGGTAGTGCCTAATCCGACGCTGGCGGGCTTCGTTGACTACGGCCGCTGGCTCTACTCCGAGGATCCGTCGGCGGAGAAGCCGGAATGAAAGCGTCTCTCGAGAACACCTATGTCGACTTTGTGCAAGCTCAACAAGTTCGGCTGGGACGTATCGCTTACGTATTGTCCGGAGATCGAGCGGCCGCGGAGGATCTGCTACAGATCACGTTGCTGAAACTCTATGTGGCGTGGCCGCGAGTCCGGCAACACGGCCAAGAGATGGCGTACGCGCGGCGAATAATGACGCGCGCGTTCATCGACGAGCATCGGAGAGTTCGGTGGCGCCGCGAGTCTGTCGGGCTCGACGACATCGAAGTCGCCCAATCCTCGGCCGAATCGGCGGTCCTGGATCGCGTTACTCTCGTCGACGCGATGCAAGCGCTGCCTCCGATGCAGCGTGCCTGCGTCGCGCTGCGCCACTGGTTAGGCTTGTCTGTGGCACAGACCGCCGATGAACTGAGGATCAGCACCGGCACGGTCAAGAGTCACACGGCTCGTGGTCTTGAGCAGCTCAAACGTCGACTGGGACCGTTCCACGCGAGTGGACGCGCTGCTGTGCCGTCCGACGGCCCAGCAACGGGTTCGAGCCACTTTTCTGGACTGGCTTTGGATGCCGCAAGCTGACTTGCGGCGATGTGAGGTGGTGCTAGCCGCCTTGTGAGCTAGCTGGTATGGCGTGACCCGAGACGGTCACGCCATGCCGGCTAGCCGGGGCGGTACCGGGTGCTTGGGTGGCGTATGTAAGCGCACATGCGGCTGGTGGATAGCGGGTTAGCGCTGACGACCGCCGGAAAGCTCGTCGGTCAGGGTCTTGAACTCGGCCCACTCGCCATCGGCGAGCATCCCGGCTTGACGCGGCCAGCTAGCCGGGTCGTGCATTCTGAAGCGAGCACCGGCTTCCTCCAACATCGACCGAAGCTCGGCAACAGGCGTGTCCTGGAGTTTTCGCCAGCTGTCGATTCCCCGCGCATGGCAGAGCTTCTCGATCGCCGGACCAATCCCTTCGACTACTTTGAGATCGTCGAGCTTGACTGATCGCCCGAGAAAGCGGCCACCTTCGGCAACGTCTGCGGGAGGCGTCGCGCTCTCGGTGGGCGCGGCTAGGGCGTGAGCGATCGGTTCCGACTCCTCGAGTGGTGCGGGCTTCGCTATCGACTCGTCCTGGGATGACTCGGTAACCATCGACTCGGGCGGCGTTTCCTCCTGCGTCAGCGTGGCGATCCGGGCAGCGTATTGACCCGACTGTTCCTGGCATGCCGCCAGAGCTTGATCTCGATCCGCGAGCTGTTGGCGAAGGGTGCTGACTTCATGATCGGCGCCGGCGGGCTTCGAGCGCCGAATCCACCAGCCTCGAAGGAGCCAGCCGAGGATGAAGCCCACCACGAGAGCAGGAACGAATTCAAGCAGTTCTCCGACCATGCGGCGACGCTCCTTCATAGAACCCCATTACTGACGGGTGCGTACAGTGAGTGCCAGGAGGTTAACAGGTTGACGGCGACGGCTTCGGCTCGACTAGACCGGATCATCCGGCCTCCGTGCCCGGTCGAGCCTAGGTGTGTTGGCGAGGATCCTCGGCTGGCTAAGGAGGTTCGCTCAGGCGCTCGGTCTGCCGCTAGCATGGCCGGTGCATATTCGTCGTACCCATAAGG
>JBOFLH010000557.1:0-15002 GCA_051657765.1 Nocardioides sp. | reverse complement strand
CGTTCGTGAGGCAGCTGAGCGGGATGCCCGCGGCATTCGCGAGCAGGCCACCCGGGACGCCAAGGCGATTCGGGCGCAAGCAGCTCGCGAAGTCGACACCCTGCGCGCCACCCAGATGAAGGAGATCGAGGAGCAGCGCGCTCGGATTCTCACCGATGCCGAGCAAGAGCTTTCCCTAGCTCGCTCTCAAGCCGAGGATCTGCGGGCCACCGCGGGCCGGGAATCCGCTCAGCTTCGATTGGCCGCCCAACAAGAGACGTCCGAGCTGCGCACCAAGGTTGCCCGGGACGCCGAGCAGGCCCGCGCCGCCGCTGACCGAGAGGTGCAAGAGGCTCGTCGAGCGCTGTCGGTGGAGAAAGAGCGACTGGCCCGCGAGGCGACTGACCATCACGCTTCGGCGATGGCCGAGACGGCCCGCATCGTCGAGGAGTCGGAGAAACGTGCGTCGGCCGCCGAACAGCGCGCACGCGAGGCGATCGCCCAAGCGACCACCCATCGCCAACAGGCTCAGACCGAAGCCGAGGCATTGCTCGCCCGGTCGCGTCGTGAGGCCGATCAGATCGTTTCGTCCTCCAAGAACGAGGCCGAGGCGATCGCCTCGGCGGCCACCGCTCAGGTTGAGCGAGAACTGGCCGAAGTCAGCATGGAGGTGGAGAAGATGACCAAGCGGCGCGACGCCATCTCCGCTCAACTTGGCGCGCTACGCGACGTCGTGGAGGGATTCGGTGGCAGCGGGAGTTGACTGAGTCTCGATCGAAGACCAGTTCAGCGGCGACTGCTGGCCCATCGAACACCACTGCCCAGCCAATCACAGCTGAACCGGCAGGGTCGGAACAGGCAGGGTCAGCACCGGCGGGGTCGACCCAGGACCTCGGCGGAGTCCCCGGCTCGCCCTTGCGACATTCGCCGTTCTACCTCGGATTCCTTGGTGGCCTCGGCGCGCTAACGGCCTACTGGCTGGGCGGCAGACTTCTTGCCATTGGCTCGGTATTGGTGCTGATCGTGGTCGCCATGTTCCTCGCCGCCGGCCTGAACCCGGCGGTCGAATTCTTCGTCCGGCGGGGCCTGCGGCGAACCATCGCCGTACTCGCGGTGATCACCGCCTTCCTCGCCACCCTGGCCCTGTTCTTCATGGCCATCGTGCCGGTGATCGGTGATCAGATCGCCGCTATCAGTAAGAATGCGCCCGGCTGGCTCACCGAGCTCCAGGACAACCGTCTGATTCAACGCGTCGACGACCGCTTCGACCTCATCGACAAAATCCAGAGCTACTTGGCCGAGGGCGACTGGGCGTCCACGCTGTTCGGGGGTGTGCTGGGCCTCGGCGTCGCCGTGTTGTCCGCGTTGGCGAACACGTTCATCGTGATCGTCCTCACCCTCTACTTCCTGGCCTCACTGCCGGCCACCAAAGCCGCGCTCTATCGGCTGGCTCCAGCTAGCCGGCGTGCACGCGTCGGTCAGCTCGGCGACCGAATTCTGGCCAGTGTGGGCAGCTATGTCTCTGGGGCGTTCATCGTGGCTGCCTGCGCTGGAATCACCTCGCTGGTCTTCTTGTTCGCGGTCGGCCTCGGTGAATATGCTGTGGCGCTGGCGTTCGTCGTTGCCCTGCTTGACGTGATCCCGATGATCGGCGCCACCTTGGGTGCGGTCGTGGTCTCAGCGATCGGCCTGGCGACCGACCCCGGGATCGGTTTTGCCTGCCTCATCTTCTACGTGCTTTATCAACAGCTGGAGAACTACGTCATCTACCCACGGGTGATGTCTCGTGCGGTTGATCTGCCAGGCGCCCTGATCGTAATCGCCGCCGTGATCGGCGCGACTCTGCTGGGTGTGGTGGGCGCGCTGTTGGCGATTCCGACCGCGGCCGCGCTGCTACTGCTGGTCAAGGAGATTTTGATTCCCCGTCAGGATGCGCTCTGACGGCCGCCCGCCCGAGCGGCCGTTGGGCTCCCCAGCGTGACGACCAGCACCCCACCGAGCATGATCACGCCACCGCCCAGCTGGACCCGCCGGCGGCCACTCATCGAGTAGCAACCAACGCGGTCGGCGCCGACCTGCCTCTGCCGACCACATGGCCCTGAGCGCAAAACTGGGAGACTCGGCACGCCGTCGCGTCTCCGAGATGGCGGGAGCTGAGTTCAGTCCTCAAGGGGCTCGACCACCAAGGCGTCGTTGGTTTCGTCGTCGACAACTGTTCGCTGGCCGAGGGGTTGGGACAAGGTCACAACAACCCCGTCTGCACAGTCGTTGCCAGCCTCCGTGTCGACCTTCTTAACACTCACCGCAAGCCGAACCTCACTGGCCGACTCGTCAGCCTCTACTCGTGGGTTCATGTTGCAGGTGTTCACCCCACCCTCTCGCCGGCTAGATTCAGGGCTCCCGGACACACCGAGGATCTCCACAGCGGCTCTATCGCCGGAGTCGTCGGCCGACAAGACACCGCACCCGGCCGCAAGTGCCAGAAGGATCACCCACGCCGGTGCCATGGTGACGAATCGCCCAACCCGGTTCACTGGGTTCTCACCACGACGCCCCACGCCTCATCACGGTAGGTAACCCGCGCCCACACATCGCAAGTACTGGCACCACAAGACTTGTATCCGGAGTGGAATCCGTACGCGGTGCTACCCGAGTACCAAGGTCCGCCGCTGTCGCCGCCGGAAGCTTCATCATCCTCCATGCGTACCATCCGACAGTACGATATGCCGTCAACGGTGTAGCAGTCGCTTAGCGCGGCGGTACGGCTGCACTCTAGGTCAGTGGTATGTCCGAAGCGGCACAAGATCTGGTTCGTGATCGGACTAGCCAGCCCTGTCACATCGCGGAGTACGAAGTTGTCAGGGATGAATCGGGCAGGTTCGGTGTCTGCCGTGGTGGCCCACTGAAAGTCGCCCCACGCGCCACGATGTTGTTGTTGGTGATTCGTCTCCCATTCGGCGTCACCGTTGGCGTTCTCGTGTGTCAACGAGTTCGGACAGTGTCCGGCGGTGGCCACACCGGTCACCCCGGACGAGCTGTCTACGACGTTGAATCCGGCGGTGCAAAGCAGAGAGCCACTCCCCGGTTCTTCCAAGCGCCCACCGCCGCGGCGTGCGTCGGTGCCAGTCTTGAAGTCGTTGTCGAGAACCAGGCCTATGTCCTGCAATCGCGGCGGCAGGCCAGCGACGGTCCTGTGGACCAGTCGCTCGCCCTCGGCCTTTGTCAGCTTCTCAGGCGGCTGGGCAACTGCCGCCATCCGGCCCAACTTGCGGTCGTACTCCGTGGATAGCTCCGTCAGTTGACCAGATTCCCATAGCGCAGTGTGAGAATCGATCACTGCGGTTCATCGATCTCGACCGCGCTAAGATCTGCGCCACCTTCTAGGACTACGTTGATATCTGGCTCCAGACCTGCCAGGAGGTGCTGCACACCTTCAGGAACTACGCCCTTGAACTCGATGGTTGCTACCGCCGGCAGCTCATTGATGATCTCGGCGTGTGAGAAAGCACGGGGGAATCTTTCCTGCACGGCGGTTGCCGCAATTGCGAACTCATTCTCCCAACGCATGATCTCCGCGGCGCTACCCGTGGTGACCCCGAGCTCCCGCGCGACGACAGCCACATCGGCGGGCACTATGTCTTCGATGGCCGTTTGTGCCCGGCGACATGATCGCCACCGAAGGCACCCTCAGAAGAACGCCGAGCGGGATGGTGGTCGCGAGCGCAAGAACAAGAACCCGGCGCACGGCTCTTCTCTTCATTGCCACTTGGCCGACGCTACCATGAGCGGCCGAACCGGGGACCACCTTAGCCTCAACTACCAATCCGACAATAGGCACGCAGATGCCCGAACGCTCTGGAACTCAGGTATCGGTCGAGTCGGCTACGAGGCGGTGTTGTTCGACGCCCTGGCGTACGCCGAGGTGTCCGCAATCTCCATCGGGCCACTCCAAGTGCCCGGCAGCGGAGTGTCGATGGCGGGTGCGATCCGGCGTACCAACTCGTCCAGCACCCGCTCGGCGTCACCGACCCAGAGATGCTTGGCGCCCACCATCGGCACCACTTCGGCGTGGCCCACCGGCGTAAAGCCAGCTAGCGCGGCCGCCGGCGGAAGATAGTCGTCATGCTCGGGCACCAGCGCGGTCAGCGGCTTTCCGGAAGCCGCCCACACCGCCAGGTGATCCGGGGTCGTGAAGCGGAGCGGCGGCGACAACAAGATCGCCCCAGTAACGGCTGGATCATGGCCGTACATCAGGGCCAGGTCGGTCCCGAACGACCAGCCCACCAGCCAGATCGAGGGCAGGTCGGCGAAGTCGGCATACTCGATGGCGGCGGCGACGTCCAGCGCCTCGCCGCGACCATGATCGAACGCTCCCGCACTCCGGCCGTGAACGCTCCACGTGCCACGGGTGTTGAACCTCAGCACCGCGATGCCAGCCAGCGCCGGCAGCCGGAAGGACGCCTTGCGAAAGACATGGCTGTCCATCATTCCGCCGTGCGTCGGCAGCGGGTGCAGGCAGATCATCGTTGCGGTTGGAGCCCGGTCCGCCGGGACCGCCAATTCGCCCACCAGGCCGAGCCCGTCGGCGGTCCTCAACGAGATCGGCGTACGACGCGCCGGTAGCACCGAGTTGGCACGGATCGTGGCGGACATCGCAGCAGCCTATCGATGTCAATCCACCCCGGACACGCGGGGAGGCACCAACACCGGCCCAGGTGTCGGTCCGGTAGGTTCATGGCTCGTGAGACTAGTGGTCGCTCGTTGCCAGGTGGACTATGCGGGTCGGCTGACCGCGCACCTGCCGATGGCGACGCGAGTCTTGATGTTCAAGGCAGACGGCTCGGTATTGGTGCACTCGGACGGCGGGTCCTACAAGCCGTTGAACTGGATGTCGCCGCCGTGCACCGTGCGCGAGGCGGCCAACCCCGATGGCACCTCCGAATGGACCGTCACCTCCAAGACCGACGACACGCTGCGGATCCTGATCGACGAA
The DNA here is from genome assembly GCA_051657765.1 of Nocardioides sp. GTDB lineage: Bacteria > Actinomycetota > Actinomycetes > Propionibacteriales > Nocardioidaceae > Nocardioides. The sequence continues at coordinate 10,030 of JBOFLH010000557.1, read as the reverse complement.
GTGGTCCACGATTCGACCCACGAACTCGGCATCGATCCCGGACTGCAGAAGGACGGCGTCGAGAAGCACCTTCAAGAACTGTTATCCGAGCACCCGGCGACCTTGGCCGATGGCCTGACCCTGGTGCGCCGTGAGTTCCCCACGGCGATCGGGCCGGTAGACCTGATGTGTCGCGATGCCGCCGGCAGCGCCGTGGCCGTCGAGGTCAAGCGGCGCGGCGAGATCGACGGAGTGGAGCAGCTGAGTCGATATCTGGAGTTGCTGAACCGAGATCCGTTGCTTGCCCCCGTCCGCGGCATCTTTGCCGCACAGGAGATCAAGCCGCAAGCTCGCGTGCTCGCCCTCGACCGTGGCATCGCCTGCGCACTGGTGGACTACGACGCGTTGCGTGGCCTCGACGACCCCGCAGCCCGGCTGTTCTGAGCGCCTCTCATGCGGATCTATCACATTGCCCTGGCCGAGGAGTGGGCCAAGGCGCGTCAGAGTGGGACTTATCACACCTCCACCTACGGCCGCACCCTGGCCGACGAGGGCTTCATCCACGCCTCGCGGCGCGAGCAGGTGCCGACGGCGTACGCCAACCACTACCGCGGCGTTCGGGAGCGACTCGTCCTGCTCACCATCGACACCAACCGACTCGATGCCGAGTGGCGTGAAGACCCGGTCGGCCAGGACACCTTTCCGCATATCTACGGCCCGCTGAATGTCTCCGCGGTTGTCACGGCCGAGCCGCTCAATCGCCAGGGCGGCACCGACCCGTTTCTGGTGATCTTCTTCCGCGAGGCGATGACCCGGATTCTAGTAGCCGTCGCCGCCATGGCCCTCGCCGGCGTTGGTGCCGCGCTCGGTCGCCGATCCGAGGCCGAGTGGGCACCGTTCCTTGGCGCGATGGCTGGATTGCTCTTGGTGGCAGTGACGGTGGTCGGGGTCCGATACCGAAGAAGCAGTGCCGACTCGGCAGTTACCCGGCGCTGACGACCAGCCCGTCAGTCGCGAGCGCGCTGGGTTCGCTCGTGCCTCGCTACGCCCTTTCACCTCCGGCTCTCTGGTCGGCTCAAGAGCTTCGCTCGTGCCTCGCTACGCCCTTTCACCTCCGGGCACCCAGAGGACATCGCCCACCTCGCGATTCGCGTGGCGGGCGAGAATGAACAGCAGATCCGACAGTCGATTGAGGTAGGTGATGGCCAGCGGGTTCATCGCGGCGCCATACTCCTCGAACGCTGCCCAAGCGGACCGTTCCGCTCGTCGACAGACCGTGCGAGCCACGTGGAGGTAGGCGGCGGCTGGCGTCCCGCCGTTCAGCACAAAGGACCGAAGGCTTGACAGCGGCTCGTTGTAGTGATCACACCAGCCTTCCAACCGGTCGACATAGTCCTGCTCGACCCGCAGCGGCGGGTGCTCGGGATTGGCCACCACAGGAGTGCAAAAGTCCGCCCCGACATCGAACAGATCATTCTGGATCCGGGTCAACACCACGACAATGTCCGCCTCGAGGTTTCCCTGCGCAAGCGCTACGCCCAGGTGGGCATTCGTCTCGTCGACATCGGCATAGGCCTGCAACCTCGTGCTGGTCTTCGGTGTCTCACTCATGTCACCGAGCCGAGTCATCCCGGCGTCGCCGGTGCGGGTATAGATGCGGGTGAGATTGACCATGATCCCAGCCTAGCCCGGTGGGGCGCGCCAAGACGTCGTCGGCCACCCGGTCGACTGGCCGGTCCATTGGCCGGTCGATCGGTGGTCGATCGGTGGGTCGGTGAGCGCGGTCAGCGCCGCGAACCTGTCGCCACGCAGGTTAGGTATTCCTAACCTAACTACGCTAGTCTGGGCGAGTGGCCAAGAAAGCTCGCAAACCGAAGTCACGGTGCTGCGTCTCGAAGTCCCGGTGCCGACGATGCCCGATTCGCATGCTCAAGGAAGACGCTCTGCCACCCGGATACACCGTGAAGAAGCGCATGCTGGTCAAGGTAAAGTCGACCAAGACTCCGGGTCACCAGCCGGACTCACGCACGTTCAAGCCTGCCGCCTGACCATAAGGAGTTTCCCGTGCCCGCAGCACGCTTCGTCGCCCAGCTGAACAGCCAGATCGGCAACGAACTCGGCGCCCACAATCAGTATCTGGCGTGTGCGGTCTACTACGACGCCCAAACCATGCCGCGGATGGCTTCCTTCTTCTATGCCCAAGCGATGGAAGAACGCGAGCACGCGATGATGATGGTGCAATACCTCCTCGATACCGGCGCTGATGTGTTGATTCCTGGTGTCGAGGCGCCCACTCCGGGTTTCGATGACCTGGTGGCACCGGTCGCCCTCGCGCTGGAGCAGGAGAGGCGGGTGACCGACCAGATCAGTGCCCTGTTGACAACCGCACGCGAGGAGGGTGACTTCGCGTCCGAACAGTTCATGCAGTGGTTCATCAAAGAGCAGGTCGAAGAAGTCGCCACCATGAGCGATCTGCTCACCGTGGTGACCCGCAATCAGGGCGACATCAACAACATCGAAGACTATGTCTCCCGTGAACAACGTGGTGAGGGCAACGATCCGACCGCCCCCAAAGCGGCCGGCGCGTAGCGGGTCCACGCGGTAGCGGCGGCTCGCCACCAGCTCGATTGTCTGCGACCCGATTGTCAACGACCAGGCAAGTAGCTGCATCCACTGTGCCTCAGTCGCGACCAGCGGCGGGCACCAGGAGCATGGCCGGTATCAGCAATCCGACCACCACCAGTAACGCATGCAGGGTGCCGACCTGGTCGCCGACGAAGCCCAGCAACGGCGGACCGGCCAGAAACGCGGCGTACCCAATGGTGGAGACCACGCTCACCCGGGCAGCGGCGTGCGTGGGGTCGGCGGCGGCCGCGCTCATGCCCACCGGAAAGCCCAGCGACGCCCCGACCCCCCAACAAGCGATGCCCAGGCCCACGATCAGCAGGCGGTCTCCGAAAACGATCAGGATGATCCCGGAACCCGCCAACACCATCGTCGCCCAGAGCACGGCTGATCGCCCGAAGGCGTCCAGCACCACATGTCCACCCAATCGCCCGGCCGTCATGGCGGTGACAAAGAGGGCGAATCCGAGAACGGCGCCCCACTGAGTGACCTGGTAGCCGTCCACCAGCGCCACGGCCAACCAGTCGTTTGCCGTGCCTTCGGTGATCGCCAGCGCGAGCACCATCAGGCCGATGGCCAGAGTCCGAGGCTCGCGCCAGGCGGCCAACGACGAGTGTGCCGGGCCACCGACGACTGGTGACCCGGGCAGGAAGTGTCGCGCGGTCCTGGCTATCAGGGCCAAGGATCCGGCCGCCACCACAGCTAGGTGCACGACCAAAGGAACCTCGGCGCGCACCAGCGCAGCGCCCAGCCCGGCACCCGCCACCGTGCCCAGACTGAAGCCGGCATGAAATCTCGGCATGACCGTCCGCCGAAGCCGACGTTCGACGTCAGCTCCTTCTACGTTCATGGCGATGTCCCAGACCCCGGTGCCCACGCCGTAGATGAACAGGCCGGCACCGGCGACGGCGACCGCGCCAACGGTGCTCACCCCGACTCCCGCGATGGTCAACCCGACGGCCGCGACGATGCCGGCGGCTTGAACAACCGGGACCGTGCCCCACCGGCGGATCGCGCCGCCGGTGCTGGGCATCGCCAGGAGCGAGCCGACCGCAATGCAGAGCAGCAACAACCCGAGCCCACTGTTGCTGAGGCCTAGGTCGACACGGGCCTGCGGGATCCTCGACACCCAGGTGGCGAGGCAGAAGCCGTTCAGGAAGAAGGAAAGCCCGACCGCGTTGCGAGCCCGCCAGACCACCGGCTCGACACCATCCACGACCGGCCGCTGGGCGCCCCTGGATGTCACATCGCCACAGGCGGTCGAGGAGGACCCGACTCCAACCAGGACTGAAATCCCATCAGTGAGGACGGGCTCATCGCCAGCTCCACCTCTTCGGTGGGCAGCTCACAGGTGACCACAACGTGATCGGCGTACAACGAGATCTGTTCGGCGGCACCCGGATGGCGACGACTGGCGAAGGTGAGCTGACGGCGTGGCCAGGTGCGTTTGGGGCGACGAGCGAGCGAGAAGATCCGAAACCACTCCAAGTGATCGTCGGTGTAGCGGCCGAGACCCAGCATCCAGCTGCTCTCCGCGGTGGCCGACGCCGGGCGATAGCTAACCTCGAACGTGCCGCCATGGCGCGAAAGCAGTCGGCGCCGGACTACCAGGGCCAGGCCATAACACAGCGTCGCGAGCACCACGACGACAAACGCGTCCAGCATCCACTGCCACCACGGCATGCGGTCGGTCACCACCCTTTAGCTTGGGAGTCCCATCGACCCACGCGAAGCCGTTGTCTCCAGACACCGGATCCAGTTCTCCGCGAAGATGCGCAACCTTACCCCCTGTCGTGGCGTTCGCGGCTTTCCGGAGCCTCCTCAGGAGGTCCGGCGCGCTGCGGCCAATCGAGCTTCGGCGAGACGTCGGGGCGACGAGGCGTCGGCGTCGCTGTCGCCGTCGGCCTGGAGAGCGTCTAGGGTCGCCTGAGCGGACTCCTGATCGATGTCGGTGGCCAGGTCGGCGTGATCGGCAAGGATCGACACCCGATTGTTGGCCACCGACAAGAAGCCGTCCCCGACCGCAGCAAGAACCGCCGTACCACCGGCCTGCGTGATCTCGACAACACCAGCCAGCAACACCGATAACAGCGGCGCGTGATCGGCAAGCACGCCGACGTCGCCGGCGGCGGTCCGAGCCCGCACCATCGTCGCCGAACCGGACCACACCAATCGGTCGGCGGCCACTAACTCCACCTGAAGTGTCTTCTCACTCATCAAGGCTCCCTGTCGATCGAGGCCTGCCGCCCGGCTTGTCTGGGTAAGCTATCTGGGCCGAACGGCTGGCCGGTTGGGTGGGTCGGTCAGAGACTCTTCTGGATCTCGTCCCACTTGCGCTCGACATCATCGAGACCACCGCACATGAAAAACGCCTGCTCAGCGACGTGGTCGTAGTCACCGTTGGCGATCTTGTTGAACGCCTCGATGGTGTCGGCGACCGGCACCGTGGAGCCCTCGATGCCGGTGAACTGCTTGGCCACATAGGTGTTCTGCGACAAGAAGCGCTGGATGCGACGTGCCCGGTGCACCACCACCCGATCCTCCTCGGACAATTCGTCCACACCGAGGATCGCGATGATGTCTTGTAGCTCCTTGTTGCGCTGCAGAATCTGCTTGGTCCGAATCGCGCAGTCGTAGTGTTCTTTGCCGATGTATTGCGGATCCAGGATCCGAGAGGTGGAGGTCAGCGGGTCGACCGCCGGGTAGATGCCCAACGACGCGATCTCGCGGGACAGCTCCGTGGTCGCGTCGAGGTGAGCGAAGGTGGTCGCCGGCGCCGGGTCGGTGTAGTCGTCGGCTGGCACATAGATCGCCTGCATCGAGGTGATCGAGTGGCCCCGCGTTGAGGTGATCCGCTCCTGGAGCACACCCATCTCGTCGGCAAGGTTGGGCTGGTAACCCACGGCCGACGGCATTCGACCCAACAGCGTCGATACCTCGGACCCGGCTTGGGTGAATCGGAAGATGTTGTCAATGAACAGCAACACGTCCTGACTCTGCACGTCACGGAAGTACTCCGCCATTGTCAGTGCCGACAACGCCACCCGCAACCGAGTGCCCGGCGGTTCGTCCATCTGGCCGAACACCAAGGCGGTTTGCCCGATGACGCCGGCTTCTTCCATCTCAACGATCAAGTCGTTGCCCTCGCGGGTTCGTTCGCCGACGCCAGCGAACACCGACACACCGCCGTGATCCTTCGCGACGCGGGCGATCATCTCCTGGATCAGCACGGTCTTGCCGACGCCGGCGCCACCGAACAGGCCGATCTTGCCGCCCTGCACGTACGGCGTCAGCAGGTCGATCACCTTGATGCCGGTCTCGAACATCTGCGTTTTGGACTCGAGTTGATCGAATGCCGGTGCCTTTCGGTGGATGCCCCACCGCTCGGTCTCCCCCATAGTCTCGCCGGCACCGAGGTTGAGGCAATCGCCGAGCGTGTTGAACACCCGTCCGAGCGTTGCGTCGCCCACCGGCACGGTGATCGGTCCACCGGTGTCGGTGACCTGCGCTCCGCGCACCAGACCGTCGGTCGGCTGCAGTGAGATCGCTCGCACCATGCCGGCGCCGATGTGTTGCGCGACCTCCAGCGACAGAGTCTTGGTTTCACCGGACAAGGTGTAGTCACATTCCAACAGGTGGTAGATCCCGGGCATCGCCTCAACCGGGAACTCGATGTCGACGACCGGACCGATCACCCGGGCGATGCGGCCGACGCCGCCCGCGGTCTTGGTGGTGGTCTCATTCATGGTGGCAGTCATTGGTTTCACTCACTCCCGGCGTTCGCATCGGCGAGCGCGTTGACGCCCCCGACGATTTCTGAGATTTCTTGGGTAATCCCGGCCTGGCGGGCCTGGTTGGCAATACGGGTGAACTTCTTGATCAGTTCGTCGGCGTTGTCGGTGGCCGACTTCATGGCTTTCTGGCGCGCCGCCAGCTCGGATGCCGCCGCTTGCAGTAGCGCGAAGTAGACCCGGCTCTGCACGTACTTGGGTAGCAGCGCGTCCAGCACCGCCTCCGGGGAGGGTTCGAACTCGTAGAGCGGTAGCACCTCGTCGGTCGCAGGCTTCTCCTCGCCCTCAACCACCTCCAGCGGCAACAAACGGACCGTCTGCGGCTCTTGGAGCAACATCGAACGGAAGCGGGTGAACACCAGGTGGACCTCGTGCACGCCGTCTCCGACGATGCCGTCGTCGTCGTCGCCCTGAATGAATTCGTTGATCAGGGCTTCGCCGATCTCGGCTGCCTTGTCATAGGTCGGCTGATCGGAGAAACCGGTCCAGACTCCGGCGATCGGCCGATTGCGAAACTTGTAGTAGGCCTCACCCTTGCGCCCGGTGATGAAGGTGGTGACTTCTTTGCCTTCAGCGCGGAGGCGGGTCGCCAACTGCTCCGCCTCCTTGATCACGCTGGAGGAATAGGCGCCGGCCAACCCTCGATCGCTGGTCACCAACAGGACCGCCGCCCGAGTGGGGTTGTCCACCTCGGTGGTCAGCGGATGGTCAACGTTGGAGAAGGTCGCCACGGCGGAGACCGCGCGAGTGAGCTCCCGGGCGTATGGGGTCGCCGCGCGAGCCCGCTGTTGGGCCTTGATGATGCGCGACGCCGCGATCAGCTCCATCGCGCGGGTGATCTTCTTCATCGACTCCGTCGACTTGATCCGCCCGCGATATTCGCGCAGCGAGACAGCCATGTGTCAGCCTCGCTTCTGCTTAACGATCTGTTCTTGCTCGATGTCCTCGTCCTCGAGAGCCGCGACCTCGGGCTCGTGCCCGACCTTGATCGACTGCCCGTCGGAGGTCTCGAACTGATCCAAGAACGCGTCGTAGGCCGACTCCAGGCTCGCCAGCGTCTGGTCACTGACGTCGTTGGACTCAGCGATGCCAGCCAACACCGGCGCATGCGAGCGTCGAAGGTAGTCCAAAAACTCGTGCTCGAAGCGCAGCACATCCTCCACAGGCACCTTGTCGAGACGACCAGTGGTTCCTGTCCACAGCGATACTGTCATCTCCTCCAGCGGGTACGGCGAGTACTGCGGCTGCCGCAACAACGCCATCAAGCGACCGCCGCGATCCAACTGCTGACGCGACGCGGCGTCGAGGTCGGAAGCGAACATCGCGAAGGCCTCCATGGCGCGGAATTGCGCGAGGTCCACCTTGAGTGAACCGGTGACCTTCTTCATCGCCTTCGTCATCGCGGCGCCGCCGACCCGGGACACCGATACGCCGACGTCGATGGCGGGGCGCTGATTGGAGGCGAACAGATCCGACTGCAAGAAGATCTGGCCGTCGGTGATCGAGATGACGTTGGTCGGGATATAGGCCGACACGTCGTTGGCCTTGGTCTCGATGATCGGTAGGCCGGTCATCGATCCGGCACCCAACTCGTCGGACAACTTCGCGCACCGTTCCAGCAAGCGGCTGTGCAGGTAGAACACGTCACCCGGGTAGGCCTCGCGGCCCGGCGGGCGCCGCAACAACAAAGACACCGCCCGGTAGGCCTCGGCCTGCTTGGTCAGGTCGTCGAAGATGATCAGCACGTGCTTGCCGCCGTACATCCAGTGCTGGCCGATGGCCGAACCGGTGTAGGGAGCAAGGTACTTGAACCCGGCGCTGTCGGATGCCGGCGAAGCGACGATGGTGGTGTACGCCAAGGCCCCGGCCTCTTCCAGCGCGCCGCGCACCGCCGCGATCGTCGAGCCCTTCTGACCGATCGCGACGTAGATGCAGCGCACCTGCTTGGTCGGGTCGCCACTGTCCCAGTTCTGCTTCTGGTTGATGATCGTGTCGATCGCAATGGTGGTCTTGCCGGTCGCGCGGTCACCGATGATCAGCTGTCGCTGTCCGCGACCGATAGGCGTCATCGCGTCGATGGCCTTGATCCCGGTGGCCAGCGGCTCGTGCACCGACTTGCGCTGCATCACGGTCGGCGCCTGCAACTCCAGCGGCCGGCGAGCGTCCGCGGTGATCTCGCCCAATCCGTCGATCGGCGCCCCCAGCGGATCGACGACCCGACCCATGAACCCGTCGCCGACCGGCACCGAGAGGATCTCACCGGTACGCCGTACCTCCTGGCCTTCTTCGATCCCGTCGAAGTCGCCCAGGATGACAACGCCGATTTCCCGAGTGTCCAGGTTGAGCGCGATGCCCAGCGTGCCGTCCTCGAAGCGCAACAGCTCGTTTGCCATCGCCGACGGCAGGCCGGCCACCCGAGCGATGCCATCGGCAGCCTGGGCAACCGTGCCCACTTCTTCACGGCTGGCTATCTCCGGCTGGTACTTCGCCACATAGTGTGCCAGCGCCGCACTGATCTCCTCGGGACGGATCGAGAGTTCGGTCATCGTGGTGTCTACTTTCCTAATGTCTGAACTGGACTGAGTAATAGGGCTTGACGAGAGATGTCGATCAACCCGCCAAGAGCCGTCTCGCGTCGGAGATCCGAGACGAGATCGACCCGTCGATCAGGTCGTCTCCTAGGTGCACACGGATCCCGCCCACCACGTCCTCATCGATGATCTCCTCCAGATGCACCGGCTGACCCGCCTGGCGGGCGAGAACGAGGACGAGGCGCTCGCGATGTTCGGGCGAGAGCGGCTGGGCCACCCGCGCGGTGGCTCGCGCGTAACCTCGGCTTGCCGCCACGAGCGACTGGAAGTGCTCCAGCATGGACGTCACCGTGGTGTCCTCGTCGAGGGCGGCACGTTTCAAGAGAACGCGTGTCGCCGGCAACGCCTGGTCCGCTAGCAAGTCCTCGAAGAGCTCAGACTTGTCGGTCGCCGAACGCCGCGGGTCGCTGACCGCGGAGCGCAGCCGTGCGTCGCCGGCAATGAGCCGCGCCATCGCGAAGAGCTCGCCGGCCAGGCGTGCCGGATCTCCGGAAGACTTGATGACCGCGAGATGGCTCAGTTCTTCCAATGCCCGAACCAGCTCTCGCGGGGAGGCCCAGCGACTGGAGACCACAGTGGACAGCAGTTGGCGGGCCAGCGAGTCCACCTGGCCGGCGAACACGTCGTCAGCAAGTTCGACCCGCGCGGGAGCCGGGACCGACGAATCGGCCAGTGCGCGGCCGAGGGCCCGTTCGTTGCGGATAACCGTGGCGACCGCCAAGAGCTGGTCACCCGCGCGGGCGAACTCAGCGACGCTGGCGTCCTCCGGCAGGGCACCGGCGAGCGCGTTCCCAACCGCAACGCTCGCACCTCGGGCGAAGCTTCCCGCAGAGTCGCTCACGGCGCGGCCTCGAGGTCGACTAGGAAGCGCTCGATCACGCGGCTTTGCCGAGCCTCGTCGGTGAGGCTCTCGCCGACGATTCGGCTCGCCAGATCGGTCGCCAACGTGGCGGCCTCGGCCCGCAGGCTGGCAATCGCCTGCTGGCGTTCCGCCTCGATCTGAGTCTTGCCGTGCTCGACGATGCGGTTCGCGTCGGCCTGCGC
>JBOFLH010000556.1:0-9360 GCA_051657765.1 Nocardioides sp. | reverse complement strand
GGCGCCGCGGTCGATCGCGACACCCGTTCCAACACCGCTCGCTGCGTCGTGGTCATCTCCAAGGCGGCAGCGGGTGCGCTCACGTCCCGAGCATACGACCTAACGGTCTATCTATTTACGAGACACACCACTAGGTCGCCTGTGACACGCTCGACATATTGAAGTCGGCAACCCTCAGTGCGGGGGTCGATGTCCACGGAAAGTACTCGCCCCACTCACGACTGAAGCTTGGGGTGGTCGCCGACGTGTCGATGCACCTGTTCAGTAGGTCGATCGGACTCTCGTTGAACCTGAAGTTGTTGACCGTTGCGGTGACTTCGCCATCTTCGATCAGGTAGACGCCGTCGCGAGTGAGCCCGGTGAGCAATAAGGACTGCGGATCAACCTCCCGGATGTACCACAAGCAGGTCAGCAGCAAGCCGCGCTCAGTGTTGGCCACCAGGTCGTCGATCGTGCCGTGTCCGCCGGTATCGAGGATCAAGTTGCCGATCGGCGGTGTGACCGGTTGGCCGGTGAGTTGGGCGGTGTGTCGTGTCTGCAGCAAGGCACCGAGGACGCCGTCGGTCAGCCAGTCGGTTCGGGCCAGCGAAACCCCATTGTCGAAGACCGACGAGGTGCTGCCGGAGGCCGGCGCGACGACGAATGGCGCGGCAGGTAGGCCCGACCATTCGGGGTCTGAGAAGAGATGAACACCGGGCGCGGCTAGGCGTTCGCCGATCCGTGTGCCGCCACCGACCTTGCCATAGACCGACTGGCCGTCGTAGGCATCGAGTGCCGCAGCAGCCCACATCGCGTAGATCGAGAGGTCCGCCACCGCCTCCGGCGGCAGAATGGTGTCGTACCGGCCAGCTGGGAGATCGATCGCTCGCGAGCCCCAACCCAATCGTTTCGCCAAGGTGGCGTCGACATCCAGCGGGTCGATATCGTCGAAGTCCCGGGTGGCCCGCCCCCACCAGGCGCTGTGACTCCCTGCGGCGTTCTTTGCAGTGCAACTGAGGTAACCCATCGGTTGCTCATGTCGTCGGTGCAGGCCGGTGCTAGAGCCGAGATAGGTCGTCTCAACCTGATGGTCGACGAAACCGAACAAGACGCGTCCCGCTGCTGACGCCCGAGCGAAGGCCTGGCCCAGGCCAGGTGCCAGCTCCGCATACACCTCGATATCGGTCCGGGCCGGCGGATCTGACCAGCTGCTGTCCACCATGGCCGGGACCAACTCCGCGGCGTCCTCGGCGGCGGGTGCCTTTCGAGCCGCCGAGTCGGCGGCACTTACCAATGCCGATACCTGGTCCAGCGTGGTCACCGCGCCGGACACGGAGGCCGTGCTCACCCCGTCTGGCTGGTGCGCCAACCCGATCGCCGTGAGGGTGATCGCATGCGTGGCGCCATTTGTGGTGACCGTGTTGTTTGCCCAGCGCAGGTTGGCGCTACTGAGGTCTTTGACAATGACGATGCAGTCATCCCCGGTGGACGAGGCAAGCGCGTGTTCGACCAGGTCCTGCGGTGTGGGCTGCCTGCGCATTACTGACCGCCTTCAGCGAGGGTGTTGAGAATCCTGACCTGTCGGAACAGAGCTGCCGGACAACCGTGACTCACCGACGCGACTTGTCCCGGCTGAGCCTTGCCGCAGTTGAACGCTCCGCCGAGCACCCAGGTTTGCGGCCCACCGACCGCAGTCATCGAGCGCCAGAAGTCGGTAGTGGTGGCTTGGTACGCCACATCGCGCAGCTGGCCGACTAGCCGGCCATGGCGAATCGCGTAGAAACGCTGACCGGTGAATTGGAAGTTGAATCGTTGCATGTCGATCGACCACGACTTGTCACCGACCACGTAGATGCCACGGTCGACGTCAGCAATGAGTTCATCGGTGGCCGGACCGTCCGGCCCCGGCTGAAGTGACACGTTCGCCATTCGTTGAATGGGCAGGTGACTTGGGGAGTCGGCGTAGGCACAACCGTTCGAGCGGCCGGTGTTGAGCTCGGGATGCGACTTGGCCATCGCGCGGTCCAGTTGAAATCCGACCAGAACGCCATCACGCACGATGTCCCAGGACTGTCCCGCGACACCTTCGTCGTCATAACCAACCGTAGCCAAGCCATGCGGGATGGTGCGATCACCGGTCACATGCATGACCTCGGAGCCATACCGCAGTGAACCGAGTTGATCGATAGTGGCAAACGAGGTGCCGGCATAGTTGGCTTCGTAGCCCAACGCCCGGTCGAGTTCGGTGGCATGACCAATCGATTCGTGGATTGTCAACCAGAGGTTCGATGGATCGATCACCAGGTCATAGATGCCGGCTTCCACCGTCGGGGCTTGTAGCTTCTCGGCGAGGAGTTCGGGTACCTGAGCCAACTCGGTGGCCCAGTCGTAGCCGCCGTCGAGGTACTCCCAGCCGCGCCCGACCGGCGGCGCGATGGTGCGCATCGAATCGAATGTGCCGGTTGTCTCATTGGCCCCCATCGCTTCGAAACTGGGTTGCAGCCGGACCCGTTGTTGCGTAATGAGGCTGCCGGCGAGATCGGCGTAGAACTTGATCTCCTGCACCTGTTGCAGCGACGCCGTGGCGTGGGCAACCACCTGGTGCTTGCGAAGGGTGCTGGACCATCCGGTCAGCAGCTCGACCTTGTCTGGGATCGAGACGTCAGTCGGATCGAGCAAGTAGTCGGAAACCCAGGAGACATCGCGATAGACGGGCTCCTCGGCGAGCTCGACCGGAACGCTGGTCATCGAGGCGGCGATGACGGAAACCGCCACCGCCTGGTCCGCCACCCGGATCGCCTCGTGCTCGGTTAACAGCACGCCCGCGGCAAAGCCCCAAGCGCCATGGTGAACTACCCGGACCGCAAAGCCCAGGTCCTCGGCATCGTGCGCGCCAAGCACGCCTTCGTCGCGAACCGCGACGTGTTGCGAACGAGTCCGCTCGAAGCGAAACTCCCCGTGGGTGACTCCATGACTGGCCAGCCGTTCGAGCACGGTGGACGCCAGCTCGCGATACGGCAGACTCAGGAAGTCAGGGTCTATGTCGTGGTGCGCGACCACGTTGGACGGAGTCGATGGCCGCATGGGAGTCACGTTAGCCGACACACGGGTGAATCAGTGGTGGGCGCTGGTCAGGAACCATGATGTAGCGCGACGGTGGAGCCGGTCCGACGCTTGGCGATCTCGAGGCGGGTCGGGATCCGGTGCCTCATCTCTGCGACGTGGCTTACCACGCCCACGACGCGGCCACCGTCGCGCAGGGAATCCAAAGTGTCCATAACGTCATCCAGGGTGTCCGCGTCGAGAGCACCGAAGCCCTCATCGACGAACAGGGTGTCCAGCTCCGCGCCGCCGACCTCGTGGCTGATGACGTCGGCAAGACCGAGCGCAAGGGCAAGCGAGACCACGAAGGTCTCGCCCCCCGACAGCGTTGCCGGATCGCGGGACTCCCCGGACCAGTCGTCGCGAACTCGGAGGCTGAGTCCGCCCCGACGTTCGCCGGCGCCGCGACGTTCGGTGTGTTCGAGCCGATAGCGTTGGTCGCTCATCACGAGCAGACGTTCGTTGGCGGCTGAAACGACCTGCCCCAGTCGATAGGCCAGGACATATCCAGACAGCCGCATCTGGAGCGCGTTATCCGGCGCCGAGCCGTCGGCGAGCGCCGCCACCCGGGCGGTAAGGGTGAGTTCGGCCAGGAGTGGCGCCCACGTTGTCAGGACGGTAGCCAGCTCATCGCAGAGGGTCCGCAGGCGGTCACGTCGCTCGTCGGCTTGCGATGCGCGTGATTCAGCCTCGGACATCTGCCGTTGCGCCTGAACCAGCGCAACCTCACTCCCGGTAGGATCTGCGGGTTCGACGTTGACGGCGGCGCGGTGTTCGGCTGAGTCGAGGATCTCCTGCGCGGCCCGGTGACGGCGGTCGTATCCGGCGACATCAGACTCCACGACGGCGCGACGGCGCGCGGTAAGAAGGGCAGACCTCGCCTGTGTCGGGGTAGCAAACCCGGCCTTGGTGGCAGCGGTAGCGAGTGCCTGGCCGTGCTGCTCTGCCAGCGCTGCGGCGGACTGCCAGGCTTGCTGCGCGGACGCAGCCTGCGCCAACCGGGCGAGTCCGGCCGACAGCTCGGCGTCGGCCTCGTCGATAGATGTAGCGCCGGATCGCTGCAACACCCGGTCGATCTCCGTCTGCAGGTGCCGCATAGTCGGACGCAGCTGGGCCAGGCCGGCGCGGACCTCGGTTCGGCGCGCGACGAGTCGATCGCGTTCGAGCTGGTGCTCCTGTAACGCGGACTCGGTCTCATCTAGGCGCGCGTCCGTGACCTCGGCACGAGCACAGATCGACGCAAGGCCCTCCAGTTCGGAACGCAACTCCGAGTCACGCCCTAGGCACCCAGCTGGCGTGGATTGTCCGACTATCTCGGTGAGCAGCGTCATCCGAACACTAAGTTCTCGGTGCCGATCACCGAAGGCGTGGAGCACGGCCTCACCGTCGTCCAGAGCCGCCCGCGCGAGCTTTTCGGCGTCCGCATCCGGGGCGTAGCCCGATGCCTGTGCCGGGTGCGGATGGTCGGCCGAGCCGCACACAGGGCAGCAACACCCCACCGCCAGCTCACGTGCCATCTCGGCGGCCATGCCATCGAGTCGAGCCTCCCGAATCGCCAACCACTCCTCCTTCAGAGCCAAGGTGCGGGTACGGCATGCGGCGAGATCGTGGGCTACCTGAGCCAGCTGACGAGTCAGCGACTGTAGGTCCTGATGGGCGTTTACCAGCCTGGCATTGTTCTCGAAGTCCTGCTGGACGCGGACCTGACGCGTGTCGGCGTCGCGGATCTCCTGGCGTTCGCGGCTGAGTCGGGCCAGGGTCCGTCCGGCGTGTTCATGGCGATGCGTCACCGTGTTGAGCGCGTTGTCGAGGTGGACTACTTCGGTGGTCCACTGGTCCCGAAGCCCAACTAGCCGACTGAGTTCGTCAGCAGTCGGCGCGAGGGACCGCACCGCAGTCAGCTCCTCTCGATGCTGCTGCTGTTGCGCAGCGAAGTCGGGAAGCGTCGCGAAGGTCGGCTCCGCGGGCATCTCAAGGCCCAGTGCGGCGACACTGGAGGCCAGCCGGTCGGCCGCTTCGACCGACTGGTCGGCAGAGTGTTGAGCGACAGCGACCAACGGAGCCAGCGACCGGGCGCGCATATCGAGCTCAAGAATCGCGACCTGGTCGTGATAAGCGGTAACACCAGCGGCAAGCTGGTCCCGTTCGGCAACCGCGGCGGCGTAGGCGGCTTGTAGCCGCGATCTGGTCAGTATCACTGTGTGGTCGTGGGTTGCCTGGGCTAGCCGCGCTCGTGACTCGCGCGCGGCGGTAGCCGCGCTGTGGCAATCGGTATCCGCACGGGCAAGCAGATCGGTGGCCCACCCTCGGATCAAGTTGATCTGGCCGCCCCCTTCCTCGCCGAACTCAGGTGCCTCTCGTCCGGCGACCTCACTTAGCCGATGGGTGAGTTCGTGCACTCGATCGTGCTCGTCCGCCGCGATCCGGCGTAGCGAGCGGCGACGTTCGGCCAGCCACGCCTCAATGTCGGCGAACCGTTGCGACCGAAACAGCTGCTGCAGCAGCTGGTGTCGATCATCGGACCGAGCGCGCAAGAACGCCTGAAATCGACCTTGCGGGAGCATCGCCACCTGGCAGAACTGAGTGAGGTTCATGCCTAGCAGCCCGACGATCAGGTGGCCGGCCTCATCCAGGCGAGTAGTGAGCGTCCGCCAGTCGGCGTTGATCCGCTCCTGGGCCACCACGCTGGCTTGTTGGGTGGTCACCCCCCGACCTCGTTTCTTGGGTCGTGCCCACGCGGGGGAGCGGGTAAGCCGAAAACGTCGGGCCCCCATCGTTGCTTCCAGCACCACCCGCGGAGCGACGCCGGGGGACGCCTGATCGGATCTCAGGCGCTTGGCTGCGTTGCGATCACCGGGCACCTCGCCGTACAGCGCAAAACAAACTGCGTCGAGAATGCTGGTCTTTCCGGCACCGGTCGCCCCCGAAAGCAGAAACAGACCGGCCTCACTCAACTGGTCGAAGTCAACATGCACGGTCTCGGTGAACGGCCCGAACGCCGTGACCTGCAGCGAGTGCAGTCGCATCAGGTGCCCTGAACCGAGGTGGCGACATCTGGATTGCCGGGCACGCTGACGTCGAGGTCACCGTCCACGCCACACCCATCGCACGCGGTTAGCAACAACGCCGCTTCCTCGGACGTGGCCGGTATGCCGCGCACGGCTGACACGAAGTCCAGAGCGATGTCGTGATCGGAACGCACACCCACCGGCGGTGACGACTGAATGCCGACGGCTCGCGGCGGCTCGAAGCCGAGCACCAAGGTGTGCGGGAAGCGTCTGCGCAGTTGCTCCATTGCCCGAGTCGGTCGAGCCTGGTCGGTGAGAGTGGCCTGAATCCAGGATGCTTCATGCTGGGCCAGGCTCTCATCGGACAGGAGTTGTTTGAGTTCGCCGCGGATCCGGAGCAATGGCCGCGGCACCGGCGCCGGCACGAACTCTGCGGATGTGAAACCCGAGGCGTCGAGATCAACGAGCCAGGAACCCTTGGTGTGGTCGGCCTCCGAGAAGGAATAGGCCAAGGGAGATCCGCTGTAGCGGATGGTGTCGGTCAACACGTGCGGGCCGTGGAGATGCCCCAAAGCGACGTAGTCCAGGCCAGCGAAGATGCTGGTGGGCACCCGGGACACCCCGCCGACGCTGATGTCTCGCTCGGATTCGCTGGGTTGCGCGCCGGCCACAAAAGCATGAGCCACCACCACGCCTCTCGCTCCTGCGCGAGTCGCCCGATCCGCGCGAACTCGAGCCATCGCGGCGCTCAGGGTTGCCTCATGAGAGCGCACTGGCAGGCCCCACGGTTCCCGCACAGCCTCCGGGTCGAGGTAAGGAAGCGGATAAACCGCCACCGGTCCATGTGCGTCCGCGAGGAGCACCGGCTCGCCGACCGTGTTGGCGTTCGCGCGAAGGTAGACACCGGCGGCGTCGATCAACCGCGAAGCGAAGCCGAGTCGCTGAGCCGAGTCGTGATTGCCGCTAGTCACGATGATCGTCGCCCGGGACGCGGCTAGCCGAGCGAAGGTCTCGTCGGCGAGCGCGACCGCGTCGACCGGCGGTAACGCGCGGTCGTAGACATCACCGGCCACGATCACCAGGTCGACCCGCTCGCTGCGCACCACCTCAAGCACGTGGTCGACAAATCCGGCTTGGTGGGTGAGCATGCCTTCTCGGTGAAACGATCGGCCCAGATGCCAATCGGAGGTGTGAAGAATGCGCACGTCTCGAACCTAGAAGCCGGCGCCGACAGACCTGCGTTGCCACGCCGCGCGAGCGGGCCGGACCGGGTGAGTCAACCGGCCTAGACGTAGCGCACGCAGCGGTCGGGCGAGGTGAAGCCATACAGCCCTAGGCCGGCTCGTCGAGCTAGCGCGACGGCCAGGCTGGACGGCGCGCCCACCGCCACCACGGTGCCTACTCCGGCCATCGCCGCCTTCTGTACGAGCTCGAAGCCGACCCGGCCACTGAGCACCAACACCGCCGACGCCGGGGATTCACCGGCCAACACTCGAGCACCGGCGACTTTGTCCACGGCATTGTGCCGCCCCACATCTTCTCGGACGATCAGCAGCCGGCCCGAGGGATCGGCCAACCCGGCCGCATGGACGCCCCCGGTCTTGGCGAACACCGACTGGCCGGCCCGCAATCGCTCCGGCAGAGCACGGATCACCGCCGGGCTTGGACGCCCGTGGGTCTCGGTCCCAGCTTGCCCTCCGCGGATCGGACTTCCAAAGGCCCGGAAGCTGTCGAGCACCTGACCGATGCTGTCCTTGCCGCACACACCGCAGGCGGCCGAACCGGCACTCGAACCGGGCAGCCGCTCAGGTGGTCGGATCAGTGGAGGGTCGGTGAGGGTCACCGTGACCACGTTGAACTCTTCGGCCGGCTCGAGATCGACCTCGGTGCAATAGGCGACACCGCTCAGGCGGGCCGGGTCCAGCACACCTTCGTGCATTAGGTACCCCGCGGCCAATTCGAAGTCGTGGCCCGGGGTGCGCATGGTGACCCACACTCGATGGGGCGGTTGGCCCGGCCAGGCCAGGCGGATCTCCAGCGGCTCCTCGGTGGCCAGCCGGTCTTCACGCGATCGGTCACCGGTAGCGGTCAACTCGTCCACTCGAACCCGAACTGTCGGGCCGGGTCGCCGCCCGGGATCAGCCATCGCGCAGGTCCCCGACATCGCTAGACAAGCGCGGCCGCGGCCCGGAGTCGCGGATCGAGGGTGTCGTCCCCAGTTTGGGCCAGCGCCACCAGGGTTGCGCGCATCCTCGGGTCCCAGAAGCGCTTGATGTGATCGGCGATCATCGCCGCGGCCTGCTGGGGCGGCAGATGGCCGAACTGTCGAGCGATGTCATTGCCCAGGCGGGCCTCCGGAGCCAGCATCGCGGTCATCGGCGATCGACCAACTCATCCGTGCTGGCCCCGGCCCGCGGCGCCGACGACGCGCGTCGGGCGTTCACCACGGCTACCTCGACGGCAGTGACTTTGTATTCCGGGCAGTTGGTCGCCCAGTCGGAGTTCTCGGTGGTGACCACGTTGGCCCCGGACACCGGGTGGTGGAACGTGGTGTAGACCACACCGGCCGGCATCCGCTCGGAGACCACCGCCCGCAGCGTCGTACTCCCGACCCGGCTGGACAGCTCCACCAGGTCACCGGCGGCGATGCCTCTCAGCTCCGCGTCGGCCGGATGAATCTCCAGCAGGTCCTCGGTGTGCCAGCTGTTGTTGGCGGTACGCCGGGTCTGCGCGCCGACGTTGTACTGACTCAGGATCCGGCCCGTGGTCAGAATGAGCGGGAAACGTCGGGTCGCCCGCTCGGTGGTGGGCACGTAGACGGTTTCCATCAGCCTGCCCTTGCCACGGACGAAGCTACCGACATGCATGGTCGGCGTGCCCGTGGGGGCGGCGTCGGTCACCGGCCACTGCATCGATCCGGCGGCGTCCAGGCCCGCGAAGGACACTCCCGCGAAGGTGGGCGTGGTCGCCGCGATCTCGTCCATGATGTCAGCGGCGGTGGCGTAGTGCATGGGGAAGCCCATCGCGGTCGCGATGTCACAGGTGATCTGCCATTCGTCCTTGCCCTGTCGGGGCGCGAAGACCGGCCGGACCCGATTGATCCGTCGCTCCGCGTTGGTGAAGGTGCCGTCCTTCTCCAGGAACGAGGTGCCAGGCAGGAAGACGTGTGCGAAGCGGGCGGTCTCATTGAGGAACAGGTCTTGGACGACCACCAAGTCCATGGCCCGAAGCGCGGCCTCGACGTGGTGGGTGTTCGGGTCCGATTGTGCGA
>JBOFLH010000555.1:0-17955 GCA_051657765.1 Nocardioides sp. | reverse complement strand
AAGACACGTCTTTTGTGACGTCTCGGCGGGAACTTGTGACAGGTCAGCAGGAGCGGCAGGTCAGCAGGAGCGGACGGCATCGATCAGGAAGTCTCGGACCACGACGTGGTTGAGAACCAATTGACGACTGTGATCATCGGTGTCCACCGCGCGGGTGTGTGCGGCGACTCCGCCGATGCCCGCTCGCTCGGCGATGCGCTGAGCATTGCTGGCTACCTGGGCGTTTCCGGTTTCCCAGGTTACCCAGACGTTGTCCGATAGTGCGGTCAGCGCGGACCCGTCCACGGTTCCTTGCTCGTCGCTTGTGGTAAGCACCGGTGAGACCGAAATGACCGCGCACGGCGGGTCGGTCAGCGTCCCAAGCGTTGCGAACATGATCGAGTTGCCCATCGAGGACGCCATCAGGGCAACCTCGGCGGCGCCTCGATCGCGCAGGTAGTCAACGGCGGCGCTGGTGTCTCCCAATTCCTGGCCCAAGTCCGGCGCACCGGGACTTGAGCCGCGTCCTCGACGATCGAAGAGCAGTATCCGGGCGCCGGTTGTCTCGGCGAGCTGGCCCGCCCAGGGCAACCACTCGCAAATCTTCTGCGACGCGCCCTGCCGAAGCACCAGTCCGACTCGGGCGTTCTCGGGTCCGACGGTCGCCGCGCCCAGGGTGAAGCCGTCGGCGCCGGTAAGAGTCACTCGTTCGGCACCCGGCGGCACGTCGCCGCATTGGTCCGTCAGCGGCGTGCTAGGAGCCACGGTCCGATGTCGGTCGTAGTAGGCCAGGCCGACCCGCGTCACCGTCGTAGTTGCCGCGGCGAGCAGAGCGACTCCTGCGATAGCCGTCAGCAGGCGCCTCATCACCTGGATCGGCCGGCTACTTCGGTAGGCCGGACGGCGTGCACAGCCGTCTCGGTATCCCGGACGTGTCGTTGGTGATGATGTGGTTGAACAACTCATTGGCCCGCTCGTCGTCCCAGTTGACCGCCAGGTCGGCGATGGGAACCCCACAGGTCAGACCACGATTCCCACTCAGTCGGGTCATCGCCCAGGCAAAACGAGCCAGGTCGAGAGGGCCGGTCTCGGAGCCAACCACAAAGGAACTTGCGCCTGCATTGGCCAACCGGACATACCGAATCGGATTGAGCACCGACCATGGTGACGCCGCCTCGCTACCGATCGCCGACACCACTTCGCGCTGATGCTTGGCACGGTCGATGTCGCCTAAGCTCGAGGTGTGTCGCGACCTGGCGTATCCCAGGGCCGTCTTGCCGTCCGCCTGCCGACAACCCTTCTTGATGTCGAGATTCGCCAGCGGATCTCGCATCCGCTCAGTCGGGCAGATCTCGATGCCGCCGGTGGCGTCAACCACCTTGACCAGGCCGCCGAAGCCGATCTCTACGTAGTTGTCGATGCGGATGCCGGTGTTCTGCTCGATGGTCTTGACCAGAAGCCGGGGGCCGCCGAAGGCGTAGGCCGCATTGACCTTAGTGCGGCCGCGACCGGGCACGTCAACGATTGAGTCGCGAGGGATCGACAGCAGCAGCTGGGACCCGGACCCGACGTGCAGCACCATGATTGTGTCGGTGCGTTGCCCGGCCGCGTCTCCGGTACCGAGGTCACGGCGCTCGGCAGGGGTGAGCCCGCCCCGCGAGTCGCTGCCGACCAGGAGATAGGTGGTGCCGTCCTGGTCGGCGGGTCGGTTGCCTCCCGGCTCCGCCTCTACCTTGGTGACCTTGCTCCATGCCCACCAGGGCACCGCGATCAGGAAGACCAGCCAGATCAGCAGCAGTATCTTGAGCGGTCCCAGCTTCACCCGGCCCAGCTTGAGTCTGCTGAGACCGGCGCGCGGCCGGTCGGCCGGTGGCCCGCCGGGGCCGGGACGGGGATCGTCCGAAGATGGCGCCGAACGAGGTGCGGTGGGTGGCAGCAATCGGGTCCGGTCGTCCGCCTCGGCCGGCATTCGCGGCGGTGAGTTGTTCGGCTCGCGATGTGGTGGCACATCTCGGCTCCGGCGGCGGCCGGACACGACCTGGGTGGCATCCGGATCGTCCGCGCCCGGTGTCCGCCCGGTAGGTCCCGGGGTGTTGGCCGTCGTCGAGCCGTAGAGCCAGTCGTACTCCGGCGTGCCGAACTCCGGCGGTTTGGTGCCGCTCATGCTCCGAAAGGTATCGGTTGGCGCAAGCACCGGCCCAATAGCGACGCGCCGCGACCTTCGGCGCGTCGATCCCAGATGTGACTGATGTGACTGGTGATACTAATACCGCACTCTTCAGCACAGGACGGCTCTCAGGTGCGGCCGTCGTGCGCTGCTTCCCCCCAGCAGAGAGGCAACGAGTTCGGCCATGCCTACCGCTCCTTCCCCGTCAACCGTTGCCCGAAACGGCACGCGCCCCCGATCAGAGACCAGCGACCTCGGACGGCACCAGCGCTTGTCGGCGCGGCGCGCGTCTGCTGGCGAGTCGGCGACGGCCGAACGCGCAACTCAAGTCCGCTTCCGCCGTTCACTGGCGCTGATGGTGATGACCGTGGTCGCACCGGGCTCCGCACAACTGGTGGCGGGCAACCGGCGTGTCGGTCGAATCGTATTGCGGTGCTGGCTGACCGTGATCGGCGCGGGCTGCTTCATCGTCGCGCTGGGCTGGCTGTGGCCAGGCTTCGTATTCTGGCTCGCCTCGAGCTCCGCGGTGCTCGGCGTCGCGCGTGTCCTGCTGATGCTGACCGCTGCCGGCTGGGTCGCGCTATCGGTGGATTCGTGGCGGCTGGGTCAGCCACAGTCGTTGGACTCCGCGCGGCGACTCGCCGCGGTCACCGTCAACGGATTCGTATGTTTCAGCGTGGCCGGGGCCTTGTTGTTCGGTGCCCACCTGGTCGGCGTACAGCGTGACTTCATGCTGACTACCTTCGGCAGCGGCGCGGTGCACGGCGCGTATGATGGTCGGTTCAACGTGCTGCTGCTCGGTGGAGACGCCGGTGCGGACCGGTGGGGTTTGCGCCCGGACTCCATCACCGTGGCGAGCGTGGACGCTCGTACCGGCCGCACTGTGTTAATCGGGCTGCCTCGCAACCTGGCCAAGGTGCCTTTTGCCGAAGGGTCCGTGATGGCCGAGCAATTCCCGAACGGTTTCGACTGCGATGGCTGCTACCTCAACGCGATCAGCACCTGGGCCGGCGATCACCCCGGACTCTTTGGCGATTCGCCGCATCCCGGCGTCGATGCCACCGTCTCGGCGGTCGAAGCCATCCTTGGCCTGCGGGTGAATTACTGGGCGATGGTCAACCTGCGCGGCTTCGCCCAGTTGGTCGACGCCATGGGTGGGGTGACGCTCGATGTGCGGTCACCGATTCCGGTCGGTGGCCTCGGTGACGACGTGACCGGCTATATCAAACCGGGCCGGCAGAAACTCAACGGTGCGGACACCTTGTGGTTCGCGCGTGCCCGAGAGGGTTCCGACGACTATTCCCGGATGGCGCGACAGAAATGCGTGATGAATGCCATCGTGACTCAAATCAGCCCGCAGGTGGCGATCCGACGCTTCCAGCAGCTGGCCCGGGCCGGTTCGCAGATGATCTCGACCAATTTGCCGGCCGGCGAGCTGGATCGCTTCTTGGAGCTGGCCCGCAAAGCTCGGAGTCAGCAGATCGCCACGGTCAGCTTGGTGCCTCCGTTGGTGAACACCGGCGACCCCGACTTCGGTCTGATTCGCGACAAAGTCGCCGCCGCGATCGCTCGGGCCGAAGGTGAGCCACCCGCCGCCGGCAGGGGTTCGGGTAACCGTGCTTCGGGTAGCGGGGGATCGGGTGACGGTGCTTCGGGTAACGGGCCTTCGGGTAATGGGCCGGATCGTTCCGGCGAGTCTGGCGACGGACGGGGCGGATCGGCCACGAGTGGCGAGTCGCCCGACCGTACCGTGCCGGTAACCGGTGGTTCGGTCGGCTCGCTGCGCACCGGATACGCGGCGAATACGGCCAAAGACTTAGCGGCGGTGTGCTGACAACCGTAAGGTGAGCGCCGTGGATTCGACCGGGGGGCGCACAGCGCGGCAAGCCGAGCCTCGGGTGATCGCGGTCGTCGTCACCTTCAATCGTTTGACCTTGCTGCAGCGCCTGCTGGATCGGCTCGGTTCTCTGGAGCAATTGGCCGAGATCCTGGTCGTTGACAACGCCTCGACTGACGGCACCACCCAGTGGCTGGCCTCGGGCATGACGTCGCCACCCCCCCGGGAGTCGTCGACCGCGCCGCTGACCTTCCGGGAGTCACCGCTCGCGATGTCGCCCTCACCGCTGTCGAGCCGGGCACTCATCCGGCACCGCACCTTGCCGACCAACACCGGCGGCGCCGGTGGTTTCCGTGCTGGGCTGGAGTGGGCAATGGGTCGTGATGCGGATCTGGTGTGGCTCATGGACGACGATGGCCTGCCTGAGCCCGACTGCCTGGCCGGTCTGCTCGCCTATGCGGGCGAATTCGACTTCTGGGGCCCGGCGGTGCTGGCCGAACAGAACCCGCAGCGACTGTGTTTTCCGATCCGCCTCCCAGGCCGCGCCACCGTTGTGCACGACCTGGTTCAGGCTCGGGCCGCGGCGCACGACGGCGTGATTGCCGAGGTGGTGATTCCGTTCAACGGCGTACTTCTCGCTCGGGACCTGGTGCAACGTATCGGTCTGGTGCGCGAGGAGTTCTTCATCTGGGGCGACGACGTGGAATACCTCTGGCGGGCCCGAGCGGCCGGCGCTCGAGTCGCCACCGTGGTGGAGGCCCGCTTCCTGCACCCGGCAACAGATGATCTCGGGACGCCAATGATGTTCGGCCGGACGACCTACAACCACAGCCCGAGCGAGCTTAAGCACTACTGCATGGCTCGCAACAACCTGGTCAATCTGCGGCAGTACCGAGGAAGTGCGCACGCGCTGGCGTTCGTCGCCAAAACGATCTGGTTCTACAGCTTCACCCGCCCGGCGCCCGGTCGACTGGCGTTGTCCGCGCGGGCGATGTGGGCCGGCCTGCGGGGCGACTTCACCGGTCATCGGCGGTTTCTCAGGTGAGCGACAGCACGGCATCGACCGGCTGGGCCAGCGGGGACCGTTCGGCTGACACGGGTGAATCGATGGCCGCCGAGACGGTCGCGGTGGTCGTGGTGACCTACAACCGCGCGGAGTTGCTGATTGGCATGTTGGCCGGTCTTGCGGCGCAGACCCGGCTTCCGGATGCGGTGATCGTCGTCAACAACGCCAGCGAGGATCACACCAGGACAGTGCTGGCGGAGACTACCGATCTGCCCGTCCACGCGATCCACAGCGAACAGAACCTAGGTGGCGCTGGTGGCTTCCATCGAGGCGTAGCCGAAGCCCACGCACGTGGCTTTGATCGGATCTGGCTGATGGATGACGACGTGGTTCCCGCTCCGGACTGTCTGGAGACCTTGCTCCTCCACGACCTGCCCTGTCTGATGGCGGTGCGGGAGGACCGGGCGGGCCGGCTTGTCGAGAAGTCGGCGACCGACTTCGACTTGCGCAATCCGCTAGCCATCCGCCCCAAACGCGCGAGTGTGGACAGCTCCTACGCCCGGCGCGCCGACATGCCAGAGCTGGTGTCACTGGAGGTGGTCGCGTTTGAGGGCTTCTTGGTACGCCGCGAGGTCGTCGATGCGATCGGCCTGCCCGATCCGTCGTACTTCATCTTCTATGACGACGTCGACTTCGCGATCCGTGCTCGCCGGTCCGGCTTCACCATCCACGCGGTGCGTGACGCGGTACTCGTTCGTCAACTCGACTTCGATCAACAACACGACCTGGGATCATGGAAGGGCAAGTTCATGTATCGCAACCTTTTCGTCGTGCACTTTCGCCACGGCGAGAACGCGCTGGTGCGCGCTAAGCCGTACCTCATCGCGGCCGCTGTTGTGGCGTTGAGTCCCATCCGCAAGGATGGGCGCCGCGAGGCGGGGAATGTGATCCGGGCAATTCGGGAGGCCCGCCGGCTGCGCGCTTTGCCCGACCTCGCGGACTCTCGACGCTAGACTTGCCGCCGCTTTCAACCTCAGGAGTCTCGACCCGTGACCTCAGTTCGTCCAGAAGTGAGCCCGACAGCTAGCCCAACAGCTAGCCCGGCAGTGGGCCCGGAGACCTCAGCCGGCGCACAGCGTGATCCCGACCTCGTGCCAGATCTCGTCGTGGTCGGCTCCGGCTTCTTCGGCCTGACCATTGCCGAGCGGTGCGCCAGCGAGTTGGGACTCCGGGTGCTCGTGGTGGAACGTCGCCACCACATCGGGGGCAACGCGTACAGCGAGAAGGAACCCGAGACCGGTATCGAGGTGCACGTCTACGGGGCGCACTTGTTTCACACCTCCAACAAGCGGGTGTGGGACTACGTGACTCGCTTCACCGAGTTCACCAACTACCAGCACCGAGTGTTCGCGACCTATCAGGGTGAGGTCTACTCCTTCCCGATGAACCTGGCCCTGATCAACCAGTTCTTCGGGAAGAACTTCACCCCGGACCAGGCCCGGGAGCTGATCGCGTCTCAGGCCGCGGAGATCGCCACCGAACGCGCGACGAACCTCGAGGAGAAGGCGATCTCGCTGATCGGCCGGCCGTTGTATGAAGCGTTCGTCAAGGGCTACACCGCCAAGCAGTGGCAGACCGATCCGAAGGACCTCAGCGCCGACATCATTACTCGCTTGCCAGTTCGCTACACGTTCAACAACCGATACTTCAACGACACCTATGAAGGGCTTCCCGTCGACGGCTACACCGCCTGGCTGGAGCGGATGGCCGATCACCCGAACATCGAGGTGCGGCTGAATACCGACTTCCTCGATCCCGCGCACGGCTCGGCCGCCGAATTCATGGGCAAGGTGCCGATCGTCTACACCGGCCCGATCGACGAATACTTCAAGCACTCCGAAGGCCGGCTGTCGTGGCGTACGGTCGACTTGACGCCGTCGGTCCTCGACGTCGACGACTTCCAGGGCACCTCGGTGATGAACTACAACGACGCCGACGTGCCCTATACCCGCATCCACGAGTTCAAGCACTTCCATCCGGAACGGACTCATCTGGCGGGTAAGACGGTGATCGTGCACGAATACAGCCGCTTTGCCGAGGAGGGCGACGAGCCCTACTACCCGATCAATACCGCAGAGGACCGGAGGAAGTTGTTGAAGTATCGCGAGCTGGCCAGGGTAGAGACGGAGCGTTCGCGGGTGCTGTTCGGTGGCCGGCTGGGCACGTACCAGTATCTCGACATGCACATGGCTATCGGGTCGGCGCTCTCGATGTTCGACAACATCCTCGCTCCGCACTTCGTCGATGGTGCGTCGTTGACCCCAGCCGAGTCCAGATCGGCTCAGTCGACGACAGGGTCGGACCGATGAGCGCCGGTGCGGTGACCGTGCGCAAGCAGCTACAGCGACAGATCTTGCCGATCGACAAAGATCTCGACGTGATGGCGTTGTACGTCGATCTCGACGGCGCGGAACTGGAGGAGGACAAGTACGTCGTCGGTGGTTCGCGCGACGCCAAGGAATTGCACAATGCCTCGATCCGGCAGAAGAAGGCATCCGGGCGGAGTGTTCACCCGGATCAGATCACCAGTCGGACGACCTTGCGGATCGAGTTGGGTGAGCGAGTCTCGTTCGGCACCTACTTCAATGGCTTCCCGGCCGGCTATTGGCGCCGCTGGAGCATTGTCGACCGGGTGCGGCTCTCGGTGACTCTGGTGGGGGCCGGTGCCGCGGTAACCGTCTACAAGTCGATGGCCAACGGCCGGTCCCAGCGGGTCGACTCTGCCGTCAACCCAGGGGCCGTCAACCCAGGGGCCGTCAACCCAGGGGCCGTCAACCCAGGGGCCGTCAACCCAGGGGCCGTCAACCCAGGGGCGATCGGCTCGGGCTCCGCGCAGACCTACCACTTCGATCTGTCGTTAGGTCCGTTCGTCGACGGCGGCTGGTATTGGTACGACGTCACCGCCGGCGACGAGGACGCGGAGGTATCGGCGGTGTGGTCGGCCGAAGTGCCCGAGGATCGCGCCGGGCATGGCACCGTCGACATGGCGATCACCACGATGAACCGGCCCGACTTCTGTGCCAAGCTCATCGGACAGATCGCCGAGGATGAGCAGCTGCGGCCCTACCTCGACGCCGTGCTGGTGATGGATCAGGGCACGCAACCGGTCACCGAGTCGGAGTTCTTCGGGGCCGCCGCGACCAGCCTGGGCGACAAGTTGCGGGTCCTCAAACAGGGCAACCTGGGTGGCTCGGGCGGCTACGCTCGTGGTCAGCTGGAGTCGGTCCGCAAGGGTACCGCGACGTACGCCATGATGATGGACGACGACGTGGTCTGCGAGCCGGAAGGCATCATCCGGGCAATCACCTTCGGAGACCTGGCCCGTCGGCCGACCATCGTGGGCGGACACATGTTCTCGCTCTATGCCCGCTCCCGGATGCATAGCTTCGGCGAGATCGTGGTGCCGTGGCGGTTCTGGTGGCGCTCGCCGGAGGATACTTTCATCGACTGGGACTTCGCGGCGCGCAACCTTCGGTCCTCCCGCTGGTTGCACAAGCGCCTGGACGCCGACTTCAACGGCTGGTTCATGTGCTTGATCCCGAGGTTGGTGCTGGAGCAGATCGGCCTGTCCCTGCCGTTGTTCATCAAGTGGGATGACAGCGAGTTCGGCCTACGCGCGAAGGCGGCCGGCTTCCCGACCGTGGTGTTCCCGGGTGCGGCCGTATGGCACGTCCCGTGGACCGACAAGAACGACGCGCTGGATTGGCAGGCCTACTTTCACCAGCGCAATCGGTTCGTCGCGGCCTTGTTGCACAGCCCGTACGAACACGGCGGCCGGATGGTTCGGGAGAGTCTCAACCAGACTGTCGCGCACCTGGTTGCCATGCAGTATTCGACGGTCGAGTTGCGGCTGCTGGCATTGCGTGATGTGCTCGACGGGCCGGCTCGGCTGCACCGAGACCTGGCTACCAAGCTGGGGGAAGTGAACACGTTCCGTCTTCAGTTCGCGGATGCCCAGTTGCATGCCGACCTGGACGCCTTTCCGCCGGTGCGTCGCACGAAACCGCCCCGGCGCGGGAAGGACGGATCCGATGTGCCGTCGCAGCGACAGCTGTTGCTCAGTGCCGTGCTGGCGCCCGTCCGGCACTTCCGGCCGGTGCGCCCGATGGCCAAGGATCACCCGGAGGCGGCAATTGCCGGCATGGATCTGCGCTGGTATCGGCTGGTGAATCACGACTCGGTTATCGCCTCGATGCCGGACGGTACCTCGGCGGCGCTCTATCGCCGTGACCCGGCGAAGTACCGCACCCTGCTGGCCGAGGCCCTGCGTCTGCACAAGCGGATGTGGACCGAGTGGCCGCACTACGCCAAGCTCTACCGCGACCAGCTGGGCGAGATCACCTCTCCGGAGACTTGGGAGCAGACCTTCGCTCCGTGGCGGGATCCCGCTGAGGGTTCGACCGTCCCCGAGGGTGGGCCGCCGGTCTCGGGGACGCCCGAGCCGAGCAAGGTCGGCACGGATGACTGAGACCGGAGTGCAACCCGCGGGCGATGGTGTGCCGCCCCTGGTGTCGCCGGCCGCGACCAGCGGGCTATTGGAGGTATTTCGGCGGCGCTATCTGTTGCGATTGCTGGTGAAGCGCGAAATCAGCGCGCGTTATCAGGGCTCGTTTCTGGGGCTGGTCTGGTCCTATGTCAACCCACTATCGCAGTTCTTCATCTTCTATGTGGTGTTCGGCATCGTGATGGGGCGCAACAGTGTGGAGAACTACGCGATCCACCTGTTCACCGGCCTAGTGATCGTGCACTTCTTCAACGAGACCCTCAATGCCGGCACCCGGGCCATTGTCCGCAACCGTCGGATGGTGCAGAAGATGGCGATGCCGAAGGAGATGTTTCCGGTCGCATCGATGCTGGTTTCGGGGTTCCACATCGGTCCGCAACTGGTGATCCTGGTGATTGCCTGTTTGGTCATGGGCTGGTCTCCGGATCTGACCGGAGTTGCCGCGGGCATTCTGGGCGTCGTGGTGTGTATGGCGCTTGGCACGGCACTGGCGTTGATCTTCAGCGCCGCGAACGTGTTTATGCGTGACATCGGAAACGCGGTTAACGTGCTGACCAATTTCGTGCGCTTCGGGGTGCCGATGATGTATCCGTTCAGCGATGTCGCCAACAGTAGCTTGAGCGAATCCTGGATCGAGGTCTACCTCGCCAATCCCGTGTGTGAAGCCGTCTTGTTGGTGCAACGTTGTTTCTGGGTGGGGACCACCGAGGAACCCGCCCAGACTGCCCTCACCCACATGCCGGACCACTTGTTCTTGCGTGGATTTGCCGCACTGGGGGCCAGCGTCGCGTTGATGGTGATTGCCCAGCTGGTGTTCTCCCGGCTGGAGAACAAGATGCCGGAGCGGCTCTGATGGCCGAATCGATCGTGGTCGAGCACGCCACCAAGAGCTTCACTCTGCGCTATCAGCGGACCATCAAGCAGATGACGGTGGCGATGGCCAAGGGGCGGAGCATCAGCGACAGCTTCCTGGCCGTCAACGATGTCTCGTTCACCGTCGAGCAAGGCGAGTCGCTGGGCGTGATGGGCCTGAACGGTTCGGGCAAGTCCACGTTACTCAAGCTGATCAACGGCATCATGCGGCCCGATTCGGGTTCGGTCCGCACTCGGGGCCGGATCGCCGGGCTGATCGCGACGGGTGCCGGGTTCCACCCCCAGCTGACTGGTCGCGACAACATCTTTCTCAACGGCGCCGTGCTCGGCATGACGGAGGCCGAGACCAAGCGCAAGTTCGATGACATCGTGGAGTTCGCCGATGTGGGTAAGCACCTCGACAGCCCGGTTGGCCACTACTCCTCGGGTATGTTCGCCCGACTTGGCTTCGCGGTCGCTATCCATGTCGACTCCGACATCTTCCTGGCTGACGAAGTGCTGGCCGTGGGCGACCGGCCGTTCAAGCACAAGTGCCTCGAACGCATGCAGCAGATTCGCGAGAGTGGCCGGACCTTGGTGTACGTCAGCCACGCGGCCGGGTCGGTGCGCAAGATGTGTGACCGGCTGATCGTTTTGGAGGAGGGCCGGATCGGCTACGACGGGGACGTGCGTCCTGGTATTCGCTATCTCAAGTACGACGAGGATCCGAATGCGGAGCCCGGCGACGACGAACAACTCGACGGCGAGTTCGGCGCGGAGATCTAGCGAGAGGTCACCGCCGGAGATCTCCGCGATCCGGGTGCGATTGCCGGCCGGCGGGGCGATTTGGGGCAGCGCTGGGTCAGGGCGTCGAGTGTTTGGGTCAGCGGATCACCGAGTCGGGCGCGAGGGCGAGGTCGACCAGCCGCTGGGCGTGGGCCTGCATCGAGTCGATGGCCGGGAGTGGTGCACCGTCCGGCGGCACCAGGAGTCCGATCTCGGTGCACGCCAGCACCACGGCCTGGGCGCCGCGGTCGGCCAGCTCGGACATCGTGGCCCGGTAGCGCTCGCGTGAACTGTCTAGAAAGTGGCCTTGAGTGATCTCGTCGAAGATCACCCGGTCGACCTCGATTCGATCGTCATGATCCGGGACAAGCACCCCGATGCCCTGCTCGGCCAGTCGATCCGCGTAGAAGGCCTCCTCCATCACCCAGCGTGCTCCCAGCAGACCCAGCTGGGTGTAGCCCCGCTCCTGGGCCGCCCGGGCTACCGCGTCTGCGATGTGCACGGCAGGCACGTCGACCGCATCGGTGATCGCGGCGAAGCTCTTGTGCATGAGATTCGTGCACAGTGCCACCAGGTCCGCTCCGCCGGCCACGCACCGCCGCGCGGCGTCCGCAAGTAGCTCCCCGGCGGCTTGCCAGTCCTCGCGCAGCTGGCATGCGCGAACCTCGGCAAAGTCGAGTGACTGTAGGGAGATCTTCGCGGAGGCGTGCCCGCCCCGCCGTTCGGCCACGAGTTCGTTGATGACTCGGTAATAGGCAGCCGTCGAGTGCCAGCTCATCCCGCCGATCAAGCCAATGCGTTTCACTTCTTCAGGATGCCGAGTCTCGACCCTCATAGGAAGCCAGGACTTCCTTGCCTAGCCTATAAGCAATACTTTCAGGGTGGCCGACCTCGATCCCCGCCGGTTGCTGATCTTCCGTGCCGTCGCGCGCGCCGGTTCGATGAGTGGTGCCGCCCGCCGGCTCGGCTGGACGCAGCCGGCGGTGAGTCAACAACTCAACCGACTGGAGCGCGAGACCGGTTGTCCGTTGCTGCTCCGCGGATCGCACGGGGTGACCTTGACCGAGGCCGGTGAGATTATGTTGCGACACGCGGACGCCATCGCCGGTGAACTGCATCTGGGCGCTGAAGAACTCGCCGGCCTGGTGGATGCGCGCACCGGCCGGGTGCGCTTGGCGGCCTTTCCGTCGGCCGCCGCAACCTTGGTTCCGCGGGCTCTCGCCGCGCTGGTCCGCAACCATCCGGGAGTCCAGGTCGGGCTGACCGAAGCCGAGCCACCCGAGGCCTTGGACGCGGTACGACGCGCCGAGGCCGACCTCGCTCTGGCCTTCAGCCACCACGGGCCGCCTCAGGTGGAGTCTCCGCTGAGGTGGCTCCCATTGCTGGATGAGCCGATCCACCTGGTGCTGCCGATGGGATACGGAGTGCCCGGCCGGGACACCGTGCGCCTGGGCGACCTGGCGAAGGAGAACTGGATTGGCGGCTGCGTCCGCTGTCGCGAGCACCTGGTGAGCCGATGTGCCGAAGCCGGGTTCGAGCCGGCGATCCGGCACACCACCGATGATTATGTGGTCGTCCAGAACCTCGTCGCGCAGGGACTGGGCGTGGCTCTGTTGCCCCAGTCAGCGTTGGCCGCGTTTCGGCACCGTGAGGTGAGCGTGCAATCAGCGCCGGAGTTCGGTGCGCGACACGTGGGGGTGGTGCACGTGCGGGGAGCCCGAGACGTTCCGGCCAATGCCGCGCTGATCGCGGAGTTGATCGCGAGTGCGGAGATCCCCGCAGAAAACTTGACAATTCGGTAAACCATCGGCGCGTCGACTGGTAATTACATCGCTGTAGTTACTCGCCAAGTATTGGCTCACCCCTGTGGCAGATGTGAAACTTGAGGCTCTTGTGATTCCTACCCCATACTTGGAGTCTCGTCATGCAGTCCGGAAAGTCCAGGTTCGTCTCCGCGTGCCAGCAGGTTCTCGCCCTCGGTGCGGTCCTCGCCGTCCTGGCTCCGGCAACCTCGGTGGTGTCCCTCGATGTGGTCGGCCGGCAACCGTCCGCAGATCAGCCAGTCGACGATCTGGCTGATCACGACGGTAGACGACCGGCTGGTCCCGCCCCCGTTCCGCAGGCGCGGATGGCCATCCGGGTCAGCGAGTCCTCCGAAGTGGAGACCGATACGGTGTCGGCGAACGTCAGCGAAATCCAGCTCACCGAAGCCACACCCCAACCGAGAACCGAACCCAACTCAGAACCCGAACCGAGAGTCGGGCAGACCCAGCCAAGCGAGGTGCTCAGCGCCCCTCAGCGGGTAGCGGGCTATGGCGCGGTCGGGATCACCTGGAGCCCGGAGACAAAGGTCGCCGAGTCCGGCCTCACTGTGCAGGCTCGCACCCAGACCAAAGACACTTGGTCGGCGTGGACGGCCCTGGAGTATCACGACGAACACGGACCCGATCCGGCCAGCGCGGAAGCCAAGAACGCTCGCCCAGGCACCGAGGCCCTGCTGGTCGGCAACGTGGATGAAGTCCAGGTCAGGGTGCGCACCGAGCAGCCCGATCAGGCGGTGCCGAGCGACATGAAGCTTGCCGTGATCACGCCTGGCGAATCTGCTGCCACGATCCGCGAAGCGCCAGCGATCAACACCGCCCAGCCAGACTCCGCAGCCGTCACCGACGAACCAGCCAGCGGGGTCGAGGAGGGGGACGGTGCGGACAAGATAGCGTTGCAGGCCGCCACCGGTGCCGCACCGGTCACGTCCAAGCCCACCATCTACTCGCGGGCCCAATGGGGTGCTGACGAGTCTCGCCGAGACGCCTCGTCGCTGCGCTACTACGAGGTGCACGCCGGATTCGTGCACCACACCGTTAACGCCAACAACTACACTCGCTCAGAGGTTCCGGGCATCATTCGTAGTATCTACGCCTACCACACCGGTTCGCGAGGCTGGAGCGACATCGGCTACAACTTCCTCATCGACCGGTTCGGTCGCATCTGGGAGGGGCGGTACGGCGGTGTCGATCGGCCAGTGGTCGGCGCCCATACGCTGCACCGCAACGACTACGCGTTCGCCGCCGCGGCGATCGGCAACTTCGAATCCACTGCCCCTAGCACCGCCATGGTGTCGGCATACGGAAGCCTGTTCGCGTGGAAGCTCTCGCTGCACGGCGTCGACCCGAACGCGCCGAGCCAACCGGTCGGATCCCGCCGGTTTCCCGCGGTCAGCGGCCATCGGGACGCGGCGTTGACGGCATGCCCGGGCAGATATCTTTACGCCAAGATCCCGACAATTCGGGCGCTGGCTGCCGCGCGGCAGGCCGGTTGGTCCGGTCGTGAGCTGGATGGCGATCTGGCGAGCACGGCGCACCCCGATCTGGTGGTCAGGCGAGCCAGCGACAACAAGGCCTACGTCATTCCGACCGGCGGACTAACCCGCTTCCACTGGCCGGCCGTGAGCTCGGCGATCGGGTGGCGTGCGAAGACGGTGGTGGCCTCGCCCGATCTCACCGGGGACGACCTCGCGGATCTGGTTGCTCGAGACTCGGCCGGACTCACCCGCGTCCATCCAGGGGTCGGTCGGGGCCGATTCGGCGCCGGACTGCGGGCCAGCGCGGCCTTCGCGCGGGTAAAGCTCATCACGGCTGCGGGCGACCTCAACCAGGACTCGCACAATGACCTGGTCGCGCTGCGGGTTTCAGACAACCGACTCGTCGCCTATCTCGGCACCGGGCGTGGCGCGTTTCGCGCCCGGATTCTTCGTCAGGTGATGCCCTACAACCTGCTTGCCGGTTCCGGGGATGTCACCGGTGACGGTCGTCCGGACCTGGTGGGCCGCGACAGCGCCGGTCGGCTGTTCATCCATCGCGGGGGCCGACTGGGTCGCCGGATTGCCCTCCCGGGCCGCTATCCGAAGATCGATTCGCTGGCCGGCCTCGGTGACTACACCGGCGACGGTCGTGCCGATCTGGTGATGCGCGGAGCTAGCGGTGCCGGCTACCTGCTGCCATCGCGAGGAGACGGCACGTTCGGGCACCCGGTCGGACCGCTCAAGGGCTTGGCGGGGCTCAGCGGAATCACCGGCGGCGGCCAGATCACCGGGCACCCGGCTCCCGATCTGGTGGCGCGATCGGGCGACAAGCTCGTGGTGGTGCGCGGTCGAGGCACCTTCAATACCGGTCGTCCGATCGCGACCGGCCTGAACCTGGCGGCGGCCGACAAACTTCTCAATGTCGGCGATTGGGACCGCGACGGGTATGGCGACATCGTCACCCGCGACGGTGCCAGCGGCCGGCTGGAGCTGCGCCGGGGCAATGGTCAAGCCAGGTTCGCCACACCCATCACGCTGGGCGAGGGGTTTGACTCGGTGTCCTTGCTGGCGGCGGTTGGTGACATGACCGGCGACGGTTACCCCGATCTGATGGGGCAGCCCGCCGGACGCGGCATGCGGATCTTTCCCGGCCGCGGCCGCGATGGCCTGGGGGTGAGCTACGCCGCGTGGGGTGCCATCGACGCGAGCCGCCAATTCGGCGTCGGCCGATGGGATCGTGACGGTGCCCCGGACACCCTGGTGGTCGCCGGCGACACGCTGCGCGTGTACGTGGGCAACGGGCCCGGGGGTCTGAGCGGGTATCGGGCCTTGCCGATCACGATGCGCCGATTTGACTGGGTCGGCGGGATCCGCAATCTCACCGGACCCGGGCACCCGGCGATCATCGTGCGCAATCGCCGAACCGGCGATCTGTGGGCGATGAAGGCCAACGCGACCAGGTTCGGGCGCCCACGGTTTCTCGCGGAGGGCTTCGATGCCTACGACCTCATTGGGTGATCCGAGACGGTCACTCGTTCGGTCTCGGCCACCGCGGGCAGCCGGTCCGGGTCGGGATTGGCCACCAGCACCAGCGAGCCGCGTCGCACCACGACTTCGGCGAAACTGAGCAGCCCGTCGCGGATCGGATTGCGGGTGGACAGCAGGCGCTGGCCGTCGGCGATCAGTCCGCGAGCGTGAGCTCGCGCGAACAGCGCTTGGTGGCTGAGCGCGCCCTCGGTTACCTCATCGGTGGCGAGCGCGTCCGAGTCGGGCGGATCCCACGGCGTGAAGGTGTCCGGTTGGGACCAGATCTCGGCTCCGAAGTCCCGCGCCCCAACCGGCAGCGGCTCGGTGAAAGGGCCGCCAAGCGGCTTGAGGGCACACCCGATAACCGGGATCGAGCCCGCGCCGGCTGACCAGTGGCCCAGGCCGGCCGGTCCGGTCACGATCGCATCGGCAGCCCGAAGAGCATCCAGATCGGCTGGTCGGTGCGATTCGTGGCTACTGTGTGTGGCGACCACGGTCAGGCCAACGACCCAAGCTGCGCCCAGGAACACCGGCCCGAGCCAATGGATCGGCAGGTCGAGGGCGAGTCGCTGCCCGCGCGCGAGGTCGCATTCCTCGGTGAGGTAGGACGCCGTTTTGGCCACCCAGTTGGCGTAGGTTGTGCGCGACAGCTCGGTGCGTTCATCGGTGGCGTGGTCGTAGTGGGTCACTAACGGCGCCCCCGCATCGCGTGCCAGTAGGCGCCCGAGGGCTTCCGAAAACGTCGCCGGAGCCACCCCGAAGATTTCGGGTTCCGATGGCCCGATCACGACCCGCTGACCGGCCGCTGACTCGCCGCTGCGAGTAGGTCCGCTTCGGTCATACGACCGAAGGCTCGGGGGAGTCGGTATAGGGGTACTTCAGCATGAATTGTTCCAGCGCTTCGCCGCTGATCTCCGAGCAGTACTGAGTGGCGCCGACCGGTTCGCCGGTGGCTGCCGGGCCGACCCCGCCCGCCGACCAGTGGGTAAATGCGATGTGCTGGCCCTTCGGGAATGCCGCGCCATCGGATTTCAGCCACGGCGCTGCCTTGAACTTCAGCCGTAGGTTGTCGGTGCCTTTGAACTTGCTGGCAACCCCACGGAGCAACCGCATTTGGTCCTCGTTCTTGGCGGCTGTTTCGTCGTACCACAAGATCGTGTAGCCGTGCTCCTGATTGTGCACCAGCCGGCCGATCGGCGGACGATCCGCCTTGGTGTAGAGCTTGCGCTCCATGCCCTCCCACACGTCGTAATGCCGACCGAACGCCGGCGGTGCGTCGGGAAAGGTCAGTGGCTCGGGTTCCCTAGCGTGTTCCTGGTTGCCGGTGGCCGGCTTGGTGGCGATCTTGTCGCACACCGAGGCCTTGGCTCCGATGTCGGCCAGTTTCACGTCGTTGAATGCCGTCAGATCGAGCCGGTTCTTGATCGGCGCATACGCCGCCGCGCCGACGATCAACAGAGCCACCAAGCAGCAGGCTCCGACGATCATCATGTTGCGCCGCCGCTCGGCGTTCTTCCGCTGGCTGCGCATCGATTCCAGAATGGCACGGCGGTCGTTCTTCTCGGTCTTGGCCACAGAAACTTCAATCTCTCCTCGGACCCCGAGGACGGCCCCCGGGGATCTCTCCTTCGAGGAGTCTACGGACTCCGCCGAACAAGTCGGAGTTCGCACCCGTAGTCCGAGCCGGTTTCGCCGGCCCATCGGGCCACTGTCCACCCGTGTGCATAGGCCAATGCGGCCACCAATTGCCAGGCGGGGCCCTGATCATCGGGTGACTCATTGGGCGAGTCACTGGGCGAGTCACTGGGCGAGCCGAGCTGATCGGGTCCTGAGGAGAGCCTGATCTCGGTCTCGGTGGGGTCCACGGCGAGGCGGAGACCGCCAATCAGCTCGTTCAGGACTTTGACCAGCTCCCGCACCGACGCCGGCGCGCCGAATC
>JBOFLH010000554.1:0-6465 GCA_051657765.1 Nocardioides sp. | reverse complement strand
CCGAGGCCGTCAACGGCCTCATCGAGCTCCACCGCCGCATCGCCCGCGGCTTCCGCAACCGGAACAACTATCGGCTCCGGATGCTCCTCATCGGCGGCGGGCTACAACTGTGACCCCACGCTCAGGTCGGAAGAGCCGGTAATCCGTTCGAGGTGTGCGGCGGCTACGGCAACATCCAGACTCTGCCGCAAGGGCCCTTCGCTGCCCATGAGGAGTAGCGCGGCCCATACCGAGCGAGATGCCTGCTCGCGTGCGGCGGCACCGGCCGCAACGCGGAAGGGGTATGCCTCGCCCACTGCAGCGGACCGCCGAGCCATGGTCCTGAGGCCGAGGTCGACATCAGCCGACCTGTAGCCATGGACCTCGCCTGCGTCGAAGAGTGCGTCTGCACCTAGGGCCCGACCCGAGGCTAGGCATTTGGTCTCGATCCAATCGGCCACGCGGTTGGCTCGTTTGGTCGGAGCGTAGGGCTCAGTCATGAGCCAATGCGGCGAGGAGGGCGTCGGCGGCCGCCCTCACCTCGTCCACCGCGTCAGACACCTCACCGTCCTCCACGAAGTCATCTATGTCATCCAGCGCTGATGTCAAGGAGTTCCTACCGGTGCGCAGTCGAGCCAACAGCCGTTGGCGAGGGTTCACATCTGCGTCCTTGGCCTTCTGGATCGCGGACTCGAGTGACTCGCCGGCACGGAGGGCGGACAGACCGACGCTCGACGCAACGACGTTTCCGAGCTTGCTGATGTCGCGTGACTCGCCGATCACCGGCTCAACCTCGCCATCGCCGTACAACCAGGTGACGAGTTCCTTCAGCTCCGTCGCCCGCGCCGTAGGAATCGGTGCGACGCCTGGCTCCGTCTTCGACCCAAGTGGTGCGTCGATGTGGGACCTAAGTTTAGGAGTGCTCATCGCAACCGTGAGCAGTGAGAAGGCTTCCTCGAGAGGACCGGTCTCGATACCCAAGTCGCGTGCCTGAGTGGCGATGGCCTGGTCTCTGTATAGGTTGCCCACTCTGGTCCGGTCGACGCCGATCATCTCTGCCACGGCTGCGAAAGACATGTCGTCGTGGTCCACAAGTCGTGCGATGTAACGCGCTTGGGCATACGGCTGCCACTGCAGGATCCCGGAGATGTGACGGAAACCGATGATTGGTGTCGCGGCGGCCCGGTCTGGCAGGACCACCACCGGCACCTGGTCTCCGTAGCTGAGTTCCGCTTGCTCGGCTAGGGGCCCCCACGGGGCGGGATTGGCGAACTGTGCCCTGATGTTCGGGTCTACGAGGCCAAGGAGGGCCGTGAGCCTCCGGTTGCCCTCGACGACAACCCATTTGTCGGAGGTCCCGCCCTCGATGACGATGAGTGGTTCGCTGCCGAAGAACCCGTGGGAAGCAATGGACTCCGCAACCGTGAGGGCGTCGAAACCCAGTTCAAGGTGAACAGCGAGATCTTCCTGGGCCTCGCCTTGCATGTCCGTGGGCAGCCGTGGGTTCGCGGGGTCCAATACTAGATCCCTGAGGGGCACCCAGCGCTGCTCCCCCATGGATCGGACATCTCGCAGTTCGCTCATCCTCAAACCTTCCGTACGACTCCTCGACGTCCCGCGTGGATCGCGAGCGTAAACAACTCTCGGTCAGCGCCGGGGTTGGTGGCCTTCACCCGGTGGACCTGGACCACCACCTGCTCTGGGTCCTCCGTCACCCCACCGATGGCGCGGTCGCCCGGGTACCACGGTTGCTGTGGTCGGCGCACCGGATCGGCACCCTGCATCAGGTTGATGAACCCGAGTTCGGGGTCCCACTCACGCTGGCGCGGGCCACCCTCGGGATGCTCCATTAGGAGGAGAGGTGTAAGCGCCCCTTGGTCGGGCAGCCGCCCGAGAAGGTCGAGCAGTTCTTGGTGCCGCCATCCGGGACTGCTGCCTACCTCCACGCCGGCCCAGCGGGTGAGCAGCTGGTCGAGGATGACATCCAATGGGAGTCGGAGGGTGGGGTGGCGGAGCCTTCCGTAGTCGGCCGGTGTTGCCCCGAGCAAGCCGATGGCCTCGACAATCGAGGCGTTCCGGTCTCGTGCCAGTTGGTCCACGGATGGCCTGCGAAGCTGGTGCCATCCGGGCCGCTCGTTGAACCGGGACAGCGTTGTTAGCACCGTCTGTCGAGAGGGCTTCGTTCCCTGAGGGAGGAGAAGGCCCACGTGGCGTGCCCAGGTGGACACGTCATGGCCGTCCGCCAGCCAGTCCCGGAGGTTGGCACGGAGGTCGTACTCGGTGTCGACCGTCTCGCGAAGAACCTTCAACGTCCGTGGTGTCGCAAAGAACTGGCAGTACGGAAGGAGGTCGGACCGGTAGCCGAAGGCGCGTGCCCGCTGCTCAAGAGTGTCTACCTGGTCGCTTGCCGGGCGGTTCATGTAGGTGACAGTGAGTCCTTCGACAGTGAAGCCGCGGTCAAGCTTGTTGCCGCCAACGAGCACATGGACGGGGGCAACCTTCCAGTTGACCTTATTGACGTCGCTGACCGAGTTGACCAGCCAGAGCGTGGTCTCGCGGAGTGTGAAGCGGACCCCTTCCAGGAAGTCATGGTCGCTTACCTCTGGAGCGCCGAGAGAGGTGATCCGTTCGCGCTCGTTCATGAGCTGCTGCGGTAGCGCGTCGACATCCTCCGCTGTAGTGGCCACCTCGGACCAGCGGCGCACCAAGCGCTGCAGAAGGAAGTGATAGCGGGCCTGGACATCGTTGCGCTGGGTGCTGTGCACAAGCATCGACACAGGGGCCGCGGTGGGGTCGCTTCGCAGCAGAAGTGCGGTGCCAGCGACGAAGCTGCCAAACGCTTCGACCAGGGACTTGGGCAACTGGGTCGGCAAGGACCTGGGAGCCTGCTCATCGAGAGTCGGGATGGGCCTCATGACGACGTCTGCATGGTCGACGAAGAACTCGCGACCGCCCGTGTACCCCTCCCCGGGCTGCAGAAGCTCGATGAAGTCCGGCCGTAGATGGTCGTCCGGCTCCAGCAGCAGGGGTGCATACGGGGTTGCGGTGAACTGAACGTATAGATGGCGTGGGACGGCCGCCCTCAGCTGCGTCAGCGCGTCGTACGTTCGGCTCTCGAGGCCCCGGTTCACCTCTGTGTTCAGGCTTGCTTGGTCGGCCTCGTCATCGATGATCAGCACCGGCATGTTCGCGGCTTCGGCGCTGGCCAGGACCTTTGCTAGGGCGCTGATGCGGCCTGCGTGCTTGAGGACTGGCACCAGGACGGTCCGCCCACGCGACAACCAGTCGGCCATCTCCTTCGTCCGCGCGACGCCTGATGGGTTCACCATGACGACCCATCGATAGTCCTGTCGGTGGTCCAGCCCAAGCGCTTGAATCAGGCGGCTGTGGTTCTGTTCAAGCAAGAGTTTTGTCGACCCCAACAGTGCCACGATCACGCGGTAGCCCGAGTCTGCCGCCGCTGCGATCAGCGCAGTGATCGCGGTCGTCTTTCCGGACTGGACATACCCGAGCGCCAGGCCAGTGGCACCAACTCGGTCATTCAGAGTGGGGCCGTGGGGCAGGATCGAGTCCACGACGGTCCAGAGGGACTCTCGTGTCGCAGTCGACAAGTCGCGGCCAACGAACGATGCGTCCATACGGTCACGCTCTGTCGCAGCCAAGGAACACCCCGTCTCTGTTGCCACCCGGGGTCGACGCTACCAACCACGCACAACTTCCGTGGGGCGCTTCAGGAAGGATTTCCACTACCCAGCCAAGGGGACGCTGTCATGCCGAGAACGCAACTGCTGCATCTCCACTGCCGCGGGTGAAAGGGCATCGCCGGTCGGGTTCGATGGTGCACTCAGAACTGCCCTCACCAACCCGCGAGGGAGGTCGGCGGTGTTCTGTTCGACGTGAGTCCGGAACACGTGCCACGCGGCCCCAACAGCGACGCCGTTGCCAACCTGCTTGTAGGACGCCTGGTCTCTCTGGCCGGAGAAGCTGAAGTTCCTCCGCAGGCCCTGCAGGCGCACTGCCTCGTGAGGGGTCAGGCGGCGCCGGCGGCTGCCGACGATGGACGTTTGGGTGATGGCAACCAGCGCCGGGAGGTAGCTCGGCGCCTTGGCTCGGATGCCGGAGGGTCGGAAGTGCATGAAAGTGTCCCATAGCGATGCGGTGTCCTGTGCCTGCCACTCGAGTTTGCGGCGTGACTCGGGGAACGACGCGAACCGCTTGTTGGCCCGCTTCCAGTCGCTGATGACGTCAGGGTGCTCGTCGTAAAAGCGGGCGTTCTTGACCAGAATCTGGGACTTCCATCGAGGCAGTGCTTCAAGTTCGAGCGGATCAAGGCCACGCTCGGGGATCCATGCGTCGGCCCACAACGGGAAGCCGGGGAGACGAACGCCACGGGCTGCCCACACTCTCTGAACCAGGTCGTCCCAGACGTTTACCCAGGCGGTCTCGTCTTCGGTTAGCCGGTACCTCTGGATATTCGCAATGTCGGCATCGTCATCGAGGATCCACTCCGCGTTCCAGTACTGCACGGTCCACCCGTCGACTGGCCTGCGCGCTACGGTCGGTGGCACGTCGACCTCGGCCAGAGCTCGCTTCGGGCCTATGTATGTGCCGAGGATGAAGACGCGGTCCCGGACCTGCGGCGTCCCTCCAAGCGACGGAGGGAGGAAGTGCGGAGAGAACACGGATGGTGTTGACGACACGCGGTAGCCGATCTCCCGCAACGTCTGGATGATTACGTCCCACTCGTGCAGGTGACGCGGGCCAGCGATGTTCCGCACGTTCTCCAGGAGCACGACCGCCGGCCTCCGGTCCTCCAGGATCCGGGCGATGTTCCAGAAGAGGGTCCCACGCGCCTCGTCCATGCCGCGCTGGCTTCCGGACTTCGAGAACGGCTGGCAGGGGAACCCCGCAGCGAGCACGTCGTGAGCCGGAACGTCGACCTTGCCATGCTCCGGCGTCGCCATAGTGATGTCTGTGTTGATGATCGGTCGCTGCTCTGCAGGGAGCGGGTCAACCCAATTACGAAGGTAGGTGTGCCGCGCCTCACGGTCGATCTCTGAGACATAGACGCAGCTCCCGCCCGCATGGTCG
This sequence comes from Nocardioides sp., assembly GCA_051657765.1. Lineage (GTDB taxonomy): Bacteria > Actinomycetota > Actinomycetes > Propionibacteriales > Nocardioidaceae > Nocardioides. The sequence goes on along the minus strand of JBOFLH010000554.1, from coordinate 1,395 downwards.
AGCATGGCGTGAAAGCCACCTATACCTGCGAAGAGGTCCGCGTACGTGAAAGCCGCACGACCTGCCATGCCGTCCAGCTTAGCTGAAGGATCAGCTATGTCAAGCCCATCCCCGGACTGGTTGAACCGCAAGGGCAAGAAGCTGTCCACGGCCTGCGCACCTCCGGAACTCCACCCTCCCGCCATGTGGAGGGGACGGAGCCATGACGATAATAATCGAACTGATGTACAGTCGATCACGAACCACTGACGAGGTCGTTTGACCGTCCACCACCGGCGAGAAGCTGCTCGGCTACCGCAGTCGCGTCGTGACGGACTGCGCACTCCCACACTCGGATGACGCGCCATCCGTGGTCGACAGCCAGTTGGCTCGACCGCTCGTCTCGCTCGGCATTGCGCCGCATCTTCTTGGTCCACAGTTCGGCATTCGGGCCGGTCCAGGCCGCCTTCCGACCGTGTTCGGGACAGCCGTGCCAGAAGCACCCGTCAACGAAGACAGCGACGCGACGGCCGGGGAGGACGAAGTCCGGCGTGCACCCCTTCGCGATCTGCCTGTGGAGACGGAAGCGTGCGCCGGCTGCATGAACCGCCCGTCTCAGCAGGACCTCGGGCGCTGTGTTGGTCTTGCGGCGTCCGGCGAGGTGAGTTCCTCGAGCCGTGCTGACCCACCGCTCTACCACCGACCAAATCTATGCTGATGCCCGGGTCGGCGTTCAGAGAGGGTCGCGTCAGTACCAGTGGGGGGAGCGGGAGCGCCACTTGTCGAGTGCCGCGCACGGCGACCCGTACACGTCGTCGATGTAGCCCAGGCCCCAGGCGATCTGGGTCGCCGGGTTGGTGAGCCAGTCGCTCCCGGTGCTCGACATCTTCCAGGCGGGCAGCGACTGCGGGATGCCGTAGGCCCCGGACGACGGGTTGGTCGCGCTCCAGCTCCAGCCCGACTCGCGCTGCCAGAGCTCGACGATGCAGGCGAACTCGGCGTCGTCCCAGCCGAACGACGGCAGCATCGCCCGAGCGACTCCCTGGGCGGCACGAGGCCCCTTCCCCGATGACGAGCCGGCCGCCAGCAACCCGAGCAGGTCGGCCGAACCGCGTCCGGCGGCGGCATCCTGCAGCGCCGCCTCCCGGCGCAGTGCGACAAGGTCGTCCGCCTTCCGCTGCAGGCGGGTCAGCCGTGCCGCCAGCCTCTCCTGGTCCTTCGCGAGCCGCGCCGCCTCGGTGCCGGCGTCTGCTGCCTGCACCTCGGCTGCCGCCCTCGTCCGGCGCGCCTCCGCCAGGGCGGCGGCGCGGGCGTCACGGGCGGCGACCAGCCGTCGCTCCTGCTGCGCCGCGGCGGCCGCCGTCGAGGTGGCCGCATCGAGGCTCTGCCGCACCTCGAGCGCGTTCTGGTCGAGGA
>JBOFLH010000553.1:0-2081 GCA_051657765.1 Nocardioides sp. | reverse complement strand
TCGATGTTCCGGCGTTCCACCAACTACGTGCGCATCCCGACCACGCTCATCGGGCTGATCGACGCGAGCGTCGCCATCAAGGTGGCGGTCAACCATTGTCCCAATTGTTGAACCTGATGTCGGCGTTCTGCCGCACGCTGACGCTCCCCGGCCCGGTATCGATCGCGAAGTTGACCGTGCGCAGCCACCGGCCCCTGCGGCCTACCTCGTGGGCATTGCCACGAATGTGTGCACTGCCGTCTCGGTGCACCGTCACCGTGACCGGATCGGCCGGTTCCAGGCGATGCAGCGTCACCCGATCACAGGCCGCGATTGCCTGCCCCGCGGCGCAGTCGTACGATGTGATGTCTCCCTGTATCGACCACCCCTCGGGATTGACCTCGGCACCCACGTTGATGAGATGAACGTTGCCGGTCCTCCCGAGCGTGTCTGCGCGATCATCAATCCGAGCCGACACGAAGGCGCTCGCGCCTTCGTTGCCCCCTTCGCTTGCTGGGGTGGCTTGAGCCGGTGTGGCAAGCGTGGCCAACCCGAGGCCAGTAGCGCTCACGCAGAGCGCGATATTGGTCGCGAGCCGTGGTGGCAGCAGCTTCATCGGACTCCCCCGGTGTGTCAGTGGTTCCCCCAACGGACCCTTCGCAGGATTTCTATCATGTTTTCTGGCACAGCCAAACGAAAATCCACCAAGACCACCCGGTCCGACTACGCTGGTGGCGACAAATCCGGGGGATTGACCGTGGCGACACCCACGGTGGGGCGACCACTTGTCTTCGCTGGCCGCACACCACCAGCTTCCTGCCGGGAATCCGCGGAGGGCCTCCAGCCTTGGGGGTGGGTTGAGAAGGGGTAACCACACGCATGCCCAAAGAGAAGACGGCCGGCCTCATCGATCTCCGGGACGCCGTTTTGGCACTCGAACGGCGGGCCGTCGCGGTGTACGGCCGCTCCTACTCGCGGCGTCAGGTGGCTCGACGGCTGGCTCCGGGCAATGCCGCCATGCAGGCACGGTGGAACAATCGCCTGCATCGGTGGCTCACTGACGGCGACAACCTGGTGCGGCCCGATGACTTCGAGACCTTCTGGGTGCTCATCGTCGACTTCTCCTCGATGGCCGAGGAACAACCGGATCGTGAAACGTGGGCGGGCTTGTACCAGCGCTCGGCTCCCGGTGGCGATGTCATGGTTTCCGCCGGGCCCGGGCTCGATGCGGGGCATCCCGCTGCGGCGCCGACTGTCACGCTCAGCCGACGGGGCGTGCTGTGGGCAGCCGGGATCGGTACGGCGGGAGCGGGGCTGATCTCACTCGCGCTCCTCAAGACTGCGGGCCTACCGGATGCCTCGTCGGCGAAGGCGCGGCCGGACGCTTCGTCGGCTCCCGGAGATCCGAATCCTTGGCTGCGAGCAGCGGACCGTGGTGTGGTGTTGCGCGGGGCGGCTCAGCAGCTGATGGCGATGGCATTCCGACCGGACGGCGGCGAACTTGCGGCCGTCGGCGGCGATGGCACGGTCTTCCTATGGACGCCGGACGCCTCGACTCCGTCGGTATCGGTGGCCCTCACCGATACCCGGCTGTTGGCGGTGGAGTACACCCCGGACGGCCAGACAATGATTGCGGGTGGGTGGTCGAAGCGGGTCTACGTGGTCCGCGACGCAGTCCGGAACGTCGTCAGCCGCCTCCCCGTTGAAGGCGTATCGATCCACGAACTGGCGATCAGTCCGGATGGCGACAGGGTCGCGATAGGAACCGAAAAGGGCGAGGTCCGGGTGCGGGAACTGCGCACCGGTCGGCTACTGCGGACGCTGCCGGTGCCGGGGAGCGCCGGCACCACACCGGTCCGCGCGGTGGCATTCAGCCGCGACGGCCGATGGCTCGCAGCGGCCGGGGCACAGCCAGTCGTGCACGTGTGGGACTTCCGCACCGGATACCTCGCGGCAGAGCTGCGCGGGCACGACAAAGTGATCAACAAGGTGACGTTTAGCGACGACGGAACGTCGCTTGCCAGCGCGAGCGATGACACCTCCGTGCGGGTCTGGAGTACGTCGTCCTGGCAGCTGGCCCGCAAGCTCAGTGGTCACAACGG
>JBOFLH010000552.1:0-4057 GCA_051657765.1 Nocardioides sp. | reverse complement strand
ACCCTGGCGGACTTGCCGATCACCGACGAAGCAGCTGGCCCACCCGAGGCGATCAGGGTCGTTGCCAATACCGCCGAGTTGATCATGGTCAGGTCTTTTCTCGTCAACTCACACCGCCGCTGTCGTATACGCCCAAGTGCAGAACCCTACCGCGGCCAAGAGCACGAGCTGGCTAGCAAGCAGCACCTTTCGCCGTGAGCCCCGGCGCCCCGGCGCCGCGTGCTTGCCCGGCGGGACCGGGAGACTGGCGGTTCGCAAGCCCGTCAGAGTCGCGATCCACCAGAAGAACAACCCGATCACCCCGACCAGCGAATGCCCAAGCATCGAGTCCTCGGGGAAGATCAAGAAGACCGACCAGGCAGCCAGCCCGACGAGTCCGGACGTGCCGTAGATCGTGAGCATACCGCTGGCGCCCGACGACCGAACCGAACGCGCGGTTGGTCGGCCGAGCTGAGCCCGGGTCAGCACCACGACTGCACCGCCGACCACGGTCAGCACATACACGAGCAGGGGCATCGACACGGAGGCAGAGTTCCTTAGTCCGACCCGAGATCGACAGTCGGTTCAGGGTCGGTGGAGGCCACCGGCTCGTCGAGCTGTTGCGCCAATCGACCCAACAGTGCGTCCACTTCGGACATCCGGTAGCCCCGGAACGCCAGTGAGAAGCGCACCGCCCTCAGGTCTCGGGCGCCTAGTGGGCCTCGTGCGGGCACGAGGGCGTCGGGACGATCGTCATAGGCCGGAGCCAATGGTTCACCACGACCAGCGGCCAACGCGGCCACCCCGCCCATGGCGGCCACGATGAGAATCGCGAATAGCCACATCATGAGCCGGCCCGCCGGGCGTTCAGCATCAATTCGACAGCCTCGTCCACATCGTCGGTGAGCTTTAACAAGTCCAGATCGTCAGGGCTGACCTTGCCTGCGGTCAGCACCGAGTCACGCAACCAGTCGACCAGGCCTTGCCAGTAGCTTGTGCCGACGAGAACGATCGGGAAGGAGGTGACTTTGCCGGTCTGGCGCAAGGTCACCGCCTCGAAGAGCTCATCGAGCGTGCCCATCCCGCCCGGCAGCACGATGAAGCCCTGGGAGTACTTCAGGAACATCGTCTTCCTGGCGAAGAAGTAACGGAAGTTGATGCCGATGTCCACCCACTGGTTGAGGCCTTGCTCGAACGGCAATTCGATGCCCAGACCAACGCTCACACCGCCGGCCTCATTGGCTCCCTTGTTTGCGGCCTCCATCGCACCGGGCCCGCCGCCGGTGATCACCGCGAAGCCGGCCCCGACCAGCGCGCGACCGATCCGCTCGCCGATCGCGTAATAGTGGTCATCGAGCTGGGTTCTGGCCGAGCCGAAGACGCTGATCGCCGGGCCGAGTTCGGCGAGCGCGCCGAAGCCGTCCACGAACTCCGATTGAATGCGAAGAACGCGCCACGGATCGGCATGCAGCCAGTCGACGGACCCCGATGAGTCCAGCAATCGCTGATCGGTGGTGCTGTTGTCGACCTGGCGCCCTCGCAGGAGCACCCGGCCCTGATGTTTGGCGCGCCGAGCGCGGTCTTGTGCGAAACCAGTCACAGGCGGTCACCCTAGCCAATCACGAAGACGTTGTTCGCACCGCACGATGTCGTCGGTCTGCACATGTTCGTCAGCCTTGTGCGCGAACATCGGATCGCCGGGGCCGTAGTTGACCGCAGGTATGCCCATCGCGCTGAACCGAGCCACATCGGTCCAGCCGAACTTGGGGTTGACCGGGCCGTCGACGGCATCGACAAACGCCTGGGCGGCGGGCCGGTCAAGGCCCGGCAACGCTCCGGGCGCGACATCGGTGACACTCACGTCGTACCCGTCGAAGAACTCGCGGACGAATCGCTCGGCTTGGGCCGCAGAGCGATCCGGCGCAAACCGGTAGTTGACGCTGATCACGCACTCATCTGGCAGGACGTTGCCGGCCACGCCGCCGGTGATTCCAACCGCGTTGAGGCCCTCTCGGTAGGTCAGGCCGTCGATCACGGGTTGGCGCTCGACGAACCCGTCGAGGCGGCGAAGGACGTCGGCGGCACGATGGATCGCGTTCACGCCGCGCCAGCTTCTGGCCGAATGCGCTCGCTCGCCCACAGTACGTACGTCAACGCGCATGGTTCCCTGACAGCCGGCTTCGACGATGGCGTTGGACGGCTCCATGAGAATCGCGAAGTCGGCGACCATGAGATCGGGGTCGGTCTCGGCGAGCAGGCACAGGCCGTTGAACTCCGACTCGATCTCCTCAGCTTCATACAGGATGTAGGTGACATCACGGACCGGCTGCCGCACGTGGGCGGCCAGCCTGAGGATAACGGCGTCACCGCCCTTCATGTCACACGTGCCGAGCCCGTGCAGGACGCCGCCCTCGGCCGTGTTTTCGCGCCTAGCCGGCAGGTTCCCATTGACCGGGACGGTGTCGAGGTGACCGGCGATGATCACGCGCTGGGGTCGGCCGAGTTCGGTGCGCGCGACGATCGTGTTGCCGCGGCGGGTTACCCGCAGGTGGTGGTACGCCGACAGCGCGACCTCCACCGCATCCGCGATCGTTGCTTCGTTGCCGCTGACCGATTCGATGTTGACCAGGTGTTCGGTCAGCGTCACCACGTCGGCGTCGAGGTTCAACGCCACCAGGCTGTCCGATCCCGCTGATCTCCGACTCACTTCTCCAGCTCCTACGCCCGTTTCGGTGTGGTCAGCCGACCCGTCTCCAGCCAACCCATGTCGCTAGCTATCCAATCACTCCACTCCCCAAGGGCCGACTTCCAGGATCCCGTCGAGGCGTCACAAACTCCGGGCGAGGCGTCACGAACTCCCGGCGATACGTCACCGAATCCCGGCGAGGCGTCACCAAACACGGACAGGCGCGGGTGGTTTTCCACAGGTTGAAGTTCGGCGGTTTCGGGCAGTGCGGACTTTCGCTAGCGTGGTGGGCTGGCAGGGTTCCTGGGACATCTTCTCGGAGGGGGATATTCATGCGGCGCAGGATCGGCAGTAGCGGTGTAGGCGGCGGCAGATCGGGTCGGCTGAGATCGGCTCGGCTGGTGGCCTTGATCGCGGTGCTGGTGTTGGGGTTGGTGGGGTGTTCGGATGATCCGTCGGAGTCGGCGGCGGGGTGGCCGACCCCGACCCCGCGACCGACGCCGCCGTCGCCGACCCCGGATCCGATACGGGATATCCGGCAGGTGAAGACCGCTGAGGAATTCATCCGACTCTGGCGAACCGCCTCGACCGAGGCGACGAATACCGGGGATACCAAGGTGTATCGGGCGATCACCCGGGACTGTGTGCCATGTCAGGCGTTCGCGAAGGATCTCGAACTGTTCTACGCCAAGGGCGGCTATGCCAAGACCGGAAAGTCCCGGATTGACTCCATCAAACGGGACGGCTCTACCAGCCTCGGCAGCGTCTTCAAGGTCTGGGAGACCGCGCCGCCGACGAAGTACAAGGAATCCAAGACCGGCCCCGTGAAACGCCTGTCGGGCGGCAAGATCGGCACCGAGGTGACCGTGATACAGGAACAGTTCGCGGGCTGGCTGATCGTGGACGCGCTGAAGTTGCCGGTCCAACCATGAGCGCCGTGACGACAGTCCGCGCAGCACTCATCGCTTTGGTTCTTGCGATGACTTGGGTGCGCCCAGCTTCAGCCGCGTCGCCAGTGACCGACGAACTCTGTAACGATTCCGCAAACTTAGAACAGGTCAAACAGACCTGCGGTAGCTCTCCGTCCGTGGTGAGCGCCCTGTATGGGTCGGCCACCGACGATGGGTACAGCTACCGCGTCCGGCTCTGGTGCGCCTTCCCCGGCGGCGAAGAGAACATCCAATGCATGGGCGCCACCACCGAATGCGGACCACCCACCGGGAGCCTCGTCTACGAAATCCTCCGCCAACCCGCCACCAACCCCAACACCGCCTGGGAAACCGTGGGCCGAACCTGCCTCACCCCAGACGACCTCACCAACCTCGGACAAATCACCCCCGAACTCGTCACCACCGCCTTCAAAAAACTCACCTGGCCCCCAGCCGACCTCCA
>JBOFLH010000551.1:0-4328 GCA_051657765.1 Nocardioides sp. | reverse complement strand
TAATCGCTCCGGCCGCGACTGTGATCGTCGCTGCCGTCACCGCCGACGCAAGCGCCGAGCCGACCGCTGGCACGCCAGCAGTGACAAGCGAGAATGGGCAGAGGTGCGTGATCGGAGTCACCCCGCCTGTCGAGAATGTCATCGCCGCCGAGTTCGTCTTGGACCCTGCTGAGGCCGTGTTCCAGGTGCACGCCTGACGCGCGTACCCGCCTCCCGTAGTTTCGTTCGCCCCCGTTGTTCCCGGTGACGCCGTATGAAGACCGACAAACGCCATGAGGTTCGTCGGTGTCCCCGAGGCGTCAAGCCCGTTGAGTGCCTGGTTCGTTGCCTGAACCGATGCGAGCGGCATCTACTTCCCCTTCTTCGGAGTCTCGGCGAGCTCGGCGGGCACCTCGTAGACGAACTCTCGCTGCACCACCTGCCCGTAGGTGTCGGAGTCCGGGTTGTCATCGACCTCGATGTCGTCCGGATGGCCCTCGGCCTGGTAGCGCAGGCCGATCAGGTGTGCGAGTTCGTTCGCCTCGGCCTGGTCGGCGACCGCGATGACGCCAGGGGTCACGTTGACGACCGTCCCGTCACCCTTGGTCACAACGCCCGTGATCGGGCCAGTCAAGAGGACGTGACTCATTCGCCGACCTCCTCGACGGCGGTATGGCCGCCGACGTTCCGGTCGGCCACCACGCCGAGCACGCCACCCACGTACGCCGCCACAGCCAGAGCTGGCAGTAGCCACGCAGGCTGCCCACCCTCGGTGGACGCGAACCAAACTTGAAGGCCACCCAGCACGGCCACGACGAAGTAGTGGGCCCGGTAGAGCCGCTTCCGGAACATCGGGTACTCCTCAAGCGGAGTGATCTCACTCATCATGCAACCTTCCTGTAGGTGAGCCCCGCCTTCGCGCGGCTGATCCTGTCTGCCAAACTCTTGCGACGAGCGCGCATGCCGCCGATACGCTCCACAAGCATTTCGTCGCGCCATGCAGCGGCGTAGTTGAACGGCTCAACACTGGGGCGGTAGGTGTTGACATCCACCCGCTTGCCGGCAAGCCCATCAAGACCCGCCTCGTAGTCCTTGACCTGGCGCGCGGCAGAGGGAGCGAGATCTTGGTGCCCGATCATCACGGCGTGAATGTGCGCCGGCCACAAACCCTTGATTGCCGGCCGGTACCAAGCCGCGAACCCAAGTCGCCGCAACACTACGACCTTGCGCGCCTGGTCGTAGGGTGCGAGATCAACCACGCCGCCCCGATCGTGAGTGCCGGCCGACTCAGTGACGCCGCCTGCGTTGTAGCAACCCTGAGCGACCGAGAGTTCATAGCCGAGGCGGCGTTCCGAGATCGCCAACGCGGCGGCGGTCTTCCGGTCCATGCGGCGTCCGCGGAATGTGATGACCTCCAGCGGGTCTGGTCGAGTTGCCATGGGGTCCTCCTTAGGACGCCTTGGAGCACGTCAGCGTCTGGGTGTCGGGGTCGTAGATGAGGCCGTCCACGTGTGGGCCGGTGAAGTCGCAATTCACTAGCTGGAGAGCCACCGGGCCCGGCGGACCTTGGGGTCCTTGCTCGCCGGGTAGGCCCTGCTCGCCACGGAGCCCTTGCGGTCCCTGCTCGCCCTGCGGTCCGCGCTCACCCGGCTCACCCTGTGGACCTTGAGGTCCTTGAGGTCCCGTCACCGACTGGCCAGGCAGCCCACTTGCGCCGCGCAGCCCACGAGGGCCGGCCCCGCCGCGCTCACCGTTCCGGCCAGGGTCACCTTTCGAGCCCTCTGGACCCTCCGCGCCTGGCGGGCCAGGGATCGGGGCCTCTACGTCGGTATCCAGCGGCGGCACTGGAACGGGCTTCTCGTCCGCATCCTCCAGCCGCGTATTCGCCTTGAGGACGGTGACATACAGCTTCTCAATGTCACTCTGTTGCCGATCCACTCGCGTCGAGATCGACGCAACCACCCAGACCAGCGGGGCCAACACCAACACCGCAGCCACCACGCCAAATGCCCAGTACGGGATCCGCTGCAACCTACTCATCGTCACCATTGCCCACCTGTTTCCGAACATCTTCGGCCAACTCCGGCGGCACGTCTTCCCGCAGTCCCTTCGTGTAGAGCCAGTCCCAGAGTCGTCGCAACACCTGCCGCGGGGCCGAAGCCTCGCCCCGAGCCTTGGTGAGGACGGCGGCGGCAGTCAGGATCCCGGCGATCGACGCTCCAAGGGTCGTCAGGATCGCCGGCAGTTGATCCAACGCAACCTCCGGAATTCGCCCATCACGTCAGCCTGGGGTGTAGGCAGATCGAGTTCTGCGCCCTGTAGGTCCGCTGGCGGCCGCCGGAGAACGTGGCCGTGATCTCGACCGTGATCGTGCCCGCCGTGTCAGTGTCGGCGGCCTGCCAGTCCATGGCCGCGAACCCGACGCCGTACGACGTTGCTGGCCGCTCGAACAACGACACGCCGTCAAGCTTCGCCCGCACCGTCACCGAGGTTGCCGCCGTGAGGTCGATCGGCGCGTAGGGCTCCTCATCCTCGGTTACCTCGACACGAAGCGCCGGCAACAAGTCGCCCACGTACATGCGATTCGACACGGGCATCACGTCCTACCGGTTCCGGGCGCTCTGGTTGCGCTGCAACCGCGCCACGCGCTGCTCGATGGTCTGGATCGGGTCGTTGAGCATGAGGGTTGCCGTGTTCGAGTCCTGCTCGTATTCGACCTCCGACAGGCGGTAGTCGCGGCCGGTCTCGCGGTGCCGAACCAGGTTGCCGGGCTCGATCTCCCACGGATCCACCGGCATCCCCAAGATCGTGTCGGTGATCCGCTGCTGGACCGTCGCTCGGCCGGAGAACACCTTCGTCGTCTTCGGGGTCAGCGTCTGTAACGCGATGCGCTCGGCGTTAGCGAACGTGCCGAGGCCATCGGGAAGTTCCACCAGGTCGGCATCCCGGATCCGGCCCATGTATCCCGGATTCGCGAGGCCGGTGGCGTTGTCCACCGGAGACCCCACCCCGAGGTCCAGCGCTTCAAGCCCCCACGATCGGACACGCTTGATGCCCTTGGTGTCCACCCACGAGACCTGGATCCGGTTGCACAGGTCGAAGTCCCCGCCGGTCTCCTCGAACCCCTCCTGCGAACCGAGTTCATACCGCGGCAACGTGGGCCACTGGGTATAGGTGAACCGGTGCTTACCGTCCGCGTTCGACTCGTGGACCGACCACAGGTAGTCCGGCTCCCACAGGCTCAGGTCGTCCAGCACTTGCGCGATCGTCGTCGGCTCAAGGTACGCGAGCTGGTCGATCAGGAAGGCGCTGGTCGCAACCGATGACTCTTGCGGATCCAGTAGCTGAGGATTCATCCCGACAATGTCGGCGACCACTTCGTCGGCCGTGAGGCTGGTGACGTGACTCAAGCCCATCGCGACCGACGACCCGTCCACGTTCAGCCGCTGCCCAGCAACCCGGATGAGGGAGAACCCGCCCCATGTGTCGTCATCGCCGATGTTGGTCGTAGCGCCGATGTTCTGGATGCGGATCTCGACCTGCGACTGGCCGGCCGAGAAGTCCCCAGGGGTGAACGCGGACTGAGTCAGGCCGCTTGTCGCGAAGTTTCGGTTGATCACGTCGACCGCGCCGACCTTGGTGGTCATCCGGAAGTTCGCCGATGCCTTCCCGGCCTTGGTGGTCATCCGGTAGCCACCAAGCTTGTGTCGGGATCCGATGAAGTGGTCGTACACCATCCGGCCGGTGCCGCTGCCTGGCGAAGGCTGTCCGGAGGGAAACTGGATCTTGAGACACTCTGTACCGGTGTCCGGGAACGACGACACGTCCGTCAGTGAGGCGGCCTGCATTGCGACTTCGGCGCGGCGCCAGTTCGCCAGCACCGCGTCAACCCAGATGTAACGGTCCTTCATGTCCGAAAGTAGGGATGACCCGCCCAGCGCCGCGAGCTCGGCGCGTCGGCCGCTGGCGCCCGGCGAGGTCGTGTAGCCCTCCCAGATCGTTTCCCCTGACCGAGTGTCGTACAGGTATACCCGGTCATTCGGGCCGAGCGAGGTGAATCCCTCGTAGGGGAAGTCCAGGGTTGCTGAGGCGTCAGCATGGCCACCAGGTGCGGTCTTCCGGAACCGGAGCCCTTGCACCAGGCGCGTGACGATCCGGTCCTCGTCGCCGGCCCGGATCCGTACTCCGATGCTCACCGCTTAGACCCCGAGGTTGAGGTATCGCGGGTGATAGGTCATCGTGACCGACGCGGTAGCCGAATCGACATCCGTGCCACCGAGCGGCACCCCAGGCGCGAGGACATGCTGGACCAGTCGGAAGATGTTCGGCCCGTAGGGACTGATCGACAG
>JBOFLH010000550.1:0-2091 GCA_051657765.1 Nocardioides sp. | reverse complement strand
CGATCACCAGAACAGACTCGATATCAGCGCGACGCGGCATTTGGTACTCCGTTCACTAGAAGTCGGACGCCGTCCCGGAACTTCACAAAGCTCGGCGAGGTGTTAGCTTCGATATCCATCAAGGGGGCGATGTCTTGGGCGGCAGCGATCTTTCGCAGTCCGCCTCGATGGTGGCCGGCCTTCTGCAGCACTCGTTCGAACGCCTCCCATGTGCCGCCCCTGACGTCATCGGGTCGGCGGAAAGCTTGCTCGGTGCCTTTGACGCCCGGATACGCCGAGCGGACCGCAGCCGGGTCTCCCAACCACCAGGCTTCCAACTCCTCGACGGCCAGCCGGTTCAGCACCCGACCCGGAGTGTTCGCGGAGACCGAGACTGCCGCCAGACCGGACTCGCTGGTTGCCTCGGTCATCGTGTGCAGGAGCGCTCGGCAATCGTCGCTGTCTTGATCGACGATCACTACGACTCCCATGCCGGAGGCGTCCGGCCAGTGCCGGTAGCCGCGCATGAGGCCGGGAAGGCGGCTCAGCAGATCGGGCTTACCGTTGAACGCACGAACACGGACAGTGGGACCGGGCGCGATCTTCGGCAGCAGGGATCTGGCGGCCCGCTCCATCGAGGGCTCTTCTACCAACACTTCGAGATGAGTCAGTGTCAAGTCTCACACACCGCCCGGGTTGGCCTCAGGCAGGTAGCCGGCCGACCACAGCCAGCCCAGGTTCGCACCTTGCTCGTCCATCATCGCCATGACACCCGCGTCGTCACTCGCCCGGGCGACTCTGGCGAATCCATCCTCGCCGCGACTGATCGCCCACAGCTCTCGCGGCCGAATCGTCGAGAGGAACTCCGGCGAGTGGGTGGTGACCAAGACTTGTGATCTAGCCGAGACCTCTCTGATCTCCTCCGCCAGCACGGGAAGTAACCGCGGGTGGAGTTGATTTTCGGGCTCTTCGATGCCGATCACCGCGAAGGGGTCGGGATCATGAAGGACCGTCAGGTAGGCCAGGAGTTTGAGCGTGCCATCACTGGCGAACCGGGAGAGCACGGGCTCGTCGAAGGGCAGGTCCTTGAGCCGGAGCAACAGCCTTCCGTCGGAGAGCTGCTCGGGCAGAACGCTCTCCAACTGCGGAACGCGCTGACTGAGCTTGCCGAAAATCTCGTGCAAGCGCATCGGATGGGACTCCTGCAAGGACTGGATGACGTTGGCGAGGTTATCGCCGGTTTGAGTCAGCCGTGGTTCTGGCCCCGTGTGTGGCGTCGACCTGGTGCTGTCGGCCGATACGTACGACAAGTACCAGCCTTGGATGAAGTCCCGCAGCGCCTTCACGCGCGGATGGGCTTGGAACTGTCCGAGTGCGGAGACGGCCAGGAGGTCCGGGCTGGCGAGCGTGTCCTCCTCGTACTTGCCCGACGATTCGTCGTACACCTTGCCGTGCCCGTTCGCATACGTGAGGATGTCGCGCGGGCGCCCCGAGCCCGGAGCCGTGGACCAGCGCATCCGCTCGTTCACTACGACAGGGCGTGTGCCGCGTTCGTCGATCTCGAGAATGTAGGTAACGCGCCGATCCTGCCCGTCGAAGTTGGGAGCGTCATAGGCGATTTCGAAGGCGACTGGACCTCGCTCGCCTCTGCTGCGAATCGCGTCCATTCGGTTGCGCTGATCCCACGCATGTCGCAAGCCGTCGCTGAACGCCTCGTTGAGGAATGCGAAGACATCGAAGACGGTCGACTTGCCGCTCCCATTGGCGCCGCACAGCACGGTGAGCGGCGAGAGATTCTCGAAGGTGACATTGCGCAGGACTCGGTAGTTCTTGATTCGTAGCCGCTCGATCCTCATCGTCCGACCTTCGGCAGTCTGGCTGCTATCAGATCGGCGAACCGGTCGAACAGGTACCCCGCGTCGTGCGGGCCGGCCGCGGCCTCGGGGTGGTACTGGACCGAGAACGCCACCAGACCGCCGAGTTCGTCGCGGAGTTCGATGCCCTCCACCACGTCGTCGTTCAAGCACAGGTGCGATACCGTCGCCAGGCCGTAGGGCGTCTGGACCGGTGCGTCGACCGGCACCCCCTCCGGCCAGCGGACCGCGAACCCGT
>JBOFLH010000549.1:0-6176 GCA_051657765.1 Nocardioides sp. | reverse complement strand
CCAGGATCAACAAGAAGAAGACCAGCTCCACTCCGGCGGTACCGGCACTGACCCCGCGCAGCACGGCGTTGATCGCGGTCAGCACCCCAAGCAGCGCTAACGCGCGCGAGTCCATCCCGCCCTCACTCAACTCCGCGAGTACCACCATCAACACCAGCGGCAACAGCAACAGGAACAGGAACGGCGGCTGAAGCTGTACGCCTTCCGGATTGTCGCCAGGCAGCCGCACCACCAACGGCCACACCAGCATCACCAGCCCCGCGACGGAGGCCGTCGACACCACCAACGCCGACCGCCGACCCAGCCGCACCAGTGACAAACCGATCGCGAGAGATCCGGTCACGTTCGACGCACCTGGCCTGCGGTCGGCGCCTCAGGTGAGTCCCCGGCCGACGGCGCCAACGCGGCAGCCACCTGCGCGACGCCCAGCCACGGCGGCCCCAGAATCTTGCTGACCTGCGGGGCGAAGGACGGCGACTCCGCGACCACCCGGGCCGCCGGCCCCGCGGACACGATCTCACCGTCGGCCAACACCCAGATGTCGTCGGCAACCTGGGTAGCGAACTCGACGTCGTGAGTGGCGACCAGCACCACTCGTCCATCCGCGGCCAGCCTCCGCACAACTGTGGCCAGCGCACCCTTCGCCGAGTAGTCAAGCCCGCGAGTCGGCTCATCCAGGAGTAACACCGCGGGGCCAGATACCAAGACAATGGCGAGCACCAGTGCAAGCCGCTGCCCCTCCGACAGATCGCGAGGATGCACCTCGTCCGCGACACCGGTCACCATCGAGTCCAGCAAATGTCGAGTCGCGCCGGCAGGGACCTCAGCGGCCCTGTCGGCGGCTGCACATTCCTCGGCGACGGTCTCCAGATACAGCAGGTCGGCGGCGGTCTGTGGCACCAAGCCGATGCGTTCGCGCCGCTGCCGCTCGGACAAATCGGCCGGATCGACATCCCCGACCCTGACCCGCCCGGCCAGCCGACTCGCCGACCGCACCCCCGTGAGGCCGGACGTGCCGCCATGCAGCGCCCACAGCAGTGACGACTTTCCTGACCCGTTGCGGCCCATCACTGCGGTCACCACACCCGCGCGCGACGACATTGATACCGCCCGCAATGCGGGCTGCCGGCCGTAGCTGGCAGTCAGGTCACGAACCGCGAGCATCACCTCGGCCGTCGGCGGGACTGCGCCAGCGCTTGCGCCGGTGATCGTATCCGCAACACTACTGACTGCCGCCGCCGTGGCCAGGCCCGCCCGCAGATCGCCGGCCACCCGCCGTGCCGCACGCACCGATAGCGGCAACGGACGCCAGCCGGCCAGCCGGCCCAGCTCGACGATCGGTGGGCCCACCGGCGAGCGCTCAAGAATGAGCTCGGGTTCGCCGCTGTGCACCCGGCCGTCACCGGTCAACAAGAACATTCGATCCGCGAACGGCACCACCCGCTCCAGCCGGTGTTCGGCCAAGAGGACCGACAGACCCAGGTCGTGAACAAGACGGGTCAGCGTGGCGAGCACGTCCTCGGCCCCGGTGGGGTCCAGCGCCGACGTCGGCTCGTCGAGAATCAACAAGCGCGGATGCATGGTCAGCACCGAGCCGATCGCCACCCGTTGTTGCTGGCCACCGGAGAGGGTACGCAAATCCCGGGACCGGAGTTCGGCGATACCGAGCAGATCAAGCGTTTCCTCAACCCGCCGACGCATGGTCGGCGGCGGCAAACCCAGCTGCTCCATGCCGTAGGCCAACTCCTCCTCAACCGTGTCGGTCACAAACCCGGCTGCCGGGTCCTGACCCACCCAGCCGACCACGTCGACTCGCTCCCGCGCGGACTTCTCGATGACCGAATCGCCGTCGATCAACACATCACCGGACAATTCGCCTCCGGTGAAGCCAGGCACCAGGCCGGCAAGCACACCCAGCAGCGACGACTTGCCCGCCCCGGTCGGGCCGGAGGCGACCACCAGCTCACCTTCGTCGATACGCAGGCTGACCTCATGCAGGATGCGCTTGGCGCCATACCGAAGCGATACCGTGCGGAGTTCGATCATCGGATCGGTTCCCGGGCCCAGGTGCCGGGAGGCGACTCCGGCAAGCTCACCAACGTGCCCGCCTCGCCGGCTTCGGGCAGGTCAGCGGCCGCCTTGTTCGGCGTCCGCGACCTGAGTTGTCGTGGCGGTGGCGCAACCAGAGCGGGAACGAGAGCAAGTCCCACGGCCACCACACACCACGGGCTCAATTGCAGCAATGTGTCGACGCCGGTCGACCCATCCGGATGTACGGCGAGCACGTCGTTCCGCGCGACCCACCAGAGGATCACCCCGGCCGCTAGCCCGGCGGCGACCACGGCAACCTCGGGCCAGCGCCACGGATCTGGTCGATAGCGTGTGCGCTGAACTTGGCGTCCGGCGCTCCACAGTCCGATGCCGGCCAATAACACGCCGACGATCAGCATGGGACCGGCCAGCACCCTGGGCGCGGTCTGGTCAAGCACGGCATACGCACCAACGCCGATCCCGATCAGACCTGCCACCATGAACGTGCCGGTCTGGCGCCGCTGCCGCACGGTGAGGTGTCCGGCTCGGCCATAGCCGCGTGCATCCATACCGGCCGCCAGCCGCAATGATCGCTCGAAGGCGTCCTCCAACACCGGCACCAGCAAGCGGCGCAAGCGCGCCACCCGACCGGCCGGCCCGCCGCGAAGTGCCTGCGCGGCGCGCACCCGACGGGCACTATCGGCAAGCTGAGGCACCACGGTGATCGAGACCACCAGCGCCGTGCCGATCTCGTAGAGAGCAGCCGGCATCGACTTGAGCAGCCGTTTCGGATTAGCCAACGCGTTGGCCGCGCCACAGCAGATCACGATCGTGGCCAACCGCATCCCGTCCGCTAACCCCGCCAGCAGGGACTCGCGGGTCACCGGCCCCAATAGACGAATGCCGAGTACCCAATCGGGCAAGGGGACCGTTGGCAAGCTGAATACCACCTCGCCGTCGGCGCCGCCGCTCAACAGGATCCGGAAGACAACCCGGACAACCACGATTGCCAAGCCGAGCCACAGATAGAGCCGAAAGGCATCCGCCCACGGCTGATCAGACCGCCGAGCGGCCACCACTAGCCAGGCCGAGCAAATGAACAGGCCCAGCAACACCGGACTCGTGGTCATCGACGCCGCCAACGCCAGACCGCCGGCCCAGAGCCACCAGGCCACCGGATGCAGATCGCGGGCCAGGCGGCTCACGGTGCGGGGATGTTATGAGTGCGCCGTGCGCGCCACACCGTCACACCGCCGATCCCGCTCGCCAGGAACACCAGTCCGACCAGGGTGAGCCACCACGGCACTCGGGACGCTCCGTCATCCAGGCTGGGCGGATCGCTTGCTGCGGATGCATCGATACCGCTGGGGGCCGCGGTGGTCGGGGCGAGGTTTCCGGGACCGGTCGGCTCGCCCGGATCGGCTGACTCGGTGTTCCCCGGGGTGGCATTTTCGGACTCTCCGGCCGCACTCGCGCCAGGCTGGTCGGACGAACTGGGCGAACCCGACCCGTCCCCCGCCCCCGACGGGCCCGATCCAGGCGAGCCCGATTCGGGCGGCCCCGATCCAGATGGGCCCGATCCAAGCGGGCCCGATCCAGGGGGGGCCGGCTTGTTCGGAGCGGGCTTGTTCGGGGCCGGGTCGTCGGTGGACGGGGGCTTCACCGGGGGTGGCTTGGCCGGGTTCGGGTTAGCGACCACGCCGGCCCGTTTCGTCGGCGCGATCCCAGGCGCGGCCTTGCCGGCTTGCCCCTGCCAGGAGAAGGCGACATACCCACCGGTCGGCACCCTCAACGAGCCCACGCCCAAGGTGGAGTAGGTCCAGCTTCCTGACTTCCCATCGGACCACCACAGACTCCAATACGCCGTGGCTGGTGGAGTGTTGACACACGGGTCCGCCGCCGGCTTCCCGGAAACTCGGCACACGAACCCCGGCGAACGAGCGACATAGGTCAGCGGGAACCCGGCCGCCGGGAACACCGATGATGCCGTCTTGCCGCCGCCCGCCGAGGCGCAGCCGGT
The DNA here is from genome assembly GCA_051657765.1 of Nocardioides sp. Taxonomy (GTDB): domain Bacteria; phylum Actinomycetota; class Actinomycetes; order Propionibacteriales; family Nocardioidaceae; genus Nocardioides. Next base: position 2,125 of record JBOFLH010000549.1, on the reverse strand, counting down.
CACGGCTCCCCCGCCGAGTTGGTGATAGTCCACGACCACGGTGACCCCGGTGGCTCCTGGGCAGCCAGCCGCCTCCGCAGGGACGCCGGCGATGATCACTCCGGTGGGCACCACGATCAGCGCCGCGAGCGCGAGCCGCGACGTTCGCAATCTCAACCGGAGAGCCGTCACCGGCTGCGCACCACGAATCGTGCGACGCCTTCGCGGTTGGGGAATCGGCCGCGCACCACGACTTTGGCCGGCCCGCGGCTGCCACGAACGGTGAACTGCGCCTTGAACTTCCCGCGCCGGCCGGCACGTCCGTCAGCCACAACATCACCGTGCACGCGAACTCGAACTCTCTCACGGGGCTGGAACCCCGTGGCCACCACTGACTGTTGCCGGCGTTTGCGCACGGCTGGCTTGCCCAGGGTAATGGTCAACCTCTTTTTCGCGAGCGCTCGAACCACGGTGGTGTTGCCGCCGTCCAGGGCGAACACGCCAATCCGGAAGCGCCGGGTCCGGCCCGGTGCCCGGACGTGGACCTCGCGGGTAGCGGAGCCGGCCACGAAGGAGCGGCCCCGGTCCTTCGGGTAGTTGTAGATGCAGATCCGCTCACCGACCTCCAGCCCGGTGACGGTCACCGACGCGCGGCGGTTGGCGCGCACGAATCGGGGTGCATCGACCGCTGGCAGGTCGGCATTGGTCTCGGCGAACCTCAGCACCGGCAACGCCTGCGCGGTAGCTCGCCGCCACTGATCAGCGGCCTCGGTAGTGATGCCGTCGACGCGACCGGCTCGGAAGTCGGCCCGACTGTAGGCGATCGCGCCGTTCTCGCCGGCCAGCGCCGAGGAGCAGCTGGCAGTCGAGAACGCCTGACGCCGACGAACGTAGGCTGCCGCCCGTGCGGCAGCTTCCGATTCGCCCGCTACTCCCAGCGCGAAACCCGCCAAACCCGTGCTGTTGGTGTTCGGGGTCGCGGTCGTCGGACCGCCGCCCCACGAACCGTTGTCAGCCTGAGCCGCCAGTAGCCAGGCCGTTGCGTTCGCCATGGCCGCAGTCACGGCCGGCGTGGTGAGCCCGCTACGTTGCAGGCTGATCAGCACCAAGGCCGTGACATCGGTGTCGGCGGCGCTTTCGTCCGCGGTACCGCCGTCACAGGTCTGGTCGACCGCAGTCTTTGACGGAGTGAACCCGAGCCGGAAGTATCCCTCCGCGCACTGCTGCTTGAGCAAGAACCTGGTGGCGACCCCGGCTTCGGGGGAACCCGCTCGAACGAGCGCTTCGACAGCGAACCCCTGGCCGATGGTGTTGGCATAGTCGCCGGCGGTCGAGGCGTCTTCGATGCGCCCCTTGATGCCATCAACAGAGCTGGTACGCGCTTCGAGCCGGCTGATCAAATTGACCCCGCCGAAGGACGCGGGGTTGCCCCCGGCCACGCCGGCGAACGCCGCGGCCTTGGCTACCGCGGCCGCGTAGATGTCACTGGAGCCGAAGTCGACTCCGGTGACATAGCTGTCAACGTTGGCGGCGACCGCTGCGGAGATCTGGTCCAGGGTGGCTTCTCGAGCACCCACGGCGGCAAGTGCGAGCCCGGCGTCAATACTCAAGCCGTAGTCGTTGAAGCCACCGAAGCTGGGGTTGTAGATCAACCCGTCAGTCAACTGGGTGTCCAACCAGTCGGCGCCAGCCGCCGATGGCGCATTCACCGCGGTTGGGGGCGTGACGGCCTGAGCGGCGGACGCGACCACCAGGCCGCCGGTCAACAGCGACCCGACGGCGATCGCAGCAATGGGTTTGGCCCGTGCGGGCAGATTCAATTTCATGGTGTCCTTCCCGCTGCACCGACGGGAGGACTCACCACGATCGTGACCCACCCGCCGTTTCCTCGACAGCGTGTGTTTGGGACGCATAGCAGTGGGTATCCCGGCTTGCCCCATGGTCGGAGCCTACGGTTGCGGGTCAGCGCCGGACTTTGACCGGCTTCCCCCAGCTGCGAGCGCAATTCTGGTGTTTCCAGCTGGAAACGAGGTCAACTTACCACTCAGGCCGGCCAGCTACCGCACCGACCACCACTCGCCGACGCGTCACAAAGTCCCGGCGAGAGGTCACAAAAAACCGCCGACACGTCACAAAGACCGCCGCG
>JBOFLH010000548.1:0-2035 GCA_051657765.1 Nocardioides sp. | reverse complement strand
GGGTCCGCCGGGTCGAGTCTTGAGTTGGCGAGCCCGGTGAGCAGCGGAACCACGGTCTGCGATAGCTCCCCGAATCGACGCTTCTGGTCGGTGTGGACCTGGTCCGCGGTGGCTCGGTCTGCTGAGATTTGGGCCTCTTCGTACGTCGCGCGTTCTGCTCGGGATGCGCACTGCCTCAGCAGCTTCGCTAGTACGGCGGCACCGAACTGTTCCCCGGTGATCGAGAAGATCGCCGTGGCCAGGCCGGCGATCACGGTGCGCTCCGGCAAACCTGCCTGGACCAACAGCACGACCACGATCAACAGCTGAAGCCCCAAGAATCCGGCCAGCAGCCGCAGTCGGTTTTCCAGCAGAAGTACCCCGAACCAGCCGATCACCAGGATTGACCAATGCATTGACGTGCCGAACGCCTGGCTTGGGAGGTCGGCGGTCGACAACGCTGACACGCCGAGGACTGCGACTACCCCTGAGGCCCTGAGCGCCTGCGGTAGCGGTCGGCCCCGCAGCAGGAACACCGCGCACCCAGCCAGCAGCACGGTCAGCATTCCGTAAGCGAGCACCTGTGCCCACCACTCGGGATAGGCCCCTCGATTGATCAGTAGGCCGTGTAGCGATAATCCGAAGTGCACTACTGCGACGATGATCAAGGTGATCACGCCGATGCGGCGCTCCAGGTGAGATCGCCCCGTTGGACTCTCAGGCCGGGGCGGATTCTCAGCGCTGTGCGGTGGCATCGGGCCACTCCAGCCGTACTGTGGTGCCGGCTGCGGGCTGAGATGTCACGGTGGCTCGGCCACCGATGTCGCGCATCCGACCGCGCACCGAGTGTTCGAGGCCCCGATGGCGGGGGCCGACATTGTTGGGGTCAAAGCCCGCGCCGTGGTCGGTGATCTCCACCAACACGCCGCCGGCTACTGCGGCTACGCGGACCGAGACGGCCTCAACGCCCGCATGGCGGGCCACGTTGCGCAGCGCCTCGGCACAAGCCTGCCGTACGGCTGCCGTCACTTCCGCCGGTAGCGCCAGGGTCGATGGCAGGTCAGTGGTGGTTCGGAGGCGGTGATACGAGCATTCCTCGATCAACGCGCCTACCAGGTCGCTACTGCCTTGCCGGGTCTTCGGCGCACTCAGCGTCACCAGATCCCGCCGAGCCTGGGCCCGCACCGATCTCGAATCCGCCGAGGCGGTCGAGGCGAGCAGGAGCGTGGCGCAGGCGGTGTCGTGCAGCGTCGTCAGGTACTCCCGTTCGACCTGCTGTCGGGCTGCCGCCACTATCGACTCCGACCGGGCAGCCGCCGTCCGTCGAATCCGCCGGTCTGCGGCGCGGGCGCCCCGATAGATGACCCCCAGGGCAAGCGCCGACAACGACGCGTCGACGCCGACCCAGAAGGCACTCGCCATGGAGTCGTCCCACGGCTGTGCCCCGGTGATGGTGACGCCGACTACATCGGCCAGCACCAGTATTGCTGCAGCGCCGAGCCCGGGCCGCCAGGGTTGGTCCCACTGATGAGTAATGACAGTTGTAGCCGCCAGGAAATACACCCACGTGTTGCCATGCGGGACGTCTTGCGGGACCGTCCAGACTTGGGTCAGACACACCGCTCCGATTACGGCGACGTCGGTCGTCAGCAGTGCGGCGCCGAATCTGCGTTCGCCGCCGGCGATGAATATCGCGCAGGCCCAGATCCCCGACAGGCTAGTCGCTACCAGGGTCTGCGGGATCTGCTCGGTCGGCACCGCGAGCACTCCGAGGGGGATACACACCACAGCAACCCCCAACCGCAGCCACCGGGCATAGCGCACCGCGCCATGGAACATTTCGCGTTCGATAGGCCCCATGGCGACATTCGTCCGCTGTGCACCGATCACCGCAGACCTTCCCCGATAGGTATCAAGTATCCATAGACCGGCAGTGGTTCGGTGAGCCCGCGAGCAAAGGACGCACGCCCACCGAGCGGCGCATCTGCCGAGTCCGTTGGGTCGTCGTTGCCTCCGGTCTCGGGTCTGGCCGGCCGTAGCCTCCGGTGAGCAACTG
>JBOFLH010000547.1:0-2702 GCA_051657765.1 Nocardioides sp. | reverse complement strand
CAGGCCTCGTTCATCGTGATCTTCCCGTTGACTTTCATCGCCGATACCTTTGCGCCGATCGAAGGATTCCCCGCGCCACTGAAGCTGTTTGCGGTCTGGAATCCGGTGTCCGCGGTTGCTCAGGCCGCACGCGACCTATTCGGCAATGAACGCCCGTTGACTCAGGGGCCGGCAGCAACTTCGTGGGCCCTGGACCACCCGGTCGGCTACACACTGATCTGGTCGTTGGTGATTATGGCGGTGTTCATCCCGCTGGCCGGCGCGCAATACCGCAAGGCGACCAGCCGGTAGCCCGATAGCCGGCCGGTCCCGGGCTCAGGTCACGATCTCCAGGGTCGGATCCTGGTCGGTGTTCGCGGCCAGGCGGGCCCGAGCCTCGGCTCGGCGATCGACGAATCGAGTCGCCTGCTCGTCCAGATCGACCAGGAAGGTGGCCAGTTCTTCGCGGGCCTTCTCGCCTTCCGCGCCGAAATCGGACCGGTCGAAGACCTGCCAATGCCGAAGCACCGGCATGATCACGTCGTCGTGGTGCAACCGCTGGTCGTAGATGCCGGCCTTCGCGATAATCATCGAGTTGCGCCGGAAGCCGGCCATCGTAGCCCCGGGCATCTCGAACCCGATCACTTCGTCGGTGATCGCCCGCATCGTGGCGTCCGGCGCGATGTCGAGTGCCGCGGAGACGATGTTGCGGTAGAAGACCATATGGAGGTTCTCGTCCTTGGCGATGCGGGCTAGCAGCTTGTCGGCGATCGGGTCGCGGGTGACCTTGCCGGTGTTGCGGTGGGATACCCGGGTCGCCAGCTCCTGGAACGAGACATAGGCCACCGCCTCCAGGGAGGTCTTGTCGCCGGAGTCGTAGCCAGAGGTCATGTAGTCCATCCGGGCGCGCTCCAGCTCCACCGGGTCCACGCCCCGAGTCACCACCAGGTAGTCGCGCAGTGCGACGCCGTGGCGTCCTTCTTCGGCTGTCCATCGGCCGACCCAGGTGCCCCAGGCTCCGTCCCGCCCGAAACGGGTCGCGATCTCGCGGTGGTAGGACGGCAGATTGTCCTCGGTAAGAAGATTCACGAACATCGAGGCCTTGGCAGTCTCGGACAACCGGGATTGCTCGGGGTGATAGTCATCGCCGCCCAGGAACGCGAAGTCCCGACCCGCACTCCACGGGATGTAGTCGTGGGGATGCCACTCCTGGGCCAGTGACAGGTGTCGATTGAGATTCTCCTCAACCACCGGTTCCAACTGTTCCAACAGATCGCCTGGCACTGCGGTCATGGCTTCTCCTCACGCTGAACGACACGATGACGGCCAACCGTCTCGGGATGGACGATATGCCATCCGGTAGGTCAGCACGGTAGCCGACATCGGTGTTCCGGACGCGGCCACTACGCTGATTCTCGTGCCCGTTCCACTACCGCGCGACGATCAGGCGCTACTTCTGCCCCCAGACGCAGACGAGGTGCAATTGGTCACGCGCGGCGTGTTGTCCGCGGTCGGTGGCGGTGCCATGGCGTCACCGTTGCAGCAGGTGTTGGTGTCCAGCTTGTTTACCGCAATGACCGGACATGAACCGGACGTCTCGGCGGCCGCTCCGCTGAGTCCGGAGCGGCTGGCGCGCGCGCTGGCACGGCGGACCGAGCAATACCGGCGCCGCATCTTGCAGGTGATGGCATTGACCGCGCTGGTGGTCGACCCGGTCCCGCCGGAGGTCGCCGAACGGTTGACGGCGTACGCCGATGCGCTCAGCGTCCACGACGACCTGCTGATCGCGGCACAAGACCTCAGCACCCACTCGCGTGCGTTGCTGCAGGTCGACTTTGACCGCAACGGCTACCTCCAGCAGGTGGCCGACTCGCGGAACACGCCGGCTGCTGAGGATGGGGGCGTGTGGGGGTTGGCCGAGGACGACCCCGCGTTGGCGGCCCGTTGGGCTTCGCTCGGCGCGCTGCCGACCGACGCAATCGGTCGCCGTGTGCACGACTTCTACCTTGCCCGCGGCTTCGAGTTCCCTGGGGCGCCGGGGTCCGCGCCACCGTTGCTTGCTCAACACGACTGGGTGCATGTGCTTGCCGACTACGGCACGACCGTCGAAAGCGAGCTGGAAGTTTTCGGTTTCATCGCCCGCGCCAACGACGATCCGCGGGCGCTGAGTCTGCTGGCGATGGTGGTCAGCCTGTTCGAGACCGGCGCTTTGGCTCACGGCGCGGGACTCTTCGAGGCCGATACCGGACACCTGTCGAAAGCTGGCATGGCGGCCCGCCTCGCAGACGCGATGCGGCGTGGCGCGCTATGTCGCGGCAGCAACGACTTCCTGGCCATGGATTGGTTCGCGGTCGCGGACCGGCCGACCGAGGTCCTTCGCCGAGAGCTGGACCTGGCACCCAAAGCGGCCAGGGTGGTGTCCGTCGGCAGTGTCGGGCCGTGGCAAGCCGGCGGGATCAGCCCCTATCAGTTGGCGGCCGGCCGGGACAAAGCGCTTCGCGAGGACCGAGACTACAACTCTTTCGGCGCGGCCCCCGAATAGGCTCGACCGCCTGGTACGGCGGCTGCGGCCGGTTCGCTGCCCGCGACCTAGTGGTGTGTCTCGTAAATAGATAGACCGTTAGGTCGTATGCTCGGGACGTGAGCGCACCCGCTGCCGCCTTGGAGATGACCACGACGCAGCGAGCGGTGTTGGAACGGGTGTCGCGATCGACCGCGGCGCC
>JBOFLH010000546.1:0-1866 GCA_051657765.1 Nocardioides sp. | reverse complement strand
CCACGAACTGCGAGCCACCACCCGCGCCAGCCGAGGACTCAACCCCAACCCTTAGGTCCAGCTCCCCGCGCGCACTGCCGAGCTGACCTCTATGTGATCAAGGCGCGCCTGACGGCGCGCAGGCCCCGGGCGGACCTCGCCAGACCTCCGGCCGTGGCTCGGCCACGCCCCATGGGGCCAACACCAGAAAGCGACGCACCAGAACACGATCCGATCTCGACCGATAGACGCGACTGACGGACACCAGATGGTGACCCGGGATGGGCCTGGATGAGAGGAGGAGCACCGTTCCCTCAACCCGGCATATCGCCTGGCGCGGAAAGTCTCTTGCTGGCGTCAGCGGGCAGCAGCGTCGATAGGCCATCACGCGCAGCGGCCAAGACGAGCGCGCGATCATCGTCTTTCGGCTCACGACTCAGATATTGAAGGGCAGCAATAGCGGCGGGGCGCAGCCGCCGATGACGTCTTGCCAACCACACAACGAGTTGGACATGGGCCAGCTGTTCACCCATTCCGACGACCTCACGCCCGTCGATCGCGCGACCGTGAGCAACCGACACAAAGGCAGCGAACTGGCGAGATATCTCAAGGTCCCTACGGAGGCTGAAATCGCGCATGGTCACGAGAACGGTCCCCGCCACTCCGATCGTGGGCACAGCGGCGACAATGACAGGTGTCCAGTCCATCGACACAGTGTTTCACTCCCGACGCACCTAGCGTGGTCGCCCGCTCACGAGTCCGCAAACAGTCCTCAGCTGCGGGACCGCAACCCCACTCACCACCGAACCATCGACCCGAACCGGATTATCTGCGCGACGCCGCCCGGCATCAAGGGCGCTCCGCGTCACTACGTGATGAACTCCGTTCACCCCTGACACCGGCCACCGCCGAGCAAACAACCCGGCCTTTATCGGATCGATGGCTCTCCTCTGCCAGGCTCTCGCGTTCTTGCACAAGGCTATGCGGCAGAATCTCCTCCTATGCTCAATGTTGTCGTTGCCGTCTCACAGATCTTGGTTGCCCTGGTGGCATTTGCGGCCTTGGCTCTCAACGGGTTTCAGATTCGTCAGGCCAAGGGCGACATAGAGCGTCGTATCGCGAGCGAAGCGATCCGACGACACGCAGAACTAGACCGCGAAGCTACCCTGAGGATCGCAGAATGGCACGCTGCCCGATTCAGTCCGAATGTGGTCTTGAGCCCGGCAGAAGTTGGGCAGATTACTGCCGCTCTCGACGCCCTACCTGCGAATCGCCTTCCAGAGACGCGGGATTGGTATGACGACGCAGGCGACCAGAGGGCTGCAAGTTACGAAGGTCGCTGGCGATCAGTCCGCGAGGAGTTAGCGCGGGAACTCAGGCGTCTCACCCAGATCGCTACGGGCGCAAAGCCAGACGCACCTTAGGGCAACAGACATGTGTGCGGACACTTGGAGCTGACCGCGCGGCGAAGATGGTGCGCACCCCCGGCGCACCCCGCGATGTAGATAGAGCGCAACTCAGGCAACTCCAGTGAGCGTCACGGACGCCCTGAGACGTTCTGCCCGAGCCTTCGCAATGAGAAGGTCAGGGGTTCGAATCCCCTCAGCTCCACCCATCCGAAACACCCGCTGACCAGCGGAAACGCGATCCGGGCACGCAACTCACATTGATGTCACTTCCGCTTCTTGCGCTTTCGCGTACCCCCGGCGTACCCCCTCGGTCGATTTAGCTTCTCCAGACCGGCCAAATCCGCGCTGGTTCCGAGGAAGTGCAGGTACCGATTGGTGGTCGCAATCGACTCGTGACCCATCCACTGTTGAACCGTCGCGAGGTCCACTCCGCGCACCAGCCACAAGCAGGCGGCGGTGTGTCGTAGGTCGTGTATCC
>JBOFLH010000545.1:0-7067 GCA_051657765.1 Nocardioides sp. | reverse complement strand
AGCGAGCACCGGGGTGCTCGCTGTGATCGCCGGCCCACCAGCCGAGGAAGTAGTCACAAAGTGAAGTTTAGCCTGCACCAGGCGAGTCCGCGGTCGGCAAGGTCAGCGGCAACGGGTCGCCGACCGGCAACGCGTGGGAACCTCGGCGCACGACAATGGCGGCGAAGGCCTCGTCCCAGGCTCCTGTCTGACCAGGTCCGGTCGCCGCTTGACCGACGAAACTGCCCCGCAGCAGCCAGCGGTCACCATTGAACCCGACCAGCCGGGTGCTGACGGTGGTGGGACCGGTGCCGTCGTCACGGATCATCTCGCCGACCAGTTCGCTACCGAACCTTCCAGGTCGCTCTTCGAGCGTACCGTCGCGTTCGGCGGACTTCGCCGCGATCTCGGCTCGGGCCCGGCTCCACAAGTCACCATTGCGCGGTGCCGCGAACGCCCGCACCTCGAGCGCGCCGTCGTGACTCACCAGTTGCGCAGCGATGACTTCCTGTGAGGTCTCATCGACCTGTAGGCGGATTTCGTGACCTGGCAGCATCGGGATCAGCAGCGAACCCAGGTCCACCCGGTCCACACCGTCGCCATCGACCTCCTCGAGACTCCACGGACCATGGCGAGCTGAACGCGGATCCGGGTCGCGCTCGGTGTTCGACCCTTCAATACTCGTGTCTCCGGGGCGCGCAGCCTCGGTGGGCTCCGTTCCGCCACCGACCGCGACCTTGGCGGACGTCCTACGTTTGAACCTCACAACACTCCCACTAGTCTCGACCATCTCGACGGTGCCACCCATCCGGCGACCAAGCCATTCATGGCTGCTTCCCTTCGCCGCTCGGCGCGGCGAAGCCACCGGTGGAACCGTACCCGCCATCGCCTCGGACAGAGCCGGGCAATTGGCCGACCTCAATAAAGTCAGCCCGCTCTACCCGCTGGATCACCAGTTGGGCAATCCGGTCCCCACGCCGAAGCGTCACCGCGTCGGCGTGATCGTGGTTGATCAACAACACCTTGATCTCCCCGCGGAAACCCGAGTCAATGGTTCCTGGGGTGTTCACGACCGACACTCCGTGCCGGGCCGCAAGTCCGGACCGGGGGTGCACAAAGGCCGCAAAACCGTCCGGAACCGCGACGGCCACTCCCGTCGGCACCAGGACGCGATCACCGGGCTCCAGCCTGACATCGACCGCGCTGACCAGATCGGCACCGGCGTCGCCCGGATGGGCATAGGTGGGCAGGGGCAACTCCGGATCGATTCTGGTCAGCAGTACCTCCAATCGACCGGTCACCGCGTCAGTCTAGTCGCGTGGCCGACCTCCATGGCTTCTTCCGGCCCCCCTTGGTCGACCCACGCCGCGCGCTTGGCATGGCGCAGGCCTGCCTTTGGGCGAGCCGTAGGCTACGTCCGTGCCTGAAGTGACGCCGCACCCGCCGAGCCACCCGCGCTATCGCGAGCGACTCAGGGTGCCGGCATCGTGGTGGGTGGTCGGGACACTCCTGGTGTCGAGCCTCTGGGTCGCTCTCATAGTCGCGGTCCCGGGTTGGCTAGCCTGGACAGTCAGCGGTGCGGCGTTAGCCTTGCTGGCGCGCGGCTTGACCTCGTACGCAGCCGAGATAGTCGTCACGTCCACTGACCTCCGAGCCGGCCGCGCTCACATCGCCACGGCCTACCTCGGCGCCGTCGTCGCACTCAACCGGGAGCAGACCCGACAGCTGGCCGGGGTCGACGCAGATGCCCGAGCCTACTTGCTGATGCGGCCCTATCTGAGCGGCAGCGTACGGGTAGAAATCAGCGATCCGCGGGATCCCACACCCTATTGGCTGCTCGGAACTCGCCGACCGAACGAACTGGCCCAAGCACTGGACTCCAGGCGCGACCGCACCCCGCTACGATGAGCCGAGCCCACCTGAGGCGAACACTGGAGGACAAACCGATGCCGTCGAAGATGTGGTCCGCCTTCTCCGCGATCATTGCCTTGGTCACCGCGAAAGTTGCCCGGAAGAGCGTTAGCACCTCCTGGCGGGCGGCCACTGGCAAGAAGCCGCCCGGCAATCCGGGTGACCCGGACGTTGCGATCACTGAAGCGGTCCTGTGGGCTGCTGTCAGCGCCATGGTGGTCGCGGTGGCCAAAGTGTTGGCCGCCCGTCGGGCCGCCCGCTACGTAGCCCGGTCGACGGGCCGACCTCGCGACTAGTCGCCTACCGCCGACAGGTCACTCAATGAAAGTCCTGGCGTGCCGGTTAGGCACAGTCACGACACGTCAAGGTATCCGGATCCGCCAGCTGGCTCCGATGGTGTACCAAGAAACACGTCATGCAGGTGAACTCGTCGTCCTGTCGAGGGCGCACTTCGACAGCAAGTTCCTCATGCGACAGATCGGCACCAGGAAGCTCGAACGACTCCGCCGCTTCCGCTTCGTCCTCATCGACCTTGCCGGAATTCTTGTCGTGACGGCGTGCCTTGAGTTCCTCAATGCTCTCTTCGTTTTGCTCTTCTTCGGTCTTGCGCGGTGCATCGTAGTCAGTCGCCATCGTGATTCACTCCCGTAAGGTCCTCTTTCTATCCCCAGTCGATCAGCCGGCCAGATTGTGCACGATTGCGAGCCGCATTGCACATCCTGGCTGCCGTCGCGACGATCCTCCGGCGCTCGTGTCCCGGAAACATCCCAAGCAACGGTCATATTCCCGACCCGGCCGCTCGATCTCCAGGCTCAGTATCGGCGATCAGGCCGGCTGTGACTATCGCGTCTCGAAACTCCGCAAAACCTGATTCCGGAGCGCACATCAGCAAGGTCATGCCGCCGGCACCGGTCACCAGTTCGGTGCGGGCCCCACACTCGCGTGCGATGAGACCGCCGGCGGCGTGATCCCACGGATTCACGCCCTCCTCGACATAGCCAAAGATCGAGCCTTCGGCGACGTGACACAGGTCTAGTGCACATGATCCGGCTCGGCGAATGTCTCCGATCTCCGGCAGCAGCCGAGAAACCGCGCGTGCCTGGAGTGCCCGGATTCGACGGTCGTAGCTGAACCCGGTCGCGACCAATGCCTGAGCCAGCGGAGGGCCCGTCGCCGCTGGGTGGAGCCGTTCGCCATCGCGCTGTGCGCCGCCGCCGAGCGTTGCCGTGTAGGTGGTCCCTGACGGGACGTGCACCACCACGCCGGCCACCACCGTGTCCTCGATCTCGGCGCCGATGGATACCGCGTACTGCGGAAACCCGGACACGAAGTTCACGGTGCCGTCGATCGGGTCGACGACCCAACGCACCCCGCTCGAGCTGATCGTTGAACCGCCCTCCTCGCCAAGGAACCCATCACCAGGGCGTGCGTTCAGGAGGCGCTCGCGAATCAGGAGTTCGCAGGCGCGGTCCACTTCAGTGACCACATCGGTGATCGAAGTCTTGGTGGCCGCGACTCGCACCCCCTCGTGCCGGGCCTCGCGGATCAACCCCGCGGCTTCATGCGCCACGCCGACCGCCAGGGTCAACAACTCGTCATGGCGGCTCATCGGCGCGGGCGGTCTAGGTTATCGAGTTCGTCGCAACCCCCCAAGGCGGGCACCGATGACCGGGGATTCGGGCAGCACCGGTTCGCGCATCGATCGGCACCTGGCGGCTGATCTCCCCAGGTGAGCCGGGTGGGCGCCGTACCGCGCTCGGCTTGGGCGCGCTCCACGACGAGTTCGCGCACCATCGCCACGAATCTCGGATCCACGCCCGGCGTCGGGGCCCGCACGACCTCGACGCCACATTCCGCCGCAGTGGCCAGCGCCTCGGTGTCCAGATCGTAGATGACCTCCATGTGGTCCGAGACGAAGCCGATCGGCACCAGCACCAGCTGTCGCACGCCGGCCGCGGCCAGTTGTGCTATGCGGTCGTTGACGTCGGGTTCCAACCATGGGACGGTCGGGGGCCCCGAGCGGGAGCAGAACACCAGTTCGCAAGCGACCGGCTCGCCAACACGTCGGCGAACCCTCGCCATGACTTCCCGCATCCCGCTCTCATGCTGGGTGGTGTACGCCCGACCGTGCGGGCCACTGGTTTCGTTCATCGACTCCGGGATGGAGTGGGTGACGAATAACACGTGAGCCTGCGACGGCGCGGACAGCCGCCGCAACGAAGTCACGGTTGCATCGACTACCGGGCCCAGGAAACCTGGATGGTTGAAGTAGTGACGAAGGCGATCGAGCCGGGGCGCGCCCTCACCGTCGGCGACCGCGGCGGCCAGATTCTCGCGGTACTGTCGGCACCCGGAGTAGGAGGAGTAGGCCGAGGTCACGAAACAGGCCGCACGTCGCACACCGTCGTCCCGCATCTCCCGAACCACGTCAGCGAGGTAGGGCGTCCAGTTTCGATTGCCCCAATACACCGGCACGCGCAGCCCGGCCGCGGCGAAGTCGGTCCGTATCGCGGCGAGCAGCTCACGGTTCTGATCGTTGATCGGCGACCGGCCCCCGAACCGGAAGTAGTGCTGACCAACCTCGGCCAACCGCTCGGCCGGGATGCCGCGGCCGCGGGTGACGTTTTCCAGGAACGGGACGACGTCGGCCGGCTTCTCCGGCCCGCCGAACGACACCAGCAGGACCGCGTCGTAGGGATGAGCGGCACTGACCGAGTGACTCGTCGGATCGTTGAGTGGCATGGCTTCATCGTAGGCTCGCGTAGGTGCTGTCGCCGTACCGCCGTGTCCTGAGCACCCCCGGCGCACTGCTATTCGCGGGGACCGGCATCGTTGCCAGGCTGCCGATCTCGATGGTCTCGCTGGGCATCGTCGTGCTGGTGGAGTCGCGCTCGGGTTCCTATGGTTTGGCCGGCTCGATCGCCGCGGTCTACCTGCTGGCCAACGCCGGGTTGGCTGTCGTACACGGCCGGTTGGTCGACCACTACGGCCAGACGCGGATCCTGCCATTGATGATCAGCGTCTTCGGCTCGGGCCTGACCATCTTCATTGTCGCCGTCCTCGCGGACTGGCCGACGTGGACCGGCTACCTCTCCGCCGCCGTCGCGGGTGCCGCCCTGCCTCAGGTGGGCGCCTGCGTGCGCGCTCGCTGGTCTTATGTGCTGACCAACCCGACCCAGGTGCACACCGCCTACGCCTTCGAAGGCGCCGCCGACGAGGGAGTCTTCATCATCGGGCCGGTCCTGGTCATCGTGCTGGCTACCGCAGTGCATCCGGCGGCCGGTCTGGCAGCAGCCGGAGTCGTCGGCGTAGGCGGCACCCTGTTCTTCGCCAGCTTGCGAGAAACGGCGCCGCCGGCTCGTCGGCACCGGCCGATCGAACCTAGCGCTCGCCGGATGCCCTGGGGCGTCGTCGGGATGGTGACTTTACTCTTCTTCGCGCTCGGCTCCCTGTTCGGTGCCGCGGAGGTCGCCACGTTGGCCTTCGCCGAGGAGCGTCGGGCCACCCGGTATGCGGGAGTGCTACTCGGGCTCTGGTCGTTGGGCAGCCTGTTCTCCGGTATCGCGGTCGGCGCCATCGATTGGCGCAGCGAACCACACGATCGGATGCGGTGGGGTGCGTTGGCGTTGGCCGGGTCGCTGGCGCCGCTGTACTACGTGCCAAGTGCGCCGGTGCTGGCGGCGGTGTTGTTCGCCGCGGGCTTCGCGATCTCGCCGACCTTGATCGGCGCCGCGTCACTGGTCGCGCAGTCGGTGCCGGCCTCGCGGCTGAGCGAGGGCCTGGCAGTGATGCACACCGGCATCGCCGCCGGGCTTGCCCCAGGCGCGGCCCTCGCCGGCCAGATCATCGACGTGTACGGTGCCGCCGCTGCCTATCTGGTTGCGCTGGGAGCCGGCGTGTTCGGCGCCCTGGCCGCCTGGCTTACTCCGTCAGCGCAGCGATAGCCTCGGCAGCCGCGCGCTCTCCGGCGTCCACGGCGCCCTCCATGTATGCGTTCCAGTGGGTCGCGGTCTCGGTCGCCGCCCAATGGATCGGCCCGACCGGAGGAACCAGTGCGTGCGCGAAGTGGGTCCACACCAGCGGCCCGAGGTTCGCGTTGTAGCACCCGCGCGTCCACTGCCTATCCGACCACTCGGCGTCGAGATAGTGCTGAGGATGGGCGGCTCGCGGGCCGAAGTGCCGGACCATCAGATCGGTCAGTGCCGCTCGTCGATCCGCTTGCGGCCACCGCCCGTAGGTGCGGGCCTGTTCGCCCTCCAGAAACGCCAGGATCACCCCGCGGCCATCCTCCGGCAAAGTGACGTCGTTTGACATTCGAGCCGGGCCGACGTCGGAAATCAGCTGGGCATTGAGGCCCTCGGCGCGCCAGAACGGCTCGTCATAAACCAGGAACGCCTTCATCGCCGACGCTTGCGGCATGCGTTGAGTTAGTTGGTCTCGTACGCCGGACAGCGGCGGATCATACATGATCCGACCGGCCAGCGTCGGCGCCAGCGCCACAATAACCCGCCGCCCGCGGACCGCCAGCCCACCACGACAGCCGACCCTCACCTGGTCGGCGGAGTACTCGATCGATTGGACCGGCGCGTCCGTGAGCACAGCGTCGCCCAACAGAGCGGCCAGCCTCAGTGGAATCTGACTGGTGCCGCCCACGAATCGGGTGGTTTGGGCACCGCCTTCGGATTCCGCGAACAACTCGGCGGTTACCCCGCACGTTTGAATCGTGTAGAGCAGGTGCAGAAAGGACACTTCCACGGTAGGCACCGCAAAGATCCCCACCGAGCAGATCTCGAACAGGGTCCGCGCCACCGGGCTCAGCCCTTGCGCATCGATCCAGGCGCCAGCGGTGATCGCGTCCCACTCGGCCGCTCTGGGAGCCTGCCACGGGGTCTGCACCGGGACCGTGGCGGCCAACTCGTCCAACCTCGCCAGCATGGTGCGCAGACCAGCCAGGTCGGCAGCGAAACGGTCCTGGAACAGTGTCTCGCGAACCACCCCCGAGCCGCCGATCTCGTAGGACGTCTCGCCTTCGTCGTACTGCTCCATGGTCTCGACACCGAGTTCGCGAGCTAACCGGAACATCCGGTGCTGGGTATCGCCGATCCACTGAGCGCCCAGCTCGAACGGATAGCCCTGGTCGACCTGAGTGAGGATTCGGCCGCCGACCCGGTCGTTTG
>JBOFLH010000544.1:0-3458 GCA_051657765.1 Nocardioides sp. | reverse complement strand
AGGTAGGCGCTCTTCAGCAGCCCAGTCATGTACTCGGCCGGGCGGGGCACTTTGTAGTGAATCTGGACGTTCGGGTCCTTGAGGCGGTCAAGGGGCGAACTGTCCTCGGACGACGACCCTTCCAGCATCATGACTATTTCGTCGTTGTCGGTCTTGAGCAGAAGGATTCGGTCGCGCGCGAACGGTTCCCGGCTGGCCTCGGAAGTGAAGTGCGCTCGGATCGCGCCGTCGTACCAATCCTGAAGGGCTGACTCTGTTCGGGAGCCAAGGCGGTTGTTGCAGTCCGCGCACGTGTTCGCCATCCCGACGCCATCGAACGCCTTGGGAGGGATGTGTTCCACAGTGTCCGCGGCAACGTCCTCGCGAAGGCAGATCGGGCAGAAAGGGAATTGGCCTGACCCGATGATGAACAGGCCCGTCGCGGTTCGGAGATTCTCGCCGCTCGGAACGGCATGGCTACGAGCGACGAGAGGCTGCCCGTCTACGTGCTCAAGCTCGATCTCATGGACCTTTGGGAGGCCGCTTCTTCGTCCGCCCTTCGTGCTGCGACCAGATACGCTCTGGATTTGACCGCGATACGGCGGCCGCGGCGGCTGGTCGGGCATGCCTCGATTCTCGTCCGCCACGCCGACACAATTGGCCGCCACGCCGGTGCTGACGGGCTCTGGAGCGAATTTCCTGCGGAATCCCTGCGGAATCTGGGCAAATTCAGGCCAACGAAAACGACCCCTGATCCCGCGTTTTCGCAGGTCAGGGGCCACTTTCGGTTCTACGAGATCTCAGATGTCGTAGTAGAGCTCGAACTCGTGCGGGTGCGGACGCATCTGAACCGGGAGGATCTCGTTGGTGCGCTTGTAGTCGATCCAGGTCTCGATCAGGTCCGGGGTGAAGACATTGCCCACGGTGAGGAACGTGTGGTCGGCCTCCAGGGAGTCGAGCACTTGGTTGAGCGAGGTCGGCACCTGGGAAATGTCGGCCATTTCGTCCGGCGGCAGCTCGTAGATGTCCTTGTCGATCGGCGCCGGTGGCTCGATCTTGTTCTTGATGCCGTCGATGCCGGCGAGCAACAACGCCGAGAAGGCGAGGTATGGGTTCGCGGACGGGTCGGGGCAGCGGAACTCGATGCGCTTGGCCTTCGGATTCGAACCAGTGATCGGGATCCGGACGCATGCCGAGCGGTTGCGCGAGCTGTAGACCAGGCTGATCGGCGCCTCGAAGCCCGGCACCAGCCGGTGGTAGGAGTTCACCGTTGGGTTGGTGAACGCCAGTAGCGACGGGGCGTGCGTGAGGATGCCGCCGATGTAGTGACGTGCCATGTCGGACAGCCCGGCATACCCGGTCTCGTCGTAGAACAGCGGCTCGCCTTCGTTCCAGATTGACTGGTGACAGTGCATGCCCGAGCCGTTGTCGCCGAAGATGGGCTTCGGCATGAACGTGGCGGTCTTGTTGTTGCGCCAAGCGACGTTCTTCACGACGTACTTGAACTTCATCACGTCATCGGCGGCCTTGAGCAGCTCGTCGAACTTGTAGTTGATCTCGGCCTGGCCGGCGGTGCCGACCTCGTGGTGCGCCCGTTCGACCTGGAGTCCGGCCTTCTCGAGTTCGATCACCATCTCGTCGCGCAGCTCACCGAAGTGGTCGTACGGCGCGACCGGGAAGTAGCCGCCCTTGTAGCGAACCTTGTAGCCGCGGTTATTGTCCTCCGAGCCGGAGTTCCAGGCGCCGGCCTCGGAGTCGATGTGGTAGAAGCCGTGGTTGACGGCCGTCTCGAAACGCACCGAGTCAAACACGTAGAACTCCGCTTCGGGGGCGAAGTACGCCTTGTCGCCGATGCCGGTGCTCGCCAAGTAGGCCATCGCCTTGCGGGCGATGTTGCGCGGGTCACGGGAGTACGCCTCGCCGGTCAGCGGGTCGTGGATGAAGAAGTTGACCACGAGCGTCTTCGCGGTGCGGAACGGATCGAGGTACGCCGTGGTGGGATCGGGGAACAGCGACATGTCGGACTCGTGGATGGCTTGGAAGCCGCGGATCGACGAACCGTCAAAGCTCAGTCCAGTGTCGAAGACCGACTGGTCGAACGACGAAACGGGCACGGTGAAGTGCTGCATGACACCGGGAAGGTCGCAGAACCGCACGTCGACCATCTCGACGCCTTCGTCCTTGACGTACTTCAGCAACTCGTCGCTGTTTGCGAACATTCGTCCTCCTTGGTCGCGATCACGCAACCCGCTGTGTGTGCCAGATGAAAGGAGTCCCCAGCCATCCAATGTGGGGACGCTGCGAACGCTAGGAGCGAGCAGTTTCCGCACCGTATCGCTTTTGTTTCGGTGAGGTAACAGGTGTTCAACGCGCGGTCAGATACTCAGTCCAACACCGGTTGACTGGTCGTCACGCTGGATCGTCTAGCCTGACCAGGTGCCTGCGCCCGCCGCTAGACCGGACCCGCCCGACCCGTCGGCCCAGTCGTCGGCCCAGTCGTCAGCCCAGTCGTCACCGGTGTCGATTCTCGCGCCGGATGCGCGGAAGCCGGGCACCTGGACTCGGCGAATCGCGGCGCTGATCGTCGATTGGGCGGCCTGCACACTGGTGGTGATCGCCGTCATCGGGCGGCAGGCCTGGCGGGACAACCCGAACTCCGGGTTTCTCACCTTGGCGGTGTTCTTCGCCGAATCAGCGGTGCTTACCGCGCTGGTGGGCGGGTCGTTCGGCAAGCTGGCCACCCGGCTCTCGGTGGTTCGCGCCCCAGGCGCCGCAAACCCGGGGAGACCGCCGTCGTTGCTGGTTTCCTGTCTTCGTGCCGGGTTGGTGTGCTTGGTGATTCCTCCGTTGATCTTCAAGCCGGACGGTCGTGGGTTACACGACATCTGGACCCGAACCAGAACGGTCATGCCCCAGAACGGTCAGGCATCCGCGTGACACGCCGGGGGCTTCGGTTGTACCCGGGCCGTAGTCTGTGGCTATGACACACCGGTCTCGACAGTCGATCACCCGGCAAACACTGGCGGTCGGAGTCCTCGCGCCGCTAACCCTCGTTGGCCTGGTGGCCTGCGGTGGTGACGACACCAAGGCCACCGCGGCCGGCGACAACCCGGCCGAGGTGACGTCGATCAGCGAGAAGATCGCCGAAGGTGACAGCGTGGACGCCCAGGAGTTCGTGAACACGCTGGTGTCCGCCATCGAAGAAACCAGCACGGCACATGTCACGTTGGCGTTGAAGGGCGCCGGCCAGAACCTCACCGCGGACGGCGACATCGACTATGCCAAGACCCCGGCGGAACTGAAGCTGACCATGTCGATCCCACAGTTGGGTGACGGTGTTGAGTTGCTGCTGGTGGACGGTGCCATCTATGTCAAGTCACCTGGCCTCAGTGACGGAAAATACATCAAGACCGACCTCGACGATCCCCGCAACCCACTCGGGTCGACCCTCACCGGGCAGATCGACCCGCGCGAGCAGG
>JBOFLH010000543.1:0-7522 GCA_051657765.1 Nocardioides sp. | reverse complement strand
ATGCGGCGCCGCGGTCGATCGCGACACCCGTTCCAACACCGCTCGCTGCGTCGTGGTCATCTCCAAGGCGGCAGCGGGTGCGCTCACGTCCCGAGCATACGACCTAACGGTCTATCTATTTACGAGACACACCACTAGTTGGCGGCTACTGGGTTTAGTTATTGATGATCTTGTCGAACTGGGCGCGGAGGGCGTCATCGTCGGCAATCGGGAGTGTCGGATACTGATAGCAGCGGTCCAGCAGAGACTGATTCGGGAAGATCAACGGGTTCTCGGCCAAATCGGGATCCACCTTCAACATGGCCTCCTGCGCACCGTCCACCGGGCAGATGTAGTTCACATAGGCTGCGAGCTGGGCGGCGACTTCTGGTTGGTAGTAGTACTCGACGAGCTTGGCGGCCGCGCCGGCTGCTTTGGAGGCCTTCGGCATCATCAGGTTGTCCGCCCAAATCATCGCTCCTTCTTCGGGGATGACGAACTTCATGAACGGATTCTCGAACTGGGCTTGAATGGTGTCACCGGACCATGCCAACGTCGCGACGACTTTTTCTTTGTCGAGTGCCTTGACGAAGTTGTTGCCGTAGTAGCCACCGAACCAGCCCTGTTCGTTGAGGCTCTGGAGGTAGTCGACGCCGTCGGCGGCGTCCACCACCGAACCGGCTCCGAGATCCTTGCCCAAGGCCAGCATCGCGATGCCCGCGGTATCGGCGAACTCGGTGAGAATGCCCACTCGACCTTTCAGGTCGGAGCGCGTGAACAACTCGTCCAGGCTGCCGATGGCCCGGTCAACCTTGCGCGCGTCGTAGGCGATGCCAGTGATACCGGCCTGCCACGGCATGGTGTAGCGCTGCTCGGGGTCGAAGTCGGGACGCGCCAGGGCGCTGATCACCTTGCCGCCGGCTTCGCTGCCCGCTGGGAGGATCGGTTGCATCAGGTCAGCTCGCACCAGTCGGCTGGCAAGCCAGGTGGTCAGTGTCACGACATCGGCGCCGATCGGCTGTTTGGCCTCGAGCTTCGGCCTGATCCCAGGAGTCTTATCGGTCCCGTCGAGGTACTCCACGTTGTCGTTGATGACTTCGCGGTACTCGACCTTGATGCCGGTCTCGGCGATGAAGGCGTCCAACGTAGGCCGCTTCTTCTCGCTCTCGTCTTTGTCGATGTAACCCGGCCATTGTGCCCAGACCAGCCCCTTGGCGCCTGGATCCGCGGTCGATCCCGAGGTGCGGCCCTCTTGAGGAGACCCGGTGGCCGAGCTGGTTTTCCGGTCTGTCGAGCATGCGGCGAGGGAAGAAGCGGCCAGCCCGGCCAGCATCTGACGGCGCGAAAGCCAGGCGCGTGACCTCGCCCCCCCCGGGCGCGGTTGGAAGTTGTTCACATCCGGAGTCTCGCGCGATCCGCGCCGAGCCGCAACTATGGGAGTCGGTTTAGGGTGTAGATCACCAGCGCGGACGGCCAACTTCGGGTGGGATTTTTGGTTCGAACGTATCGGTATCAAAGATTGATGAGGCCGGGGCGTCGATCGGCCCGCTAGGATCTCGCCCATGGTTTCCCGAGAAGCTCGTCATGCTGCGGAGCCGGATCCCATCGACGACTCCGCGCCCCGGCTAGCGGTCCGCATCGCGGTCGGACTCCTGGCGGGTGCCCTGGTCTTCGGCCTCCTGGTCGCTGCTGCGGTGGGCTTGTTGAGCCAGGTCGGGGATGGTGGCGGCGGTGGTGCCACCGCCGGACTGCCACGGACCAAGTGCCCCGAGAACACCATCACGGTGGCGGTCGACCCGGTGATCGCCGATGCGGTCTCGGCGATCACCGCCGACCTGAGTGACTTCCGAGAGGGCTCCGGGTGTGTGGAGGTTGAGATCGATCCGCAACCCTCAGCCGTGGTGGCCGCCAACGTGGCGCGGCCCGTTGGGGTTGGTCTCGCCAGCGAGCTGCCGGATGCCTGGATCGCCGACTCGTCGTTGTGGCTGAACCTCGCCCGGCAATCGTCGATCGGGCAGCAACGATTGGACCAGACCCCGCAGTCGATTGCGACCAGTCCGCTGGTGTTGGCGGTGAACCCGGCGAAAGCAGAGGAGGCCGGGTGGCCCGACGCGCAGCCGACCTGGAGCAGCATGTTGTCGGCTCCCACCTCCAAGTGGCGACTGGGCACGCTCGACCCGGTGACGAACGCCACCGGCCTCAGCGCGTTGCTCGGCGTGCCCCGCAATTCGACCCAGTTCGCCACGTTGGGGCGACGCTTGGAGTTGCCGTCCGACCTCGACCAAAGCCCGGCCGAACTGGTTGCTGCCGGGAAGTATGACTCCGTGCCTTCGGCGGAACACGACGTGCTGCGGATCGCCGAGTCCGGTGGCAACGTCGTGGCGTCCTACGATCCGGAGCTGGGCGGGGCGCTGGACTTCCCACTGGTCGGCATCACTCCGGATGAGGATGTGGTCAGTGACGAAGTGACGGCCAACCTGGAGGCGCTGGGCAAGGCGTTGGGTTCGTCGGCGGCGATCAAGCGGTTCCAGCAGCTAGGTCTACGCGACCCGGGTGGCGCGCTGGCCTCGGAGTATGTGAGCGCAGATGGTTCGCCCAAGTCTGGGACCTTGTCGGCGCAACAGGTGCAAGCGGTGCGGGTCAATGGCGATGAGGTGACCAACATACGCCAGACCTGGTCCTCGGTGGGCCGAAGGTCACGGCTGTTGGTCGTGCTCGATCTGTCCGGCTCAATGAACGAGAAACTGCCTGGTGGTACGAAGTCGAAGATCGATCTGGCGCGCCAATCGCTGCGGCAATTGGTCGATGCCAGCGCCCCGGACAGTGATCTTGGCTTGTGGACCTTCACGGTGAGTGAAAGACCAGGTGGTCAAGACGGCGTGCGGAAACTGGTCAGTGTCGGTGCGTTGGGTGACAAAGTCGATGGCGGCGCGATCCGTCGGGAGGAACTCTCCGGCACCGTGTCCCGGCTGAAGGCGGATCCGCAAGGTGGCACGCCGTTGTATCGCGCCGTGTTAGAGGCCTATGAGGCGGGGCTGAACGACTACGCCTTCGGCCGCTACAACGCGGTCGTGGTGGTTACCGATGGCGAGGACCAGGAAAACGACCCCAAGAAGTCGATCTCGGACGAGGAGATGTTGACCGATCTCCGCCGGCAGTATGACGGGATCCGGCCACTGCCGATTATCACCCTGGGCTACGGCGAGGGCGCCAACTACACGATCTTGCAGAGGATGTCGGATGTAACCGGCGGGAGTTCCTATCGGGGACTCACCGAGACCAAGGTCACGCAGATGTTGACCCAGGCCCTGTCCGCCTCGGCAACCTAGTCCAGGATCGGCCGACCGAGATCACCGAATGAGTTGGCTGGCTGAGTCGTCGGTGACTACTGAGATAGGCCGATCGGACAGTTCTTGAGTTTCAGTTGGGCTAGCAGCCCGCGTCGCCGACCATCGTGCGTAGTCTTTCGGTCAGGGCTTGCTGAGTCGCGTCATCGGGGGGCATCTGAAGCGTCTCCTCGATAGTCGGGCGTGGGTCGTCCGATCTCGTGAACCTAAGGACGAAGAGATGAAGTCGGTACGGCGGATCTGGTTGGTACTCGCGATAGGTGGGGTAGGTCTGCTGGCTATGGTGACCGTATTGCCACCGGTACAAG
The DNA here is from genome assembly GCA_051657765.1 of Nocardioides sp. Lineage (GTDB taxonomy): Bacteria > Actinomycetota > Actinomycetes > Propionibacteriales > Nocardioidaceae > Nocardioides. Next base: position 3,888 of record JBOFLH010000543.1, on the reverse strand, counting down.
CCGATCCCAACACTCGCCCAGGTGTGATGGCCGAGCGACCGCGCGATGCCGGCATCCATGCCGTGGACGGTGAGGTTCGCACCGTAGCTCAAGTCGGCAGTACCGTGGTGATGGGCGGGACTTTCACCCAGGTCGGCCCGGTAACCCGCGGGGCGGTCGGCATCGTCGATCTCGCGGCGAAGACGTTCGGATCGGGCTTTCCTGATGTCACCGGCTCGGTCAGCGTCGCGCTCGCCGATGGCGCCGGCGGCTGGTACCTCGGTGGCAACTTCTCCAGCGTCGCCGGTCAGCCCCGCGCGAACCTGGCCCAGGTGGACGGCACCGGCGCGCTGTTGCCGTTCGATCCCGCTCCCGACGGCGTAGTGCTCGACCTGGCGACGACGACCGACGGCGGCTTGATTGTTGGCGGTGCGTTCACCTCCATCGCCGGCCAACCCGCGAGCGGTGTCGCTCGATTCGGCCCTGGTGGCGGATTCGTCTGGGGAGCGAACGTGACCGGTGGTGCGGTGCGATCATTGGCTCTCAACAACACTGGATCGTTGATCTACGTCGGCGGCGACTTTGCCAAGGTGGATGCCGTTACCTACCGGCGCCTGGCCGCGCTGAATGCGACGACCGGTGTCCGCAGCACTGGCTGGGCCAACAGCACCCCCAATCAACCCGTGAACGACATCGTCGTCCGCGACTCCGGTGAGGTGTTGATCGGCGGTCAGTTCGGTACCGTGGGCGGCGTTACCCGAACCAAGTTGGCCAGTCTGGACGGCGTCACCGGTTCCCTCAACGCGCTGAGTGTCGATATCAACAACACTGTCAACGATCTCGAGTTGGACGAAGCGGCCAATACCGTCTACCTCGGCGGAGCCTTCGGCCAGGTGGGCGGCTCGCCCAGGAACCGACTGGCGGGTATCTCGCTGGTCGGCACCGGCGCGGTCACCGCGCTGGCCTTGCCGGGCATCTCCGGCGACATCTCGGCGGTCACCGGGGACGGCAACGGTGGGCTCTACCTCGGCGGGTCCTTCCAGATCAATCCGGAGAAGGACCAGCCGGCGGTGCTGGCTCGGGTACACCTTGCCACGAACGCGGTTACCGCAGTGGTGCCCTACTATGAGACTCCGCGCTCGCTGGCCCGGGCGCCGAAGGGCGCGGCCAGTGGTGCGTTGACTCTTGTGCGCAGCGGCGGTTCGCTGCTGGTGGCCGGCGACTTCTCCGACTACGGCACCGTCGCGCGGTCCGGTCTGGCGGCCTATGATCTCGCCACCGGTGCGCTCCGGTCCGACTTCAACCCGGCCCCGGACGGACAAGTCAACATTGTCAAGGCATCAGCCAACGCACAGGCCGTGTTCGTCGGCGGCGAGTTCGACCGAATCGGTGGCCAGGCCCGCGCGAAGATCGCCAAGCTTGACATCGTCACTGGCAGCAACGTGGCCGGCTTCACCACGAGCGCCAACTCCTACGTCAAGGACATGGCGGTCCGCGCCGACGGCACCACGCTCTACCTGGGCGGCAATTTCGACACGCTCAACGGTGCGCCGGCCGCCCGGTTGGCGGCCGTCGACGCCAACACCGGCGCGACCTTGACCAACTTCGACCTGCCGTTGACGGAGCCCACCAACGACATCAGTGAGGGCGGCCTACGAGCGATGGCTCTGTCGGCGGATGAGACCCGGCTGATGGTGATCGGCAACTTCCGCAAGATTGCCGGCCTACGGCGACCCTTGATCGCCCAGATCGATGTCGCCGGCCCGACTGCGGTCGTCACCGACTGGCATACCGATCTTTACGATCAACCCTGCGGCCGCAACGGCAAGGTCGGATTCATGCGCGACATCGACATCGACCCGGACGGTCAGACGCTGTATGTAGTGAGTTCGGGGCACTTCTACTACCCCGCTTGCGATACGGTGAACGCGTTCTCGATGGCGAACGACACGGTGAATAAGAGGCCGGCGTGGACGGCCCGGATCGGGGACACCCTCGAGGCGGTAGCCGCGGATCGGGACGCGTTGTACGTCTCCGGGCACTTCCGCTACCTCGACACGGAGACCAAGTCCGACCCACGGTTCCAGATTGCCGCGCTCGATCCGGACAACGGACAAGGCATCAACTGGGTACCCGATGCCGGCGGTTTCCGGGGGGTGTTGACCCTCGAGCTGGAGCCGGCCGGACTGTTCGCCGGCTCGGACGGCGACGCCTTCAACAAGGTCAACCACGGCCGCAACGCCTTCTGGGCGAATCCGGCCCCGGGCGTCGAGGTTCGCAAGACCCCGTCGCGGCCGTTCGTGCTGGCTCCGTCGGGCGACGTCACCCACAAGGTGCGAGTGCAGAACACCTTTGCCGACCGGCCGATCACCGTGACCGCACTCAACGATGCCCGCCTGGGCAATCTCGACGGTTCAGGCACCTGCACGCTGCCACAGACCCTGGCCGCCGGCGAGATGTACAGCTGCACCACGGCCCCGGAAACCGTCAGTGGCGAGGCCTCGACCTCGGTGAGCGCGGCAATCACGGCGACCGCCGAAGCCGGCGACTCAGCCGTCGCCGACACCGATACGTCCGTGGTGCAGATCGTCACCAGCACGACCGACTTCCGGCTCCGAACCGTGGTCGGACCCGGTCAGATCGCCTACCCAGGGTCGACCGTGCGGTTCAACGTGACCATGATGAACCTCAACCCGGAGCGACCGGCGACGATTACCTCGTTGACAAGTCCGACGTTCGGCGACCTCTCGAGCGAGTGCGGGCTGCCGCAGGCAGTCAACGCGTCGCAGATGGTCAACTGCCACCTGGATCGGTTCGTGACCGGTTCGGTCGGCTCAAAGCCGACCTTCTCTTTCACGGCTACCGCGGCCTACGACACCGGAGACCAATCCTCCTCCTCATCGCAGACTGTCACGATCAATCCGCCCGTGGGTGGGACCAAGGTGCTCGCGGTGGTGGCCGACCCGGCCGTGCTGAGCGCCGGCGACAAGAAGGTGCAAGACGCCGTCGAGGACAACTACGCGATCACGTATGTCGATGACAATCTGGTGCAACCGTCCGACGTGCTCCCCGAGTATTCCTATGTCATTCTCTATCCGAGCGTCGCGGAGGCACGGTTGGGCACCCGGCTGCGGGACCTCCAGCGACCGGCCTTGGTGCTGCACACGAGATTGCTCGACGAGATGGGCATGGCCGCTACGGGTGGCCTGACCACGCCGGCCAACTCGGTGAACATCGTCAAGGCCCGGCATCCGCTCTCGGCAGCGAAGGCCGGCGTGCAAGCGATCAGTACCAACCCGATCCCGGTCGGCTACGGCACTCCCGCGGCCTCGGCCGAGGTGATCGGTTCGGTCACTGGCGGTGCCGCCACCGAGTTCGCCTACCACCATGGAGATGCCATGGCGGTCGGCAATGCCGCCTCGTGTCGGGTGTTCTTCAGCGCCAACGCCGCCCAGTCGCTCAACCCGAATGCCTGGACCCTGTTCAACCGGGCCGCCGCCTATACCGCCGCCGACTGCGGTAAGAACATGCTGTGGACCGCCGGGGGCAATGGCACTGGGGTCTATCCGGCCGACGGCAACCCGTCGGTCGCCGTGGGCTTCAACATGCCATGGGGGCTGGCGATCGACAACCAGGATCGGATCTACGTCGCCGATTCCGGGCTGCACGCAGTGCGCCGGATCAACGTCGACGGCACAGTGACGACCATCGCCGGGACCGGCACGGCCGGCAACACCGGCGACGGCGGCCCGGCCACCTCGGCACGATTGAGTGCGCCGGCACGGGTGGCCTTTGACGCCGCTGGGGACCTCTTTATCGCGGATGCGGGCAATCACAAGATCCGCAAGGTCACGTTGTCGACGGGAGTCATCACTACGGTGGCCGGTAGCGGCGTCGCCGGCAACACCG
>JBOFLH010000542.1:0-3973 GCA_051657765.1 Nocardioides sp. | reverse complement strand
TGGTTCGCACACCGCGCAGGCGTTGGCGATCCGGGACACCGCGATCTTGGAAGTGCTGTACGCGACCGGAATTCGGGTCGGCGAGCTGGTTGGCCTTGACGTCAACGATGTCGATCACGAGCGGAACCTGGTGCGTGTGCTGGGCAAGGGAAACAAGGAGCGAGTGGCGCCGTACGGCGTTCCGGCCGCGCGGGCGTTGACTCGCTGGTTGAGCACCGGTCGACCCGCACTCTGGAGTGACCGCGCGGATGTCGCGCTGTTTCTGGGTGCTCGTGGTGGTCGTATCGATCAGCGTGCGGTCCGCGCGATGGTGCATCAGCGGATCGCACAGGTCCCCGGCGCGCCCGACATCGGCCCGCACGGGCTTCGGCATACCGCGGCAACGCACCTACTCGAAGGTGGTGCCGATTTGCGCACGGTCCAAGAACTGTTAGGGCACGCGTCATTGGCGACCACCCAGCTGTATACCCATGTCACGACCGATCGTCTGCGGCGTGCCTACCAACAAGCTCATCCGCGCGCTTAGCGTGGCCGGAAGGTCGGTCAACGGCAGTAGCCGCACGCGTTGGGCCTCGACCACCCGCAGCGGGTCGAGGTAGACCGATCCTCGTAGCCAGCCCCAATGCAGGCAGGCTTGCGGAAAGCAGTGCGACCCGGGCAACCATAGGGTGCCGATTGCCTGCCCGGCGGCGACTTGGGTGCCCACCGATACCGCGGCGGCGACCGGCTCATAGGTAGTCCGAGTGGCACCGTGATTGACGACCACGACACCTTTCCCGGCAATCGAGCCAGCAAAGATCACGCGGCCGGGCAAGGCGGCCCGCACCTGCTGACCGATGGATCCGGCCAGGTCGACCCCACGATGCCCCGGGCCGTAGGCAGTCGCCGGAGGATCGAACCGAGCCACTACAACCGGTTGTGGCACAAGTGGCCAGCGACCGACCGGAGTGTCGCCGTCGGCTGCCGTCGCGGGCGCACCGCAGGCCAGCACTGCCCCCAGACCCAATAGGCCCAATAGCGCCGCTCGACCCAGCCCCGCTCCAACCGGCGCGGCCCGACTCAGCGCCGCTCGACTCAGTGTCGGTCGACCCAGCGCTAGGCGCGCCACCGGAGCCAGATAGCCGGCCAGCCCGACTATGGGCGCCGTCACCCAGGACAAGACGTTGCGGCGACCGACCTGGCCGGCCGTGCGGACCGGGCGATCGGGGCGCGCTGGAGAAGGGACGATCGGCGGTGGATGTGCGGCCATATCCGGGACTCTGTCGGATCCGGTGCGGGATGCGCCGGAGGAATCGTGGGGTTGTGGATAGCGGCGAGTTGCGGCATGTAGTGCAGCCGAACTGGCCCGTCACCGGTGTCGAACACCTGGTCGGCACTTGTGACGCGTCCGCACTTTGTGACGCGTCGGCGCAACGCGGACTGTCCCATTGAGTGGGCGAGGGGGACCGACACGCGGCTTGTCGAACACCTCGAACGGCACCTGATAGTGGCCGGGCAACGACGAGTCCGGGCGCTCGCGGCTGAGCGGCCAAGCACGAGCAGTACCCGGGGGTGCGAGGGGCGTGCCAGGCCCGGCGTTTCGACGGTGGGGAGAAGATCCTGGCGTCCCAGGTCCGGAGACATCAAGCCCTACTTCCGGCGCGTTGGCCGTGTCGAGGCGCCGCCCGATCAACCAGGACCGGCAATCGGTCATGCGCAGGGTAGATAGGTCAAGGGCGATTCGCCGCGGGCGCCGGCATTGCACTAAAGTTCCCCCAGCGAATCCTTCGGGATTCGACTTCGCACGCTTGCAGACCGCGACGGTCCCTCCAGCCTCCTGGGTGACCGATCACCCGTGGGCGATGATCCTCGGTCCTGACGAAACTCAGGTCGGGTCACGCGCTGGCGTCAGGGCAATCGACAACCTGTCGGTCGCGTCAAACTGAAATCAATCACGGACCGCTCGGCCAGGGATCTCGACGTCTTCGTCGACTCTCCTGGTCAGGTTCGACCAGGAGAGTCAGATGGCAGTCGTCACTATGCGTCAGCTTCTTGAGAGCGGCGTGCACTTCGGGCACCAGACCCGCAGATGGAATCCCAAGATGAAGCGCTTCATCATGACCGAGCGCAATGGCATCTACATCATTGATCTTCAGCAGTCACTGTCCTATATCGACCGCTCCTATGCGTTCATCAAGGAGACTGTCGCCAAGGGTGGCACGGTGATGTTCGTGGGGACCAAGAAGCAGGCGCAGGGCGCCATTGCTGAGCAGGCCACCCGAGTGGGGATGCCGTTCGTCAATCAGCGGTGGTTGGGCGGCATGCTCACCAACTTCCAGACTGTGCACCAGCGGATCAACCGACTCAAGGAGCTCGACGAGCTCGACTTCGACAATGTGGCCGGCTCCGGGCGCACGAAGAAGGAACTCCTGCAGATGAAGCGGGAGCGCGACAAGCTGGACAAGACTTTGGGTGGCATCCGCGATATGACGCGTACGCCGGCAGCGGTGTGGATCGTCGACACCAACAAGGAGCACTTGGCCGTCGAGGAGGCCCGCAAACTGCGGATCCCGATTATCGGCATCCTGGACACCAACTGCGATCCAGACGAAGTCGACTTCGCTATTCCGGGCAATGACGACGCGATTCGGGCGGTCGGGCTGCTTACCCGGGTGGTCGCCGACGCGGTGGCTGAGGGCCTCAAGGCGCGGGCCGGCATCAAATCTGACGGCGCCGGCCCAGTCATCGCCGCCGAAGAGCCGCTGGCTGAGTGGGAAGCCGAATTGCTAGCCACCCCGAATGACGCTCCCGCGGCAGAGCCGGCGGCGGTCGAGGCGGTGCCGGTCGAGGCGGACCCTGTTGAGGCGGTGCCTGTTGAGGCGGTGCCCGTTGAGGCGGTGCCCGTTGAGGCGGTGCCCGTTGATTTGGTGCCCGTTGATTTGGCTGGCGTTGCCGCCGAAAAGGCCTCCGCGGTCGAGGTGGCCGCCGATGCCAGCGATCCGGTTGCCGTGGCCGCAGTGGCGCAGGCGCCAGCCGATGGTGGCTATGGCCCAGACTCGGCGGCGCCGCTCGCCGATGGCTCTGCGCCAGATGGCTTCGAGATCAAGGGCAATGCCGACTCGATGAAGTTCCACACGCCGAGTAGCCCGTGGTACGGCCGCACCAAGGCCGAGATCTGGTTCCGCACCGCCGAGGCGGCAGAGGCCGCCGGCTTCGCCAACGCAGCACAGAAGGGCTGACCAACAGATGTCAAACTTCACCGCGGCCGATGTCAAGAAGCTCCGGGACATGACGGGCTCAGGAATGCTGGACTGCAAGAAGGCGCTCGAGGAAGCCGAGGGTGACTTCGACCGTGCCGCCGACATCTTGCGAACCAAGGGGCAAGCCAAGATGCAGCAGCGGGCCGGCGAGCGGGAGGCGACTGCCGGATTGGTGGCCCATGCCGGTGGCGCCCTGGTCGAACTGAACTGTGAAACCGACTTCGTTGCGAAAGGTGACGAGTTCGTCGGCATCGCTCAGAAGATCGCTGAGGCTGCCGACGCGGCCAAGGCCGGTGACCTGGAATCAGTTCGGGCACTAAGCCTGGGCGAGCAGACCGTTGGCCAGACCGTGGATAACCTCGCTATCAAGATCGGTGAGAAGATCCAGCTCGGTCGGATCGCCTACTTCGACGGACCGGTCGTGTCCTACCTGCACAAGCGTGCGGCCGACCTTCCGCCGGCGATCGGCGTGCTCGTCGAATACACCGGTGACCACGAAGACGCGGCGCGCGGCGCGGCCAAGCAGGTTGCCGCGATGCGTCCGCAATACCTCACCCGAGATGAGGTGCCCGCTGATGTGGTTGCGCACGAGCGAGAGATAGCCGAGGCTACCTCTCGTGCGGAGGGCAAACCAGAGCAGGCGATCGGCAAGATCACCGAAGGTCGACTCAACGGCTTCTTCAAGGAGGTCGTCCTTCTCGAGCAGCCGTCGGTCACCGAGAACAAGCGGACGG
>JBOFLH010000541.1:0-10264 GCA_051657765.1 Nocardioides sp. | reverse complement strand
GTCGCGTTGGGTGCTGACCGAGACGTATTCGCCGGTCGCCATACTCAGCGCGCCCGCGAAGAGCCCGGCGATCCCGGCGATCATGATCGCGGCACTGTCGGTAGTCGCTCCGGCCACCCCGACCACCAGACCGGCGGTGGACACGATGCCGTCATTTGCGCCGAGCACACCGGCGCGCAGCCAGTTCAGCCGCGCGGCGAGGCCGTTGTCATGAGGTTCGTGGTCGTGTGGACCGATCGAGGGGTGTGGTTCGGGCTGGGTTGTGCTCACCTGCCTGATCCTTTGGCATACCGGTGCCGGTCGGCAAGCAAGGCGAGGCTTCGCTCATCGTTGCTCAGCCGAGCCCCGGTTCGTCGGCGGCCGAGGGACGCGCCCCGGGTGCGGCGAATGGCCCGCAACCGCCCCGTCTGGAGATCAGAAGCCGAGTTCGCGGCCGATGAGTTCTTTCATAATCTCATTGGATCCGGCCCAGATTTTGCTGACCCGGGCGTCGCGCCAGGCCCGGGCCACCCGGTATTCGTTCATGAAACCGTAGCCGCCGTGCAGTTGAACACAATGATCGAGCACGTCGTTTTGTACCTGCGCGGTCCACCACTTGGCCTTCGCCGCGTCGGTCGCGGTCAGCTCACCGGCGCAGTGGGCCAACACACATTGGTCGATGAACGCCTGGGTGACCTCCACTCTGGTGACCAGCTCTGCCAGCAGGAACTTATTGTGCTGGAATGACCCGATCACCTGCCCGAACGCCGTGCGCTGCGCGGCATACGCGATCGTCTCTTCGAGGATCGGTCGGCAGTGCGCCAGGTTGGCCACCGCGGACCAGAGCCGCTCCTGGGGTAGCCAGGTCATCATGTGGATAAAGCCCTGGTCGACCTCCCCGACCAGGTTCTCCGCCGGCACCCGGACGTTGTCGAAGAACAGCTCGGAGGTGTCCGCTTCGTCTTGGCCAACCTTGTCGAGCTTGCGTCCGCGACTGAATCCTTCACAGGTGGCTTCGACGGCGAACAGGCTGATCCCGCGGGCCTTCTTCTCCGGACTGGTGCGCGCGGCCACCAGCACGAGATCGGCCGAGAAGCCGTTGGTGATGAAGGTCTTGGACCCGCTGATCAGCCAGTCCGTCCCGTCGGGCACTGCGGTCGTCTTGAGGTTCGCCAGGTCCGAACCACCGGAGGGCTCGGTCATGCCGATCCCGGTCCACAGCTCGCCGGTGCACATCTTTGGCAGCCACCGTTGACGTTGCTCTTCGGTGGTCAGGTGCACCAGGTAAGGCGCCACGATGTCGGCGTGGATGCCGAGACAGGTGGGCAGCGCCATGTTGACCGCCGCCAGCTCTTCGGTCAGCACGGCGTTGAACCGGAAGTCCTCGACCCCGGCGCCGCCGTACTGCTCGGGGATCTCCATGCCAAGGTAGCCCTGCTCACCCGCGGCCACCCAGAGTTCGCGCGGAAACGCCTTGTCGGCGGCGTACTTCTCCAGGTTGGGGGTAACCTCGCGGGCGATGAACTCGCGGACCGATGACCGGAACGCCTCGTGGTCCTCGTCGTAGATGGTGCGCTTCATGACGCTATGTTACTCGCTAGTAGATGGCGATGCCAGGGGCGCGATCTAGCAACCCCCGAGCAGGGCCTATTGGCCTAGGGTCGCGTCTAGCCAGCGGCCGATAGCACCGTCGACCCGTGCCGGTCCGGTCCCATGTATCAGTGACTGGTAGGTGAGTTGAACACTGTTGGGCAGTAGCTCCGCCCAGCTCTGTTGCTGTGCGCTCGAGAGGACCGGGTCGGATTCGTTGACGGCGATGAAGGTGGGGACCGACATAGCCGCCGCCTTCGGTTCCCGGACGGGCTCGCCGGCGTTGTCCGCGATACCCGCGCCCGAGTCGCCGCAGAGGGCATGCATCGCAGTCAGCGGGTTGTCCTGATCGAAGTCCCAGCCGCGGTATGCCATGCAGATCGACGCGAGGTAGGACACGAGCTCTGGTCGTGGAGCCCCGGCCGAATTGCTCATGTTGTAGCCACGAGCGACGCGCTTCCAGGTGAGCACCTGCACCCGGGACAACTCTTGCGTGTGCCCCCACACGTCGGCCAGGAACTCGCGGTTGGCCGACAACCGGGGAACCAGCGCCAGCATCCCCAGTCCGGCTTCGAACGCGGACATCTGGCCAGTGCCTTGGAGGAAGCGCTCGAGCTCGGCGGCCCGGGCGTCGACGCAGGCCCGCGAGCACTTCGGCGCGGTCGTGATCAGCCGCTTCGCCCGGTCCCATCGATCCTGCAGCAACTCGGCGCCGGTCGTGGAGTTCGGGGTGGGTGCCGGGGCGTCCATGACCAGGAAACCTGGTTCTTCGCGAGCTGCGAGGTGCCGCATCACTGGCAGGCTTCGGACCGCTCCGAACGAGGAGGCATACACCCCGGCGATAGGCCCGAAGCGTCTAACAATCTCAGGCAGACTTTCCTGGACGTCTTCGGCGCCCAACCGCCAATCGGACCAGCTGCAGGGCACCTGCGCTGGGCTGGCTTCGGCGTCGGTGGGTTCTCCGGTGCTTCCGATGGCCACCATCCACCGCTCGCAGTGGGGGTCAGCGGCGCGAAAGGTCCACGGCTCCGCCAAGGTGACCAACGTGTAGCCGCGAGTCCACGCCGGCATTCCTTGCCTGAGGGCGCCCGCATCGAGTGGCGCGGCGCCGGGCCCGCCGGAGTCGAAGTAGAGAACCTCCGATTGCCGACCGCCGGCGGCGGCGGAATCGTGGGAGAGGGAACTGACGCCTGTCGCTGGGTATCCGACCGCTACCGCGCCGATGCCGACCTGGCACAGGTGACGCCGCTGGTGCTGCACACGCCGGGGAATCCTGGCGTCCGCCGAGCCGACTCCGACTCGGTGGCACTGGCGGCGCGCGGGTTGGCGGCGGCCGTAACACTCTCCTTGCGGACCGGCGAGCCTTGTCCGCAGCCCCCGGCGAGGAGGAATGCGGCGAGGGCCGCCGCAGCTTTTCGGGTCGCTAGCACGTATCCCCGGCGTCGGTGTGACTGCAGTCGATCGGGACGCCGTGCAACCGGAGCACTAGCCGTTGGAAGTCGTGCTGGGAACCAGCGGTCCCGTTCTTCTGCTTCCACGCGATGGCGTAGCCGATTTCCCGGTCCCCGCCGTGAATGACCTGTCCTTGGTCCATCTCGATCCAGTAGCTGCTGGGCTTGTTCGCGTTGCGCCACACGGTGTACCGGTCGCAATCCTGAAAACTGGTGCCGAATTCCGCGGCGAAGACGCTGATACCTACGTTGTAGGTGCCACCGTCGCACTGGCCGGAGAAGCTGACCGCCGGATCCCATTCGTTCCAGTTGACCAGGTTCGGCTCGACCGAGTCGAATGGGAAGTTCTGCAGGCGCAGCCGCTGCACTCTGGCGTCGTACCCGAACCGGGGGAACGGATGCCCGTCTCCCTTGCGCTTGTACGCGTACCAGGTGTAGGCGGCGCTACCGTCGTCGGCCAGCTTGCTTCGAGCCCAGGTGAACAACCCGTCACCCCAGCCGCTAATGGTGATGACATAGGCGCCATCGCCGTCGTTGATCCAATGTGGGACCATCCCGGGGCCGGCGGCTTCCACGGCGGAGGTCTCCGCTGGGGAGCTCAACGCGTCGACAGTCAGCAGGCCCTTGTTGAGGGTGAGGGTGATCTTGTCGATCTCGACATCAACCGGCACCGTCAATGTCACATCGCCGCCCAACAGCGGAACGACGTCGATGACGTCCTCGTCCAGGGTGCCGCCGGCTTTCTCCACTGCAGCGATGAGCGAGTCTTCCTTGCGCTCATCGCCGACGGAAAGACCGCGTGCCCGCTCGCTCGCCACCGCGGCCACACGTTCGGCGTCGATCGTCTTTTCGTTGAGGACAATGGTCGCCGTTCCGGTGATGGGTTCTCCGGCGATCTCCGGAACCCGCTCGGGACGCTCGGCGGCGTGCGCCGGGACAACTCCCGTAGCCATAATGGCGAGGACCAGTGCGGCAACGAATTTCGTCGACGATCCATCCCGTCAAGTGCGCGGCAGCAATGCGCTAGCGCTGATCGAACCGTGATGCTACAACAAGGCGGCTGGGCCGATAGCGGCGGGCCTTGCGCTTGGTCGGAGCCGGACTATCGAAGCCAGCTGACATCAAGGTCGTTGACCAGCGGCACGGTCCGCCAGAACTCCTCAAACTCGGGAGCGGGTCGCGTAGCGCTGAAGGAGATCGTGACGGCATATCCGTCGACGACTCTGTCGAAGTGCCGTACGCCTTCAGGGCAAAGATCTGGCCCTCGACCATGCGTGCAGATGATCACCACCGGCACCACGCCAAGGTCACGTCCGGGACCGAACATCGACTCCCTCAACGTGACCATGTTTCCGTCGGTCGCATACCCCGAAGGACCGCGCCAGATGTATCCATCCGGCAGTTGTTCCGGAAGCATGAATGGCACCCCGGGTTTGTCCTCCAGGAGCCGCCGGGCCGCGTCGCGGGTTGTCATCGACGCAGAGGAGTCAGCCACAGAGTTAGCGGAGACGCCGGAGCCATCCGGCGCACTCGCCACCGAGGATGCCGGGCCGTGCGGCACCGGCGATCTGATGAGAGCGACCGCGCCTACTCCGCCCAGCCCCAGCGCCGCCACCGCGCAGACAGCCGTCAGCGCCCGACGGCGAGCCCGCTGCCGATGACCGGCCTGCACAATAGCGGCGATCGGGGCAGGGCCGACCCGCATGGTCCGGGTAGCATCGGCGAACACCCGGCCGACCCTGTCGTTCGTCGTGGCGGGATCCTCAGTCATGGCGAGTCAGGCACCTTCCTGCTGTAGTTGGAGTAGGCCGTGATCGGCGGATAGCGACCGCACGCCGCGCGCGAGTCGGCTCTTCACGGTTCCGCCGGGCAGCCCCAGAACTTCAGCGGTTTCGGCCTCGCTGAGATCGAGTAGGTGACGGGCCACCACGACGACCCGCTGATCTTTAGGGAGCCGCCCCAGCGCCGTTTGCAGAATCATCCCGTGATCGACTCGGACCGCAGCGTCCTCCTCGTCTGCCAGGTCCGCGCCACGCCGGCCGGTGAAGTCGGTCGGATACTCCTGGTGCCATCGTCGACCAACGTCGCTGCGTCGTTGATTGAGCAACATCGTGTACACATACCGGTCGGGGTGCGAGGTGGCAATGACTCTAGGCCAGCGAGCGAAACACTTCGCCAGCGTCGTCTGCGCGAGATCCTCCGCATCGGGAAGCGAGCAGCCCATAAGAAGAGCCGCCCGCACCAGTATGGGCCAGCGGGCGGCGGCGAAGTCCTCGAATTCGCTACGCACGGGGGTCACTTCCGGTAAGACTAGTCAGGCGGCGCGAAAGGTTCCACTCAGCAGCACACCGATTTTCGCATAGCCCTCTCATGCCCGGCATCCGCGGACCCTCGCGGCCTTTCACACATCCGATCCGAAAACCGAACGCACACAGCACCGCCTCCACACGTCGTTGCGTACCCAGTGGTCGCACAACGCGCTGCAGTCTGTGGGTGGGAGCTACCTCCCGTATCGATCGAGCCGTCGTATGACAGGTGACCACCCCGGAGCTCCGAGCAGGAGCGTCCACCCGCGAATCTGATGAGCGACACTGTCCGTTTGTCTCTTAATAAGTGACAAACGGACAGTGTCGCCCGTAGTCTTGGCACTTAACAAAGGACATACGGACATGACTTCCCTCTTCGCCACCCCAGACCCGGATCTCGAAGACCAGCAAGCCATCGGGGAGATCCACGAAACGCGCGCATCGCTCGCGGACTACCTGCGCGCGCCCAAACGCTGGAACGGACTGCTCCGACGCACCTCCACAGCGCGCGCCATCCAGGGCTCCAACACCATCGAGGGCTACACCGTGAGCGAGGAGGACGCCGTCGCGGCCGTCGATGACGAGCCCCCGCTGAGCGCCGACAACGCGACCTGGCTCGAGATCATCGCCTACCGCCGGGTCCTCACCTACGTCCTCAACGTGGCAACGGAGCCAGGCTTCGTGATTGACGAGGCTGTGCTGCGTTCGATGCACTTCATGCTGCTCGATCACGACCTGTCCAAGACACCCGGTCGCTACCGCGCCAAGGAGATCTTCGTTCGCGACGACAAGCGCGGCGTCAACGTCTACGCAGGTCCGGACGGCGATCTGGTGCCGGAGTTGATGCGGTCGCTATCCGAGTCGCTCTCGACGCCCACTGCCGACGATCCGCTGGTGCACGGGGCGATGGCCCACCTGAACCTCGTCATGATCCACCCGTTCCGCGACGGAAACGGCCGCATGGCCCGCGCCCTCCAGACGATGGTGCTTGCACAGGACCACGTGGTCGAGCCGACCTTCTCCAGCATCGAGGAGTGGCTCGGCAACAACACCCAGGACTATTACGACGTCCTCGCCGCGACCGGGCACGGTGCTTGGAACCCTGGAAACGACGCGACGCTATGGGTGAAGTTCAACCTGCGGGCGCATCACATGCAGGCTCAGACGATGCGCCGCCGACTCGACGAGGCCGAGATCCAGTGGCGCAAAATCGACGAACTGGTCGCAGAGTACCGCCTCAACGACAGGATCGGCGCAGCGCTCTTCGATGCATTGATCGGGTTGCGCGTGACACGGCCGTCCTACGTGAAGCTCACCGAGTTGGACGAACGGACCGCCACACGAGACTTGGTCAGCGCCGCCAACATCGGCCTCCTGGAAGCACGAGGCGAGCGGCGCGGTCGCCACTACGTGGCCGGCGAACCGCTCCGGCAGATCCAGGCCGCGCTGAGGGCGGACCGCAAGCCCTTGGACGATCCCTATCCGACACTCATCGGCGAGATCCGGCGAGCGCTGCCGTGAAGACACGTCTAACAACCCGGTAGGGACGGACGGCCGCCCAATCCGCGGTCAAGGCACAGCTCGAGCTGCTCGACTGGGGAGTTGCACCAAACCCCGAGCACGATCTGGGGACCGATCACTGGTCATGGCCCGGGACGACCAGCGGGTGGACGTCCGCCGCCTGGTGGGGGGCAGGTGAAGGCCGGCGCAACGCCGTTCAAGCAGAAGGTCACGGCCAATGGCGTCGTGACCGGGTGGTGGTACTACCAGTGGCTTCTGTCGTCGACGCCGACCTCAGTCCTGTTGATCGGGCGTGGCTGGAAGCTCACCGCGCACGCCTCCTCGTCGAGATCGGCGACACTGCGGGAGCCCAAGAGTCCGCAATCTCGTGGCGGAACGCCGCGTCGCTGCTCGCGCGCCGACTCCTCATGACCACGGCTGACCACGATCAGGTAGTCGGCGCGTTGGACCTTCTCAGGCTCTCTGGCGCAGACCAGGCCGCCAAGGCGACGGCGAAGAAGTTGGTTGATGAAGGCCCGATCGAGCCCCTCGCCGAGGTAGCCAACGCGGTCGACCTGTCGGCAGCAACCCGGACATCGCTGACTGCGTCGGTGCGATTGGTCGCAGAGTCGGCTGACATCCTCTCCCCCGAAGCCGCCGACCGTCACGTGCGGTGGGCGTTAGAGATCCTCCGTGACTCCGGAGACTTCGAATCACGACTTCGGCCGCACTTCATCCTGGCGGACGAGCTGATCGGTCTCGTTCGGCGTCTTTGTGTCTCCGTGTCGCGCGACGTGACCATGAGATCCGAGAGCACATCGCGTCCCTACCGCCGATTGCGGACGACTTGGCCGCTAACCGATACGCCAAGCTGGTAGGCCGCCTCATCGATGAGGACTGGACAGCAGAGCAGGTCGCAACTCTCAAGACGATCGGCTCCAGCCAATACAAAGACATCGCAGCCGCGTTCGATCGAGTTATCGCGGCCCACGATCCCGACCACCGAACGGCTACTACGCGGCGACCCCACGCAACGAGCTGCAGCCGCCGCCATCGCATCTCACGTCGGTCACCCGCACCACCTCACACTTCTTGCGGCGCTTCCCGAGGATGACGACACCTACGTGCGAGCTGCCGTCGCCAAGGGCCTGGCGATCTGGGCCGGTCGAAGCGGCGCCCCGTCGGCCGTATCCGAGCTGCTAGATCAGGTTCTCAACGAGCCCGGAGTCCGACTCGGGCAGCCCCACCACCATCACTGCGGAAACATCTATTCAGGCCGTTGGCGGCCGTTGATAGCGATCGGTCGCCGACGACCCTCCTGCCACGTTTTGCCACGCACGCACTGCTCGCAATTCCAGTTACGAGCTGCCGAAGATCGAACCAGCCGAACGTCACGGGGCCTCGGACGCCTCCTCCTCGGCCGACTCGTCGAGCCGTCGAAAGCCGCGGACACGGCCGCGTCATCGGTGCCAAGAATGCCCAAGGCGGTTCGAACCAAGGAGTAGAACTGGTCAACCCATGAGGAGGCCAGCGGGATGTTGCCACCGAAGCTCAGCGAGAGACTCGGAATGAGGTGGAGACCGTGAAGCACATTCAGGCAGGGCTCCATCGCGTGCGTCTCGACTGACCACCATTCGGAGTGGGCGACCCCGCTGGGGGCGAATACGCCGGACGGTAGAAGTCCAACAGCTCGGTCTCCTCGGCCATCGCTCGGATCGACTTCCCGCCCGCGAACGTGTCTCGGGTGTCAACGACCCGGTGATCGAAGACGTCATGGTTGTGACTGAGACGCTCGAACTCCTCGATGGCCTCCTGGAATCCGGCCTTGCGCGCCTCCGCCGGCACCTCATCTGAGATCCGGGCGTAGAGCTTGGCCTTGCCTGCGCCGTACTCCTGAAACTCTCGATAGATGGACGGGTCCTGCTGGGCCATCCAGTGGCTGATCTGGTGCTGATGTCGCCCGGGTAGTTCTTCAGGATGTCGATGGTCGCCTCGTCTGACCTGAAGGTGCCTGCCTGGACCGTGCTCCAGGTGCGGAGACACTTGAGGAGCGCTTCCCGATGACCATCCTTGAGCACCCCCAGCAAGGCGTCGCGGATCAACTCCAACTCGGCTAACTCGGCCAACTCGGCCAACTCGGGAGGCTGCAGGTCTGCCTGTCCAGCAAGCCAGCCTGCGGGAATGTATGGGTAAGGGCCGAGCGCACGCCGGACCCTTCTGGGAAGCGGGCCGTACCGAGTTGCCTCTACGACGACGAGATCTGCCGCGTCGGAGAACCTCTCAGCAAGAACCGAGAGGTGCGTCAGGCGTCCATCCAACGACTCCGCAAACAAACGCAGACCGCCGTGCACAGTGAGTCCATCGTGAACCGCCTTCTGCCACCGAACGAACCAGCGGACACTGTCATTTCCCTGCTCGGCGAGGACGAGCGCCGGCCACAGGAAGTCCGGCAGGTCGTCCTTGAACCAATCGTTGATCCTCAGGGTGCCGGTTGCAGCGAGCGAAGACTGGTAGACGCGTCCCTTCCGCACGTCGCCAACCATGGGGCCTGAGTGCTGGTTCGGCTTGGGGACGATCGCGGCCGCAAACTAGTCGTTGGGTCCGAAACCGGGCAGGGTCACGCGCTCGACGCTGTCCATTCCGGCCTCCTGGCGCGTGGGGCACGGGTCAGTCATGGCGGGTAGCGATGCGTTCGACGAACTCATTGACCCAAGCGACAGCACCTTCAACATTTGGGAGCACGGCGATGTCCTCGACCGCCGCCTCATAGAGCGTGGCCCAGCCATCGCCGCTGACGATGGTCGGCGGCCATGCCTGCTGGCGCCGGTACTCGAAAAGTCGGACGTACGTGGCCTCGACCTGCGCGAGGTCGAGATCCTCGCCCTTGTCGAGCAACTGGAGGTCGACGAGGTCGCGCGTTCGTTCGCTGCCAGGCTCCGAGACCGCGTGCAGCTTCTGGGCGACCTGGTGATCGGCGCGCATCACCCGCACCGGCTTGGGCGCCTCGAGGCCGACCTCGGTGAAGAGCTGCACGATGCCGTCAGCGAGTTGGTACTCCGGCTCGTCCGCGTCGCCGATCTCGTTGTGCCCGAGCTCGAGCTTCACCGTGCACCACGGCCGGCCCCGATAGTCGAGCTTCACGTCGAAGGGCTGCATAGCGTACGCCGTTGGTACGCCGGTCGGTCGAGGTGCCGCCTTCTCGATCAGCTTGCCGGTGAAGCCCGCCCATCTGGCAGCCAGCGAATCCTCGAAGTCACTCCGGAAACGAGCCAGCGGCTGCACGCGAGCAGCGTCGAGATTCCTGTGTGAACCGCGTCCCTCGGCCATAGCGAAGCGCCATCGCGCTGCCGCCCTTGATCGCTCACTCAGGGAGCATCTGGCCGACCACGACGAGCGCCATGCCGACGCGTCGCCGAATGGCGAGTTCGTCGCTGCCCT
>JBOFLH010000540.1:0-5831 GCA_051657765.1 Nocardioides sp. | reverse complement strand
GTCCGGTGGGTGGTGGTGCCCGGCCGAGGTGAGCCGCCGATCCGATCGTGGAGCACATAGCGCTGCGCAGGTCCGGGTCCGGGGTGGGCAGAGCCCATCGCGCAGCGACGCCGTAGGCGCCCTGGACGCGGGCCGGAGCGGTGCGGATGCTCGACGGTCGGGTCGGGGGCGGAGGTTACGCCCTGAGCATGACCCCGCCACGGTCCGGTGCTGTGGTGGGCGGCTCCGACCGGTGCTGCGAAAACCGGCCGGAGCCTCGATCGCACCCCTAGCAAGGAGGAGTACGACCGTGGACAACACCCTGTCGCACGCCCTCGGACCGGTGGAACTGGCCCGGCTCCGGGACGCTCTGCTGGGCGTCGCCGACGTACTGGCCGACCTGCTGGACGACTCGCCCTTCGATCGCCGTCGGGCGGTCGCGGGTCACCGTTCGTGGTGTCTGTCGTCGCAGCACACTGAGGGCCGGTGCGTGAGCGACGCTGTGGACGTCTCCGACGTCCTGTCCTGTTGGCTTATCGACGACGGCTCCGGCACCCGAGTCGTGGTCGATGTGGGTCACGGCGGCGTCGAGTTGACTGTCTCAGAGGCATGGGACCTGACGAGCGGGGTCCAACACTTGGTGGACCAGGACCAAGGCGCCTGAGCCAGTTTGGCAAATTTGCCCAGGAAGGAGATTTGCCAGTCTGTGGCAAACTGATTTCATGGGCAAACTTGCAGATTCGCCGTCCTCGGCGTCAGACCTGCTCAGTGAGGGTCTTCAGGCACTGGCCATGATCCTCGAAGGGTACGACCTGACGCCCTACACGTCCTCGGTGCCATCCGGACGCCCGGAGGCAACTACGACTCCGGTCGTGGCCGCCACGGACGCGACGCCTGCGGCGGACGCAGTGGTCACGGTCGTTGATCAGGCGACCCAGACCGGGTCGGGTCCGGTGCTGGTCCGGGCAGAGGAGATCTTGACGCCAGCACGGGTGGAGTCCCCGCTGGTGCCGATCGTCGAGCTGATCCGTCGGATCAACGGGCACGCCGAGGTGGTAGTGGTGAGCCGGTGGCTCAGCCCGCGAGTTCGCCAGACCTTGGAAAGTCACGGATACAACTACCTGGACCTCACCGGCAACGTCGCCATCCGGCTACCCCGGCCGGTCACCAAGATTCGCCTCGAAGGGGCCAGAACCGACCCGGGTCGGACCGAGCCCGCGCCTCGGGCACGAGGACTAGGCGGCGCGAGGGCAGGGCGGCTGGTGCGGGCTCTGGTGGACGTCCCGCCGCCGTACTCAGCCACCGAGCTGGCACGAGCAACGGACCTGAGCATCGGCTATGTGTCTCGGCTGCTGGACACGTTGCAGGGGCAGGGCCTGGTGAACCGCACCACTCGGGCCGTGCAGGAGGTGGACTGGGTCGGGGTGCTACGGGAGCGGGTACAGGCTCGCCGTTCTTCACTGGCAACTCAACACGGGGCGCGTCGGTTCGTAGCCCCAGGGGGCACGGCGGGGGTCCTCGTAGCCATAGCCGAGCGTCGGCCTGACGAGGGCGAGGAGCTAGCTGAGGTGGCCATCACTGGTGGGGTGGCGGCGAACGCGATCCGCCCGACCGTCGTCGGAGGTGACCTGACGCTGTACGTCCGGCCCGATGTTGATCTGGGAAGGCTCGGTGATCAGCTCGGCCTGCTGCCCGCAAGCACGGCGGGGAGTGACGTGACGTTGCTCCCGGCGCCGGATCCGGTGGTGTTCAGGGCCACCCGAGACTTGGACGGCGTGCCGCGGGTCGCCGACAGCCAGGTCGTTCTGGACTGCCTGGCCGGTCCTGGACGACTACCGGCGGCTGGTGAGGCGGTGCTGGAGAGCATGCAGCAGGACGAGCAGGGCCACCAACGCGCGACCGGCCGGAAGGTCGGCGTAGCGGGCTGGCGCACACCGACGCTCAAGGATTGGGCGGCGTCTCGTAGGACGGCGTCTCGTAGGACGGCGAGTCGATGACCCCAGGCGCCGCCTCCAACGAGAAGGCATTGAACGTAGCCGCTCGGACGGCACTGCTCGATGCCCTGGATGCTCTGCGGCCACATCTTCCTGCGTTGACGCTGGTCGGGGGTCAGGCAGATGGGGTGCGCGCCCGGCCGCCAGGCCGGAGCGCGCGGGGTCCCCACGCTCGCCCGAGCGGCAGCGCGCCGCAGGCGCGCCTTGATCATCGATAGGCCAGCGCAGCAGTTCGGCGGATCACGCTGTTGACCTACCGGGTGTGGTGTCCTTGGCTGCGTGTCACGTAGACGAACAGACGCTCGCAGGAAGCGGCGGCGGGCCCGGCGGCGGCAACCTGGGCTCGACGTGCACGGCGAGTACCTGCTGGAGTCGCTTCGGGCGCTTGTGCCGACGGCAGGCTCGATCCTTAGCGCCGAGGACCCAGCTGCGGAGGTCCGGGCTCAGTTCGACACCGCGCTCGGCGCACTAACCGACCAGATAGACCGGTTCGAGGCCCTGCGGCTCATCGAGGTCGCCCGGATGGCCATGCTGCTCTGGGGCCGTGGCGATCAGTTCCAAGTAGCCGCCGACGGGTCCGCAGCCCACGTCGAACTGCTCGCTCTGATGGCCTTGGCCGTGGAGGAGCAGCGTGGCGCCCCACCGGTCGAAGACCCAGTCGAAGTTCAAGAGATGAGCGGGTTCATCTCTCACGCACGCGCCGATTTGGACTGCTTGTTGAACCTGTCCCGCATCCAAGCCGCGCTTGCCGCCGATCCCACGGACCGGCTGGCGATGATCTCGCTGTTGGTGCGAGGGTCGCAGGTGGAGATCCGCCATAGCTCCTATGGCGACGTGGTCGAGCGCACCGTGCTCGATCTACTGGACGGCGAGCCCGCGGTCCGAAGTCAGCTCACCGACGGACTCGGGTTCGACGCCTACGACGCCGTCGAAGTCCTCAACGTTGTTCACCGCCTACAGCAGGACCAGGTGAACAGACGTGCAGAGCAGTTCGCCGGCACGGTCAACACGCTCCGCGAAGCGGCGCACGGCGACGCTGCGCAGCTCGAAGAGCCGTCGGAGGAGCTAGAGGAACAGCTGACTGCCACTTGGCTCCAGGCGATCGGGAACTTCTTCGAACCGGACCTGGAAGGGTCAACCGTCAGCATCCGTGACATCGTCACTGCCGCAAGGGCAGAAGAGGCCCGCGTCCGAGCAGTCATCAAACAGTTCACCGTCGACATCTCGGGCCAAACTCCGACCCGAGTCGTCGATGCGTTCATGGAGGGCAACAATCCGCTCCGGTCGCGGCCCCTCATCACCGCAGGCGGCGGTGAACGTGTGATGCTGCCGCACCCTACCCTTTCGATGGATGCGGTGAAGGAGAACCTTGAAGGCTGCCTCAAGACCACCGGGGC
Source organism: Nocardioides sp. (assembly GCA_051657765.1). Classification (GTDB taxonomy): domain Bacteria; phylum Actinomycetota; class Actinomycetes; order Propionibacteriales; family Nocardioidaceae; genus Nocardioides. Next base: position 2,461 of record JBOFLH010000540.1, on the reverse strand, counting down.
ATGGGACGCATACCAGCGGCATCGCGGCAACTATCTTGAGTCGCGCGTGCGCGCCGCGTTCGAACGAGTACGTCCCGGCGCGGTGTTTCGCGATTCATTCAAGTACTACGTGCCCGACAGCGACGCAGAGGACACCAAAGTCGACCCGGCGAGGTACACCAAGAGGGTGGAGGGCGATCACCTGATCGTCCTGGATGACGTCGCGATTATCGTCGAGGATAAGGCCGTTGCTTTGAGCGCCCGGGCCAAAGCCGGTAAGTCCCAGCGGCTGCGGAACGACCTGACCGGCATCATCACCAAGGCGGCCGATCAGGCCGCGCGCCTGCGCCAAGTCATCGAATCCGACGGCGGTATCCGCATCCAAGATGAGGGCTGGGTCGACCTGTCGCACATCCGCGAGATCCACACCATCGCAGTCAGCCTCGACGACCTGATGAACGTCGCCACCGCGACCGTCGAACTCCTCCGCGCCGACCTCCTGGCACCAGACAACATCCCATGGACCGTGTCTCTGCACGACCTCGAACTGATCATCGAACTCATCGCCAGGCCCGCCGAGTTCCTCCTGTACCTGCGTCGGCGCCGCGACCCGCTCACCACGTCCACGTACATCGCGCCGGACGAGCTGGACTTGTTCCTGTTCTTCTTCGAAGACGGCATGTGGGTCGAGCCGGACCCCGACCTGGTCCGTAAGGCGTTCCCGGGTCTCGGCGCCCCGACCACAGGTGAACGCCGCAGATTCCGCGCGCAGAAGAGGGCGTACCTCACAAGCCGAACCGACCAACTCGACCAGTGGTACTACACCCGAGGCAAGCCCGAAGGACCCGTCGCACCCAAGCCTGAGATGTTTCCACTCCCCACGGCGCCGCTGGTCGACGACATCGCCGCTCGCGGTGTCTACGGGTGGCTCAGCGTCGGCGCCACCCTCATTGGGGGATCCTCAGCGCTTCGACACAAGTTGATGCGCCAAGCCGACGACCTTCTCGCTGCCCCAGCCATAGGGCGAGGCAGAAGTGCCACGATCCCGCTCGCCCAGTCGGTCAACAATGCCGACGGATGGCTCCTGGTGTGGGCTACCCGGCCCGTCAACGCCAACCCGAATAAGGCTGCAGGGGAGGCCGCCACCGAGCGCCAAACGCCCGAACGGCCGCAAACCGAGAAAGAAGCGCTGAATCACAGAGCGGTCCGAAAGCTACTGCTGATCTTATTGCAGCAGAATCTGAAGATGAGATTCGAATAGATCAGTCAGTGAATTGAGGAGTGCCTCACCCTTCGCTGCCGAAGCAGCGGAAGGTTTACCGATGATGCCGCTCTTCGTGTATTCTTCCACGCCGAGGGTTAGAAGATCAGGGCGACTTTCCGCCTCGTGATCTGCTGTCCTCCAGCTGTCGCGGACTACTTCTGGCATAACTTGTAGGAGGATCGATGTTTCTCCCTCTCCTCCGTGCATATCCGCCGAAGCGGTCGTCGAAATCCCGGCGGAAGAGCGGGCGCTTTGCCAGTCTGCCCGACCAGGAAAAAGCAACATCCGCCGATCCTGATAGACGGACTCTGCGTTAGATTCCTGGGCAATGTTTGAGAGCACGTAGTTGCCGCCATGACCGTTAACAAGGATTAGGCGCTGCACGCCCGACTGAGACAAGCTGGCCGAGATGTCTCTTACAATTAAATGTAACGTGGAAGCCGAGATGCTGACCGTTCCCGGAAACGCTGCATGCTCATGCGAGCACGAAATAGTTATAGGGGAGAGCAGTAGAAGATCATATCGCTGGCTGAGGCGGCTAGCGATCGCACAGGCGATGAAGGTATTGGTAGCGAGAGGCAGATGGCTTCCGTGCTGCTCGAAGCTGCCGACGGGCAGCACTGCCACTGAGGCGGCGCGGTCGCCCTCTTCGACCGACGTTGCCGTTGTGATGATGTCCACCCGCCAGACCTTCCGCTCGGTGTTCGAGGGCTCAGCCTACGGCGGCCATCTGCTCGGTCAGCTCGCGGACCTGTGGTGAGCGGCGATGCGCGAACAGGTGGTTGCGGGTCGACCGCAGGGCCGCGCGTGCGCGGGCAGACGGAGCCGACAGGAGGACTCCAACCGCGTCGGAGCCGGCGGCGCAAGCCTCGGCGACCTGGCCGTCAGCAGCGTAGGTGTCGGCGAGCCGAGCCAAGCACGGGTCTGTCGGGAATTCTGTGTAAGCGCATCGGCGTGACGCTACGGACTGGATCCGTGGTTGAAGGAGCATCACGCATGAGCGAGCACGAGTCTGAGAGTACGACGGCGCCAGCGGTTCGGGAGCCGGACATGGTTGCGTTGGCTGAGGAGTTGGTCGCTTCGGCGACTGGCCGTGGGATCGCCTTGACCGGTGAGGGTGGTCTGCTGACCGCGCTGACCCGGCAGGTCCTGCGGTCGGCGCTGGAAGCCGAGATGGCCCATCACCTGGGCTATGACCGCCATGATCCGGTGGGCCGG
>JBOFLH010000539.1:0-3800 GCA_051657765.1 Nocardioides sp. | reverse complement strand
GTCTTCGGCGGCTCTCTGACCGCCCTGCGCTACCCCGAGCGCAAGCTCATCTCAGTGCCGGCAGAACAGGAGTGGTACGAGCCGGTCCGCCCGCTCGTCGCCTCGATCGCCGACCGTGAGCCGTCAGTGTTCAAGATCGATGACGTCGCCGGTACACGCTGGCTCGAAACCACCCACGCCGGCAAGGTGAAGATCCCCGAGGAAAACGCTGCGGCGGCGCTCGAGGTGATGAGTCGGTTTGCGGTCGACCCGCGCTGGCTCATCTACCTGCCGCCGACAATGTCGCCGGTGGCGACATCGAAGCTCAACGGATTCCTGGAGCACCCGGAGCAGGCGTTCGACGAATACGCCAGCTGGGGCGTAACCCGGGTTGTGTGCGAAGAGAAGCACATGGGCTCCCGAGCGATCGCCGTCATCGCTAGGGACGCCGACGTTGCCGAGCGTCGCTTCGGCATCGGCGACGGAATGACCGGTGTCGTATACACGCGCACGGGCCGTCCCTTCTTCGCTGACACGGCTCCGTTGGTCGATCGGCTTCGGGAGACGGCGGCTCCGCTGTTCGAATCGCTCGACACCGATTGGCTGGCTCTCGACTGCGAGTTGTTGCCGTGGTCGGCGAAGGCGATTGACCTCATCAAGTCGCAGTACGCCTCGGTCGGTGCTGCCGCCCGTCAGGTGCTTCCCGAAGCGCTAGCGGTTCTAGACCAGGCCGCGAAGCGCGGCCTCGACGTCGGCGACCTGGCAGCGAAGACGAAGGGCCGGCTCGCCAACGCCGAGGCGTTCCGTGACGCCTATGCGGCGTACGTCCGTCCGACCAACGAGCTTGAAGGGGTGACATTGGCGCCGTTCCAGATCCTCGCGTCGGAAGACCGCGCCCTGGCGCTCGCCGAATCGCACGAGTGGCACCTCGCCGAACTCGCCAAGATGGAGGGCGACCTGATCACCCCGACGCGCCACCGCTTCGTCGATCTCGCCTCACGGGAAGAGCGAGACGCGGCAACGCAGTGGTGGCTCGACCTGACAGCTGCCGGCGGCGAGGGCATGGTCGTCAAGCCCGCGCACGTGACCGAGGGCCGGATCCAGCCCGGCATCAAGGTTCGTGGCCGGGAGTACCTCCGAATCATCTACGGACCCGACTACACCGACTCACTCGACGTACTCCGCGACAGGCATCTCGGCAAGAAGCGCCAGCTCGCGCAGCGAGAGCACGGATTGGGACTCGACGCACTCACCGCGTTCGTCGACCACGAGCCGCTCTGGAAGGTGCACCAGTCGGTCTTCGCCGTCCTAGCCTTGGAGTCGGAGCCCGTCGACCCGAGGCTATGAGGCAAGATTCGACACGTCATCGAATAGTCATCGGAAACGATGGGCAAGCGTCCCGAGACGTTCCGATAGAGTTGGAGGCGTCCGATGGGGAACCTCCTCAACAACCCGAGGTTTGCCAGAGGGACCCGAAGTTTGAGGTATCGGGATCAGACCCTCCGATCTTGTCCAGAGGTCGCAGGTTCAAATCCTGCCCCCGCTACGAATTTCAGGCGCGGATCCTACGGGTTCGAAGCTGCTGGCTCAGGAGCAAACTGGACAACCCCGACTGCGGACCCGGCGCTGGCCTACCATCGATGCCGTGACCTCTCGAATCCTATCCCCCATCCTGCTAGCGGCCAGCCTTCTGTTGACTGGCTGCGGAAACGAAGCCGACAACGAAGCGGCGGTCGACCCGCTGGCCGCTGCGGAGACCTCCAGTTCACCGAGTGAGGAACCATCGTCGGCAACACCAGCAGGCAGCTGCACCTACACCCCTGACGGCACCGCTCCGGTCAAACCGGTGACTCCCCCGCCGGCGGAGCCAGTCGCGAAGCAAAAGACAGCCGTGGTGATTGCCACCACAGCCGGCGCGATCAATGTCGTGCTCAACGGCCAGTCGACACCCTGCACGGTCAATTCCTTCCTGTCTCTTGCCGAGCAGAAGTACTTCGACAAGACCCGGTGCCACCGGCTGACCACGGACGGGATCTATGTGCTCCAGTGTGGCGACCCGACCGCATCCGGCAGCGGCGGCCCTGGATACGCATTCGCCGACGAACTCGAGGGCACCGAAACCTACCCAGCCGGCACGCTCGCCATGGCCAACGCTGGCCCGGGCACCAACGGTTCGCAGTTCTTCTTGGTGTACAAAGATTCGCTCGCACTTTCCGCGAATTACACCGTCTTCGGGAAACTGGACGCGGCGAGCATTCGAGTGGTTCAGAAGATCGCAACGAAGGGCACTGCCGACGGCGGTGCAGATGGCGCACCGAAGACTCCGGTGACTATCGAAGCGGTCACCGTGCGCTAGCTCGTCCCCTGCTCGGGTCCGGTCGAGAAGGCCCTACAGACCTTAGGTAGAACTACCCCTTGAGTGGCCAGGGTTACTAATCGGATACTCACCCAGTACGTCGGGGGGCGCATTCACGAGCCGTCAGATCGATCGACGGCGCTGATCGCCGGAGACCTCATCGGATTGACGTGAGTGCGCTATTGAAACCATCAATCTCAGGAGCAATGGCGTGAGCCGTTATCACCTTGTCCGTTCGCGCTTTGCCGTCCTTTCGCGGTGTCTGGTCGCGCTCGTCGCCTCGCTGACCCTCACCGTGTGGGGCGGTGCGGCCGGCGCCGAGGAGTCGGCGGACTCCTCGGGCGACAATTCAGGGTCGGCTGACCTCAAGCAGGTGGCTCCGTTGCTCCAGCCGTCGATCGTGTACGAGTCGGTCACCTGGACCGGATACGTCTACGAGACCGCGCCCAAGATTCGCAAGTATCTCGACGACGGCAACCAGTTCAGCGTCACCACGCAATGCACAGGGTTCGTTGTCAACCCGGACGGCTGGATCGGCACCGCGGGGCACTGTGTCGACCCTAAGGAAGGAAAGGAGCTGGTTAAGCGCGCCGCCGCCGAGTGGGCGATCGCGACCGACTTCTACGAGCAGTCGTTTACCGTTGACGATCTCGTCGGGCCCAGCGATACCTTCCGAGTCGACACCATCGACGCCGACGGCAGCTCGGTGCGCAACACCGTCGGTCGCGACGTCAGGGTGGCGTGGGCCGCTTCGGTGTCCGGTGAGGAGACCGTGAAGAGCAAGCCCGCCCGGGTGGCCGGGTTCAAGAGCGCTGGGGTCGGCGACGTGGCCCTGCTTCGCGTCGACGAAAGCGGACTCAACTCAGTCCAACTCGCCGAGAGCGATCAGGAACCCGAGGTCAGTAGCCCGGTCGTCTCAATCGGCTACCCGGCCATCATCGAGAGCTACACCGATCCTGATCTCACTCCGTCGTTCAACAACGGCACCGTCAGTGCCGTCAAGACCGTTGGTGACGAGCTGCTCACGGTCTATCAGGTGAGCGCCTCGTTGTCCGGTGGCATGAGCGGGGGCCCCACTGTTGATCCGGCCGGAACGGTCCTTGGCATCAACAGCTCGGCCTTTCCCGGCGAGTCCTTCAACTACGCGGTGCCCGCCGACCTGCTTCGCGAACTGATGGCCAGCACTGGCGTGGAGAACGAACTGAGCGACACCACACAAAAGTACCGCTCCGGGATTATGGCCTTCTTCGACGGCGACAAGTCGTCCGCGATCGACAACCTCGGTGACGTGGTTAAGGATCAGCCTGCGAACTCGGTGGCCGAAAATTACCTGAAGAAGGCCAAAGCACTGCCCGACCCGGCAGGGAAGGGCGGCGGCCTGGTCTCACTTTTGTGGTGGGGCCTGGGCGGGATTCTTGTGGCTGGCCTCCTCGTGGGTGTTCTGGTTGTCGTGTTCGTGGTTCGT
>JBOFLH010000538.1:0-13367 GCA_051657765.1 Nocardioides sp. | reverse complement strand
GAACACGACGATGAGATTGGTGATCGCGCCCAAGAAGTACGACACGGTGATTCCGGCCAGCACTAGCCGAGTGCTGCTGAACCTCCCTGGCCGGTGGACCAAGGCCAATACAAGCGTGAGCGCCAGCAGCGCGCCGAGGAATGCGCCGGCAGACAGCGTGATCGCTCCCACCAGCGAACCGAGCCCGAGAGTGATCACCGCGGCAGCACCCAAGGACGCGCCGGAGGAGACTCCGAGTAGAAAGGGGTCTGCCAGCATATTGCGAACCACCGCCTGCAACGCCGCTCCCGATGCCGCGAGGACGGCTCCGACTAGGGCGCCGGTGACCACCCGAGGCACGCGCAGTTGCCAGACGATCGTGTGCGCGGTCGCGGGCACCCCGCCGGCCGGTTCGCTGCCGATCAGGCCGGCCCAGACAATCCGGGCGGTGTCGGGGGCGGACACCCAGAAAGGACCTAGCTGGAGTGAGAGGACGCACGACGCTGCGACGCCTACCACGAGCGCCGGCAACACGAATCGGTGGTGGCGCCGTGTCGGCGCCAGCTCCGGGACGGGCGCACGCAGTCGTTGGGGCCGAGCCTCCTTGACGTCGAGTTCTGCGGCGGTTAGAGTCATGATCTGAATGATAACCATTATCATCATCGCTAGTCACAAGGGGGGTAGCTCGGGATGTCTCACATTCGCCTAGCGGCGCTCCTCGGGTCGAGACGTTGGACTCTGCTAGTCCTAGCGATGGCCGGCGTGTTCATCTCGGCGACCTATGTCGGCCAGGCGGTGGTGACTGCGGTCGTCTTCGGCGAAGTAGTCATCGTCACCGAGCGTGGTGTACTGGCCTCGACCCTGGCGCCAATAGTGGCCGTTCTGATGGCGCTCCTGCTGATTCGCCCGATAGCGATCATGGTGCGTGAGGCAGTCGCGGTTCGACTGATGACAGCAACCAAGCTTCATTTGCGGGACCGGGTTGCGGCACAACTCGCGCTGGAAAGTGCGCGCGACCCGCGGGGCGGCCGCACCGGCAGCGACAACGCCACCGTCGTCGATGGCATCGAGAATCTCGACCCGTATCTCGCACGGTACCTTCCGTCGGTCCTGACCGCAGCTATCGTTTGTGTCGCCGTCTCCACGATCATGCTTTTCATCGATCCGCCCGTCGGGGTGGTGGTAGTGCTCGCGGCGGCCGTCCTGCCGTTGGCGCCCCGATTGTGGGACCGCGTGCTGGCGCGCCATGGCGCTGACCACTGGGCGGCCTACCAGGACCTGCACGCCGAGTTCGTTGACTCGATGCAAGGGATGACGACGTTGGTTCTGTACGGCGCCGCCGAGCGTCGTCAACAAGAACTTGCCGACGCCTCCGAGCGGCTGCTGACGCGTACCCTGCGCCAGCTCAAGGTCTCTCTCGTCGAGTCGGGCCTCAACACCTTCGCGTTGATCGCCGTGCCGCTGCTGGCGATGGTAGCGGTGTGGTTTCGCCGCGACGCGTTGTCGGCTACCGAGGTGTTCGCGCTCGTGTTGTTGTCGGTGGAACTAGTCCGCCCGTTGAAGGACGTGGCAAGCAATTGGCACGCCGGCTACCTCGGCACCTTTTCCGGCGAGCAGGTCATACGGATCCTGGCCCGATGTCCCAAGCCCGGGGCCGCCGTTTCCTCCGGGCCTCCGAAGGGTCGGTCGGCGGAGGTGCACCTTGACGGCGTGTGTTTCTCCTACCCAGGCGCCGATCAGGACGTGTTGAGCGATGTGGGGATGGTTGTGCGCCCCGGGCTGAGTGCCATCGTGGGTGCGAGCGGTTCCGGCAAGTCGACGCTCGCCGCCATCATCGCCGGGCTTTGCGAGCCGTCGACCGGGAGCGTGCGGGTGGCCAGCGCGACCGCTGGGGGAGACCGGCTATTGGGGGTCGCCATGGTGCCACAAGACCCAGTTCTGTTCGCCGGTACGGTGCGATCCAACATCGAGATGGGGTATGCGACCGACCAGGGAAAACCGATTCCGATCGAGGAGCTCGCCGAGTTGGCCGGCATCGGCACCGACGACCCCGGCCTGAGTCTGGAGAGTTCGGTCGGTGAACGAGGGGGGCTGATCTCGGGTGGCCAGCGCCAGCGCATCGCTATCGCGCGGGGTCTAGCTCAGAATCGTTCGGTACTTGTTCTAGACGAGGCAACCTCAGCGCTCGACGTGCCCAGCGAGCAGCAGATTATCGGGCGGATCCTGCGCGCCTATCCGGATCGGCCGGTGATCGTGGTGGCGCACCGGCTGGCCGCAGTCAGAAACGCTGCGGCCATCTGGGTGCTGGCCGAAGGGCGAGTCGTTGAACACGGCACCCACGCTAGCTTGATGGAGACGGCGGGTCGCTATCTCGCGCTGGCCAACGCTATCCCAGATCGGGAGATGTCGTGATGACCACCTATGCCTTGTCCACTCTTGCCCCACTCAGGACGCTCGGTGGCTACCTGGGCAGGCACCGTCGACTGTTTCGGCAGGTGGTCGTGGTCGCATGGCTACTGATGATCGTGGGCATGGCGACTGCGGTCTTCAGTGTCTATGTTGCGGCGACTCTGGTGCGCGACCAGGGATCTGCCGGCACCCTCGTGGTGCTCACGTTCGTCGTCGTCCTGGCGGGAGTCCTAGGCTGGACAGAGTCCTGGCTCGCCCACGTGCTGGCCTACCGGGTGATTGACACCATCCGGATTGCGGTACACGCCGCGCTGGCCCGCTTGGCGCCACTCGGCCTGGGGCGTCGCCGAGCGGGCGAGACTTCGGCCGCTGCAATGTCGGATGCCGAGCAGCTCGAGTGGTTCTTCGCCCACACGGTGGCGCAGGTAGTCGCCGGCCTGGCCGCGGCCGCAACCGCGACAACTGTCGTCATCGCCTGGCTGGGGATGCCAGGGCTGATCGTCGGGATGGGCCAGCTGGCGTTGTTAGCAATTCCGTGGATGGGGATTGGCCTCGCCCGTCGCCAAGGCATCGCACTTCGCGCGGAGGTCGCCGAATTGTCGGCCAGGAGCGTCGAGATGCGCCAGTCGGGCCGCGATCTCATCCTGCTCGGTCGGCTGGACCGTGCTCGTGCGGCGCTGCGAGAAAGTGGCTCAGCGGTGCAGTCCGTGCGCCGATCGATCGCAGTCAGGGCCGGTGTCGAGCAGGCGGGCCTCGACCTGGTCAGCGCTGCGGTCACCCTAGCGATGTTGGTTGCCATCGGCGCGCGCGTTGCCGGTGGCGCAGCACCTGGTTGGGCGCTGCCGGTGGCAGTCGTGCTGGCCGGTGCGGCTTTGTCGCCGGTGTTGGTCGTCGTGTCGTCGATGCAGCGGATCGCCGAGATGTCGGCTGCCGCGGCCCGGATCAACGACCTGATAGACGCGCAGCCTGGGCGGACCTGGGCGGACCACGACGGCACATCGGACGCCGAACCAACTAACAGTGCCCTGGAGGTGTCCGGCCTCAGGCTGTCCTATCCAGGGTCGACGGAAATCCTCCGCGGTGTCGACCTCCGGGTCGATGACGGGGATCACCTTGCTCTAGTCGGCGCGAGCGGCGCTGGGAAGACAACGCTCGTGCACGCCCTGGTCCGCCTGCTCGAGCCAACCGCAGGCTCAATCATCCTCGGTGGGGTCGACGTATCCACACAACCCCCAGAACTGACCAGAGCGCGCATCAGCTTGGTGGATCAGCACCCGCATATCTTCCGAGCCACCGTACGTGCCAATCTCCTCATCGCCCGCCCACAGGCGGATGACGCGGACCTGTGGCGGGTGCTCGGCGACGTTGGGCTCGCCGACCACGTTCGATCTCTGCCGGAGGGCCTAGCGACGGTCCTCGCCGAGCATGGCCGGACCTGGTCCGGTGGCCAGCGGCAGCGCCTAGGTTTGGCCCGCGGCATTCTGCGTGACCCCGACATCTTGATCCTCGACGAGCCTACGGCCAATCTCGACCAACAGGCCGAGCAGGACTTCATGCGCAATGCCCTCGCTCTCCGGGCCGGCCGCACCACGATCGTGATCAGCCATCGAGCCTCCACTATCGCCCATTGTCATCGCGTTGCCTTGCTCGACGAGGGGCGCGTCGCGGCCGACGGCCAGCACACAACCTTGATTGCCCAGAACTCCCGGTACCGCGTGGTGCTCGCCACCGCCGCCGAGACCAACCCATCAATCCAGGAAAGGAGGTGACACACAATGAGCAACTACACCGTCGACATCACCGAGGTCGAGACCATGCGTTCAGAGGACTCTGTCCTGGCGCCGAACTCGCATCATCACGGCCACGTGGCCACGTCGTTCTCCTGGAGCTGATCCCAGGGAACACTGGGTGGGCCCTCGACCACCCAATTTGATCGAGGGCCCACACCAGTCTGTCCCCGTTCCATCACTGTGTCGATCTGAGTCCGGCTCCGGTCTCAGGCGCAACCTCGATCCGAGGAGAGTCATGTCTCTTGCTACTTCGTCTGTGGCCAACCCAGGTGCTCGACGACGGACGGCACCCGTGCCCGGTGTTGAGCTTCGAGCACTCGATTCGACCACCTCGGTGGTCACCACAGCCGACGAAGCGCATCTCTTGGTGAGCTTGGGAGCCGACACGATCATTCGGCTGCTTGATCATTGGCGCGATCCGGCCATGTTTCCGCTCGACGCCGAACTGAGCCGAGCCGCCGAGCACCTGCGTATCCGCCTGACAGCGCCGGGCGGGGACCCAGCCCTCGCCGCTCCGCCACCTTGTGGCGTGCTGCCTGCTGCGAGCACCGCGCCCATCGTGACAGCTCGCCTGCTACTCACCGGTGACCCGGAGATGGTCGAGGCGCTCGGCGAGCTAGCTCAAGGCTCGGGTCCTTCCGTTGCTTCGGAGCCCTGGAATCCTCGGGCCGTCGTCAACCGTGCCTACCGCACCGGTGAACTCTTGGTAGTCCTCGTGCGGGGGCCGCGAGACAGCGATCTGATCGACCTTGATCGGATGTGTCACGACATGCGGGTGCCCTGGGCTCCGCTCGAACTGACCCGATCCCGGGTGTGGCTGGGGCCGGTGGTGACACCGGGGGTGGGTGCCTCGTTTGAGGACGCAGTCAACCGCAGAACAGCGGCAGCGTTCGATCGCCGTACCCATCGAGTGCTCCGCACGGTGTCGCTCACCGGCGACTGCGGGCTGGGTCCCACCGAGGTGCCGGATCTGCTGGGCGCTGCCCTGGTCGAGCTCGGCAACCCGGACCAGGGAGACACGCTGCATGAGTTTGGTCGCTCGGAGACGGCGGAAGTGGTGCACACCAAGCACACGGTCTTGCCGATGCCCAGCTCGCTCACCACGCATCGGCCGCACCAGCCGGCCGACTTGGTAGATCCGCTCACCGGCTTGATCCTGCGGACCCGTGAGATCCGGCATGACGCCAGTGTGCCGTCCTCCTTGGTGACTCGGCAGTGTGATGTCGCCGATATCCGCGCGGTAACGCCGTGGGCCAACAACGTGTTGTGCCAAGGCAGCAGTTTCGGCGACCCCGCTGGTGCGGCACGGTCCGCGCTCGGTGAGTCTGTGGAGCGCTACTGCGGCAACATTCTGGACACATTGCCAGTCACCTACGGCTCCTACGATGAGCTGCGCCGCAAAGGTGCGCCCGTACTAGACCCCCAGAGTCTGGTTCTCTACTCGACCCAACAGTACGCCGAACCAGGGTTTCCTTTCGTGCCGCTGACCAGGCAGACCAGGGTGCACTGGGTGCCTGGCCGCTCCCTGAGCAGCGACTCGGAGGTCATGGTTCCGGCCTCCTTGGTGTACGTCAACTGGTACGCGGCTGGATACTCGAGCGCGCCGATCACCAACTTCTGTGCATTCGCCGGTATCGCTGCCGGCCCGGACCAGAACTTCGCGGTGATGAGTGGACTGGAGGAGGTGATCGAGCGGCACGCCACGATGCTGTGGTGGCTCAACGGGCATCCACTGCCGACCGTGCACGTTCCGACGCCGCTGGCCGAGCTATGGGAGGGCACGGGCATCGCTCATCAGCGGCCGAGCCTCATTCATCTCGACAACGACTTCGGCGTCCCGGTCGTGGCTGGCATCGTGCACGATGACACCGACCAACTCGTGAACGTCGGGTTCTCGGCCAGGCACAGTTTCGCCGAGGCGGCAGCCAAGGCCTGGACCGAGGCGCTGACGCTACAGGAGGGCTCCCGTGACCTGCTCCGCATGGATGGTCTGCACTGGGAGGTGATGGCGAGCGGCGAACTCAACGGCCGTGCGTTCAAGCAGTGGCGACCTGACCGGTGCTACCTGGACGACTTTCGCACGGATATGCGGGACTGCGACGACCTCATGGTCCAACAGCAGGTCTACCTCGACCCCCGCGCGGGGCGGCGGATGTCTTATCTACTTGAGCCGTCTTCCACCAGATTGGTCGGAGAAATCGACGCCCTGACCGATCGCTCCGCAGGGACCTACCAGGCTCGGGCGGAGGCTGCTGGTTATGACGTCATTGTCGTTGATCTCACTACACCGGACGTGGCGAGTGCCGGTCTGTCCGTCGTCCGAGTGCTGGTGCCGGGCACGATCGGCAATGCGCCCGCCGCTTTCCCGTTTCTCGGCCGGCGACGAGTACAAGACCTTGCCGTTCAGCTTGGTTGGCAGGAACGACCGCTGAGCGAGGAAGAACTCAACTACTTTCCCCTTCCGCATGCCTGAGGCCATCTCAAGGGTGGGCCTGTTCGACGATACGCTCTCGATCGTACGAAGAAAGTACTCGACCCCGTTTCCTCCCGGGTGGGTTCATGAACAGCTCACCATGCCGGCCCGAGACGGTGTGGACGCCGTTGCCGGTGCCGTGCAGATGGTGGCCGCCGGTTCGCGCCCCCATCTCGATATCTCACTCGCCAGCGCGGTGCGCCATTGGTGCGGAGAAGACCAAGGACAGCTCATCGTCGAGGAGGCCGCCGCCGCCGCGCTGGCGGCTGCGGCGGAGGAGTTCGTGCGGTTGGACGATCTGGAGCTCCACAACCTAGCGCTACACGAACAACCCGGATGCCCGTTGGTCCGCGTGCGCGATGACACGCCGATTTTGTGGGCACGAGCTCGCCTTCATCGACCTGGTTGTGTCCCCGTCGCCGGCTGGGTGCCTTACGGGCAAGCTGTTGTCCGGTGGTTGGATCGTGATCCCACCCAACCGGTGGCACATGTGATGAACATGGCTGGACTGGGCGCGGCTCGCAGCCTGGCCCAAGCGGTGGAGGAAGGATGCGCGGACCTGATCGCGCAGGACGCTGCTATCACCTGGTGGGTGCGTGGACCGTCGGAGCTCCCGGCGATCGGGCTGCTCGACCCGGTCCGACACAGCTGGGGCAACAGCCCACTGGACTTGCGGTTGTTGTCGCTGCCGAGCCCCTTCGGCGTCGACGCGGTGTTGGCGGCAATCGTGGGCCGGGACTCGGCGAGTCCTGAGCAGCGGGTGATCGCCTTGGCCCCAGCGGCAGGCGATGGGGCTGGCGAGCGCGCCACCGCCATCGCCTTGTGGCAGTTCGCGATCGCCGTTGATCTTCTCGATTCAGCGGGCGATCTGATCCGCTCGGCCGCACCAGGCTTGTTGCCGTACCGATCCGATCGTGGCTATCTGGCTGCCGCTGGTCCTGGGCTCCGTAAGGCGGTTGACCCAATGGCCAATGTGCAACTCGGCCTAGACCCGGTGGTGACAGATCGCGTCTACCACAGGATCCGGGTCGCCGACACCGCGGCGACAGGACTGGGCTCAGGATTGGGCTCAGGATTGGGCTCGACGAGATCCGGTGGCGAGTCGCCCGCCTTCGACTCGCTGCTGGCTGCCGGCCACAACGTGTGGGTTGTGGATCTGACAACGCCGGACGTCGCCGCCCACGGGTGGCATTGTGTCCGGGTCATCAGCGATCTAGCCAGGATCCCGGTCGCGGCGTTCCCGATCGATGCCGGCGCGCGCGTGGCTCGGACGGCGCGAACCCTTGGGTTCCCCGACCGGACGCCCGAACTGCTCCCGTATCCGGGGTGGTAGGACAGCAGCCCTGCCCTGTTTGGTAGTTGCGGTTCACTTCGAACGGCGTTCAGCGGCGAACCGCAACTACCACCGAATTGATCACGGCATTCATCGGGTGTATCACCGCGAGCGGTGTCCAGTCCCCCAGATCGGCAAGGTGCAGCGGTGGATAGAGCAACGTCCGCAACCCATGTGAGCTACGGATTACCAGCATGCTTCCGCGCCGCATCCGTGTCGCCAGTGCTCGTAAGATCCGGCGCTTGGCCGGTCGGTCCAGGCCGACCAACGCGGCAACGAACACAACCTCAGTGTCGGTGACGCCCTCGAACTCGGCGCCGTCGGCGTGGTGGACAGCGAGCCGGTCACCTTGCGAAAGACTTGAAACCACCTGAGTGCCGAGGACAGCCGCCTCGTGGTCGATGTCGACAACGTCGACCTGCGCGGACAATCGACGGAGCAGAAGCAACGCGCTCAGCGGCAGTGGCCCGCCGCCCAGGAAGCAGATTCGTCGGACTCGATCGAGGTCGTACCCGACCCCCGCCAATGCATGTGCTTCCAGCAGCGTGAGTTGCTCGTAGTTGGACAGATACGGGAAACGAGCAAGCTCGGCTGCCGGGTCCTTTGCCTTGATGACGGCGCCCGCCCAGGACCGCTCCAATAGGAATTCTCCGGTGGCACATGCGTTTCGTAGCTCCTGGGTCACTGCGGCGATCCGTGGATCGCGCAGGACCGGCTCCACCTCATCTCCGTGGCGGTGTTCACACACGCTGATCAGCTCGGCGAACGCCTCGTTCACCACCGGGCTGGGCTCGAGACTGGGCTGTCGACTCAGCATCTGGTGGAGCGTCACTATTCGCTGGCGAAGGCCCAAGGGGTGGTCCCGGGCTAGCTCGTCTATCCCGTGTGCTGTCACCTTGCTGGCGTCTCGTCGGGTACCGTCGGTGCGCCGACCTCGACAGGTGCCGAGCCGCCCAGCTCGAGCAGCGCATGACCCGTCTCGACCATCACCGACGCCTGCCCCAACAACTTGCGCGAGCGGGGGCCGTTTCTATGCGACTCGCGTGACAGCGCTGACCGAGGTGAGCGGCGGAGGGCGATCTGTTCGGCGACAGGCGGCGCAGATATTGTTGAGCTCCTCGGACCAAGCGAACGGCTATCTGCCTCGTCCGTTTTCGAGGAGCGCGGGCATCATTGCGCTGGCCTCGCCATGTCTCCCGTGGAGCTCGACTCACACCGAGGTTCGCTCGCATGATCCGCCATTCTTGCTAGAGGCTACGTCGTTGCGCGATACGGCGTGACGCAAAAGTAAGAACGATGATCATACTCGCACGGACGGCCTATTCCGGTGCGCCACGCCTGGGCGCATGCGCTCGGGGCGGGAGCTAGCACAACAAGTCCGGACCACGTATCGATCACTCCGGGTAGATCACTTCGGCCGGCTAGCGGTTCATCCTGACCCGAGCCAGCGTAGGGAGCGCCAAGGCGAGCCGACACAACCCGATGGCGACCAGATCTTGCGCGCTATGCGTCGGGTCTCACTCGGTCGCGCCCATGCAGCCAGGGCAGGTGCCGAAAAGTTCGATGGTGTGACTGACGTCGGCGTATCCGTGTTCGGCGGCCATTGTGTTGGCCCACCGTTCGACCACTGGTCCTTGGATCTCAACAGTCCGGCCACAGGCCCGACACACCAAATGGTGGTGGTGGGACGGACTGCATTGGCGATACACGGCCTCGCCGGTCGCGGTCTTCACCACATCGACCTGCCCGGTCTCGGCTAGCAATTGCAGCGAGCGGTAAACTGTGGCCAGTCCAATCTTCTCGCCGCCGCGGCGGAGCACCTCGTGAATGTCCTGGGCGCTGCGGAATTCCTCAGACGCACCGAGCGCGGCGGAGATAGCCCGGCGTTGACGGGTGGGACGTGACTTCTGGTCGGGACTAGCGTCCAGATCGGGGGCTTTCACTGCTGCTCCTTGACGTCGCCGACGGAGCCGTCGACAAGAATGGTTGCTGCGTTGAGCTTATCGCGCACGCCCATTAGGCGGTTGGCTTTCCCCGCACGCGGCCGCGACGGCCCTGTTTGCGGCCGGTACAGGAGCTAGGTGCTTCCCGGAGCCAAGACATGGCCGGCCCAGCTTCCCTCCGATGTGGGGGCCGACCTACGCCGCAAAACAAGTTGCCGTTCACCCGGCGCCGACCGGGCTGAACAGTCGCTTCACCTTGATACCGGGTCCGAGGTCGGCGAGCAACCGAAATCGGGCCATGTCCTCCGTGGAGTGCTGAGCCATGGAGCTAACCTACTCAGGACATGCGCCCGCCTGTCGAGCGTGCTGAGTGCGTGGGACCGGGGCCGGGTGCGGACAGGTTCGAGGAAGAGGGTCGGCTGATGACCGGGGTGATCGTGTGCGCCGACGGGGTGGCCCGCTGTCCGTGGGGTGCCGGCGATGCGGTGAATATGACCTACCACGACACCGAATGGGGTTGCCCGGTGCGCGGAGAGTCGGCGCACTTCGAACGGCTGACACTGGAGGCCTTCCAGTCGGGCTTGTCTTGGCGGACGATCTTGAACAAACGGCCGGCTTTTCGAGAGGTGTTCGCCGGGTTCGACACCGACGTGGTGGCTGGCTTCGACGACGCCGACACGGCGCGATTGCTCGCCGACCAACGCATTGTCCGCAATCGGATGAAGATCGTGGCTGCGGTCAGCAACGCCCGAGCGACCGTCGAGTTGCGTGCGGCCGGCGGACTGGAGCACCTGATCTGGTCGTTTCGACCTGAGTCGGTCTCCGCACCCGAGAACACCGATCACGTGCCCAGCGCGACCGCCGAATCGGAGGCGTTGTCGGCGGCGCTGAAGCGGCGAGGCTTCGTATTCGTGGGCCCGACCACGATGTACGCGTTGATGCAGGCGATCGGTCTGGTAGACGACCATCTGGCGGGCTGCTTCCGGCGTGGGGTGGCCACGGACTCCGCGTCGGGTGAACGGATTTCCTGATCGGTTCGGTCGGGTTGTATCGTTGCTCGCTGCTTGCCCCTTTAGCTCAGTCGGCAGAGCGTCTCCATGGTAAGGAGAAGGTCTACGGTTCGATTCCGTAAAGGGGCTCTGGGTTTGGATACCTCGTCGAACTCTCGGCGAGCCACCTCACCCGAGATGGCGGGGTAGCTCAGGTGGTTAGAGCACACGGCTCATAATCGTGGTGTCGCGGGTTCGAGTCCCGCCCCCGCTACACACAGTCTCATCGGTTTCACCAAACGAAGGATTCATCGTGGCCAGCAAGAGTTCCGACGTTCGCCCCAAGATCACCCTTGCCTGCACCGAGTGCAAGGAGCGCAACTACATCACCAAGAAGAATCGGCGCAACGACCCGGATCGGCTGGAACTCGCGAAGTTCTGCCCGCGCTGCCGCACCCACCAGCCCCATCGCGAAACTCGCTGACGCGAGCCCTCGGGCATGGCAGTTGATCAGGCTCTCGTCGGCCGCACGTTTCCGCCGACCGCCCCTTACCGGGTGACCGCCGAGAAAGTCCGGGAGTTTGTCGCCGCGACCGGAGCGTCTGATGACGAGGTGAACGACGGCGCGGCGCCGCCCACCTTTCCGATCGTGTTGGCGTTCGACGCGATGTTCGCGTTTCTCGACGCCGAAGGGATCGACCTTCATCGCATCGTGCACGGCGATCAAAAGTTCCACTACCAGCGACCCGTGGTGCCCGGCGACGTACTCACCGCCACGCTGAACGTGGCCAGCGTCCGCCGGATCGGTGGCGCGGACATCATCGGCACCACCAGTGAGATTCGCGACGCGGGCGGCGCGTTGGTCTGCGCGACCTCGGCGACGTTACTGCACCGTGGCGGCGCCGAATGAGTCGAGCACCGGTGAGTCACACCCCCGGCGAGGTGTTGGCCACTCAGCGCTATGCCGTGCGTCGCGGCGACCTGATCCGGTACGCCGGAGCGAGCGGTGACTTCAACCCGATCCACTGGTCGGATCGGGTCGCCACCAGTGTCGGCCTGCCCGGGGTGATCGCGCACGGGATGTTCACGATGGCGCTGGCGGCCCGCGCGGTGGCGGCCTGGACCGGTGGCGCCGAGGTGGTCGAACTCGGCGGCAAGTTCACCAACCCGGTGGTCGTGCCCGATGATGACGACGGGATCACCGTCGAGATCGGCGGTACGGTTCGCGAGGTCGCCGACAGCCTGGTCACGATCGCGTTGACGGTCACCTGCGCCGACGTCAAAGTCCTGGGGATGCCCAAGGCCGTGGTTCGTGTCTAGCTCGACTTCCGACCGGTCCGCCGTGTTGCTGAGAGATCGCACCTCGCTGCGGTTGGGAGGCCCGGCCCGGCGTTTCCTGGTCGTCGATCAGGAGCGAGACCTGGTGGGGGCGGTGCAACGGGCTGACGAGGCGGGTGAAGATCTGCTGATTTTGGGTGGCGGGAGCAATCTGGTCGTAGCCGATGAAGGTTTCGCGGGCACGGTCGTCCAGGTCGCGACGAGCGGCATGGCCACCGACCTCGAACCTGGTGCTCCAATCAACCCACCAGCAGGTGCCACCGGCGACGGCCCTGACGCGGGCGCCGCGTCGTGCGGTGGGATCAGCCTCACCGTGGCCGCTGGTGAGAACTGGGACGATCTCGTCGCCTTGGCCGTGACCCGGCATTGGGTAGGCATTGAAGCACTCTCCGGCATTCCGGGGCTGGTGGGCGCCACACCGATCCAGAACGTCGGCGCCTACGGCCAACAAGTAGCGGACACCATCGCCTCGGTTCGCACCTGGGACCGGTTCGATCGCTGCCAGCGCACGTTCCCCGTTGGTGATTGCGGCTTCGGATATCGCACGTCGCGATTCAAGGCCGAACCAGGGCGGTATGTCGTGCTGGCGGTCACCTTCCAGCTCCCCCGAGGCACGTTGAGCGCTCCGGTCGGGTACGAAGAGCTGGCGCGTGCTCTCGGCGTGACTGTTGGCGAGCGGGCGCCGTTGGACAAGGTGCGTGCCGCCGTGCTCAGGTTGCGCGAGGCCAAGGGGATGGTGCTCGATGCCGATGATCACGACACCTGGAGTGCCGGGTCTTTCTTCACCAACCCGATCCTGACATCCGAGCAGGCGGCGAAGCTGCCGGCCGACGCGCCGCGATGGCCACAGGCCGATGGCGCGGTGAAGACCAGCGCCGCGTGGCTCATCGAGCGGGCCGGTTTCGCCAAGGGCTACGGCAACAACCGAGTCAGCCTGTCGACCAAACACACGTTGGCGCTCACTAACCGCGGCGGCGCGCGCACCTCGGACCTGCTCGACCTGGCCCGGGAAGTGCGCGACGGCGTCGCGAGCCGCTTCGGGGTTGTCCTGGTCAACGAGCCGATCCTGGTGGGCGCGGACCTGGCGCCCAGCGATCCTTGGGTGGCGAACCG
>JBOFLH010000537.1:0-11896 GCA_051657765.1 Nocardioides sp. | reverse complement strand
GCGGTCGCCGTCGCCCTGACCGGGATCTTGGTGACCCCGACAGCTGAGAGCAGCTTGGTGTCCTGCTGCCCTGTGACGGTGACGGTGACCTCTCCGCCGTTGACGCTAACGGTTCCGCTGGCGCCCACCGAGTTCAAGTGCGACTGTGCTGCTGTGACTGCTCTGCCGGGGTCGACCATGGTCTGTCCGTCGCGCAAGGCTCCGGTGTTGAGGGCATCGGCGCCGGCCCGGGCGGCCTGCTCCGCGTCGTTCATCGCCTCACGCTTGGCGCCTAGGGCGTATCCGCCGTCGATCACCAGGCCTGCGACCGCGAGTAGCGCGACCGTGAACAGCACCACGAACGGGGTCGCTGCACCGCGCTCATTGCGACGCTTCTTGAAGCTGCGCGCTGCGGATGGGGTGGTCATCGGGGGTCTCCTTTCTCAGCTGCCGCGGTACGTCTCGATGGGAACGCTTGAGGTTGCGGTGAAGGTGCGACTGCCTGGGAACCCAGCCATGGCGATATCGCTGAGCTTGGTCTTGCACGAGACGTTCACGGTGACCCGGCCGCCGGGCTGGTAACTGGACAGGTCCACATTCACCTCGAGGTTCGTGCAGCTGACCCCGGCATCGCCCAGCGAGGACTGGGCTGCGTTCTGTGCGGCGTTCGCGGACTGGCTGGTGTTGCGTTCCAAAGAGGCGGCCCTGGCCGAGTCAGCTGCGACGGCCTCGATCTGTTGCCGAGCGTGCGCCATGCGGCCGAGGCCAACAACGAACAGAAGGATCACCATGATCGCCGGCGCCAACAGTGTCAGTTCGATCGCCGCTGTACCGTGCTCGCCGCGACGGGGCCATAGCCGGCGCATCATGGGTTGTTCACCGGCGGGACGTACTGCTCGACCGGCCCGGCGGCGCTCTCCGAGATCTGTAGTAGCCCCGAGAATCCGGGCACCACCGAGACCACGGTCCCGGTCACGGTCACCGTGGCAGTCGCCCCGGTACGGTTCACAGCCACGGCGCGGCCCTTGAGGGTGCCGGTGCCGACCGACTCCAGCAGCTTCAACGCCTGGTCCTTGCCCTCACCCTCGGTGCCGTTGAAGTGCCGAGCGGCCGCGGCTCCTTCCTGAGCGGCTTGCTCGGCGATATTCCGTGCATGAAACATCAGCCCGAACTGCACGATCAGCATGAGCAAGAACAACAGTGCGGGCGCGGTGAGGACGACTTGAGCGAGGGACGCTCCCCCCCGCTCGTCGCGGACTCGGCGAAGGTTCACCACGGTCAGACTGTCACTCGGTCGGGATGGTGCTGGCCTTGTTGGTGAACTTTTGGACGATGATCGCGCCGATCGCGATCGCGCCCGCGGCCAGGATCGCAATGATGATGACGGTCGTGGCGATATCGCCTCGTTCGTCGCGCTGGCGGCTCTTGAGGTCGCCCAGGAGCACGGCCATGTAGAGACGCAGCACCTGCACCTCCGGAGAGTTGAACAGCATGGTAGTTCCTTCTTTCTCGTTGGTCCCGGCGCTCTTAGGGCCGAGAAGTGGCCTCGTTGATGGGGGCAGGTCCTTCTGTTCGTCGTGGTGTGACAGCTCGCGGTCATGACCTCAGATCCCCATCACAGCGACGACGGCTGGGAAACCGAGGAAGAGCACGAACCCGACGAAGAGCACCACCTGGGCCATCTCCATCGACTGGTCGGCCTTGGCGGCCGCGCCCTCGGCCTCGGCGAGCTGTCGGCGCCGTTGGCTTGAGGCCCGTGCGGTTAGCGACTGCCGGACTTTCGCGCCGTCGTCGGCGACGAGCATCAGCGCACCGCCGAGGTCCTCGAGTTCCTGCATGCCTGTGCGCTTGCCTAGGTCGGCTAGCGCCGCCCATGGTGTGTCACCGAGCCGCCGTGCCCGGTCGATCGTCGAGCGGAGCAACTCGAATGCCCACCCGGTGCCGATCCTGGCGGCTGTGGGCAGAGCCTCCGGGATGCCGCGACCGCCGGCCAGCGACATGGCCACCAGGTCGAGGTAGCACGACAGCGCTCGTCGCAGTTCGTGGCGACGTTGCTCGGCCGCCTGTACGACTGACAGGTCAGGCACCCAGAAGAACAGCGCCCCGAGCGCGAGGCCACCGATCGCCGGCACAGCCAGAGGAGGGTTCACACCCAGCGCCACCATCGTGATGGTGAAGAGCGAGGGCAGTAGCAGCCCAAACAACCCGTAAATCACCTTGCGGACCAAGTGCCCCTCCAGGGTGCACGAGCTCAGCTCGAGGTCGGCCCGGAGCTTGCCAAGCGTGATGCCGCGCTGCGCGAGTTGAGTGACCATCCACCGCCCGAACCGGCCCTGCCAGCTGACATCGGTGATGTCGAGTTCGGCAGTCACGGCCTGCCGGGCCCGTTGTCGCTCCCACTTGCCCACGACACTCGCGAGCGGCAGCCGTGGCGGAACCAGGGCGAACAGGAACAGGCACAGCGCCGCACCTAGAGCGCATCCGAGGAGGAGACCGGTCGTCATCGCGTCCCAC
This sequence comes from Nocardioides sp., assembly GCA_051657765.1. Classification (GTDB taxonomy): domain Bacteria; phylum Actinomycetota; class Actinomycetes; order Propionibacteriales; family Nocardioidaceae; genus Nocardioides. The sequence continues at coordinate 9,403 of JBOFLH010000537.1, read as the reverse complement.
CCCCAGTAGCGAGGCCAGGCTGCAACGCCGCATCGACCTGGTCGATGCCGACCAGGAACCGCTCAGGTGGCCGCAGGTTCGCAGCAGACCTGATCCACATCAGCCCGACAGCGAAGACCGCGAGTACGACCGCGAGCATCAGCTGGCCTAGCGGGGTTGAGTACGGGGCCACGTAGTCGCGCGAGAACACCGCCATGCCGCCGGCGAAGGTCGCGGTGGCTCCGACGATGATCAACGCCGTACGCCGCAGGCTCTTGCGGCCCTCCTCGATCCGGCGTCGCATGTCGATCTCCTCGCGTGCGGCGGTGGCCAGTGCCGTCAGGGTGGCCACAAGACCTGGACCGCGCAGCTTGGAGTTGAGGATCAGCGCTGCGACTACCAGATCAGCTGAGGAGTCTTCAAACTCCTCAGCGAAGGCCGCCAGCGCCTGGGTGAGCGGGATCTGCACTCGCAGTCGTCCATCGAGCCGCTGGAGCGAGGGCCGCAGGATCGGTGGTGCCGCGGCCTGTGTGTGCCGGATGGCGTCCTCTAGTCCAACGGATCCGGCGATCGAGTCTCGCAGCGACTCTGTCCACGTCGCCAGTGCCTCGATTCGTTCGACCTGCCCGGCCGCGGCCTTACCCGCTCCGAACATGGTCGGCCAAAGATAGATCACCGTTGCGGCTGCACCAGCGGCCACAGGCCACCTGGTGATCACAGCCACGAGCACCGCAACCCCGGTCGCGATGAGTGCTCGCTTGCGGGCCTTGTTCCCCCACAGTGCGTTGCCGCGGCCGATGCTGGCTCGCTTGCGTGGCGCGGGCTTCCACCCCATCAGTGCGGCGACTAGGAGCAGGAGGCTGCCGCCGAGCGTGAGACCCAGCAGGAGTCCGCTAAGTGCCGTTAGGGACATACCCGCTCACCACGTTCCCTGTCCGCTCGGGAGCTGCCAACCGTCGGCCGATAGGTAGTCCCGCCGGGCTGGGACGGTGCCGGTCCACGCTGCGGGCCCGAGTGGACCAGCAGCGAAGATCTCCGAGGACAGCATCGAGTCGTCGTAGCCGTTGACCTCCAGGATCGACTCCAGACGCCGCTTGCCGGTCTTGGGGTGCCGGCTGATGAACACGACGTAGTCCAGGCCGCCGGCGGCGAGCCGGAACGAAGCCTCGTGCGGGAGTCGCTCGGCGGACATGATCCCGTAGGTAGCGATGCGCTCGAACACCTCGCGGGCACTACGGGCGTGGATCGTGGACAGCGAACCGTCGTTGCCCTGACCCATCGCCAACAGCATCTGCACGACCTCGGGGCCTAGGACCTCGCCCACGATGACTCGGTCGGGCGCCATACGAAGGGTGCGGCGCACCAATCGGTCCATCTTGATCTCGCCCTGGCCCTCAGAGTTGGCCGCTCGGGCTTCCATTGCGACGCAGTTGGGGTGGCGGTCGGTGAACTTGTGCAGTCCCAGCTCGAGGGTGTTCTCGATGGTGATGATGCGTTCCTCGGGTCCGACCTCGGCGGCCATAGCCCGCAGCAGTGTGGTCTTCCCAGCCTTGGTGCCCCCGGCGATCATCACGTTGAACCGTGCCCGGATGATCGCGCGCAGGAACTCGGCGGCCTCGTCCGTCATGGTGCCGTTGCCGACCAAGTCGGCCAGCACGGCCTTGTCCCAGCGGTGACGTCGGATCGACACAGTCGGTCGCGGGGTGACGCCCATGACTGCCGAGAGCCGCGAACCGTCGGCCAGGGTGAGATCGAGCTCAGGGTTGGCAGCATCCCAAGGCCGGCTGTTCAGCCCGGCGTACGCCGCCAGCCCCTGGACCAGTTCGATCAACTCCTCATCGCTCGTGGCGACGGGGTCTACCAGCTCGTGAGGCCGATCTGTGTCGGCATCAGCCCTCGACACCCAGACCTCGTCGTAGCCGTTGATCGAGATCTCCTCGATCGAGTCGTCATTGAGCAGACCCTGGAGCCGACCGGCGCCGAACATGCGAGCGTGCACACCTTCGGCAAGCTCCTGCTCGGTCTCGGGGTCCAAGGGCGACTGGCCGATCGCCATGAGCTTCTCGGCATGCTCGCGGATGACGTCGGCGATCAGTTTGCGTGCGTACTGCTGCTCCGTGGCGCCGAGCAGTTCGCCCTGGCCGCTGTGCAGCCGGCGCTGCTGCTCGCGATGGAGGCGATCCCCGACTTCACGGTGGACCGCCCTCAACAGATCCGGATCAACCATTACGCGGGCACCGCCTCAACTGCTCCCAGCGAAGCGGCGATCGCCTTGGCTCCACGCAACAGCAGCGTCCGTCCGAGCCGGCCCGACACCTTCTCGCCCTGCTCGAGCCGCACCAGAGCCTTCTGGTCGACTGGCATCGACTTTGCCGGCAGAGTGGGAAGCCCGCCGCGGTGCAACACCTCGTCAAGGTCTGCGGTATCGCGAGCAGCAGTGGAGTCTGTCCCGACCAGCACAGGTGCGATGTTGACCGCCCCGACCTGCGCCAGCCCGCCCATCACGTCCTGGAGCCCCTCGGCTAGATGCATCACCGACTCCAATGTGGTCGAAGCCACCGGCAGCAGATAGGTGGCGGCCTGAGCCAGCGGCATGACCGGGCTCGTCCGGTCCAGCCGCCCCAGGTCGGCGATCACGTCCACCTCGGAGCTGACGCACCCTTGAGCGATCGTCGGCCAAATCCCGACGAACCCCCGAGTCTGTGCAGCCGAGGTCACGCCCTGGACCAGGTTCACCCCGCACGCGAGCAGCTGAGACTCATTGGTCACCACGTCGGTGCCAGGCAGCCCGCCGCGGACCGCGGCCGCGAGTCGCAGCAGTCCCTTCTGCGCGTACACCGGGCCCCCGTGCGCGGCCCGGCACCGGTACGCCAAATCGCCTCCGGCCGGGTCGGCCTCGAGCAGCACCACCGGCCGCGGCCAGACAGCTGCAAGAGCAAGCGCGGTCGAGGTCACCCCCGGCGACCCCTTCATTGAGCACAGGCCTATCACGTGCACCCGGATCACTCCCCTGCCTTCTGAGCGCCAGCCGGTGCCATCTCGACGACGGCGATGCGGTTCTGGGTGGAGTACGCCGAGATCCGCCCGGCATCGGAGGCGTCCACGATCAGCGTCACCAGCACCTGTCCGCCGGCCGCGGCCGCACCCTCGACGCTGTAGACCTCAGCGCCCTTGGCCAAAATCTCGGGGGTGTCGAGCGCGGCCGGGTCACTCTGCGCGGTGTCGCTGGCCGGCACAGCAATCACATCGACGACGTCACCCGGCGCTAGCCCAGCGCCCGGCACTCGGGTCGGGTCAAGCGCGAGCCCGATCGTGGCCTGCCCCGCACCCGGGACCGGCGACGAGGCGATCATGGCGGTGGTCAGGATCTGCCCATCAACCAGGTCGACCACTGCGGTCTCGCCGACCACCGTGTCGATCTGCGCGACCGGGATCGCGCCGTCTACCCCGGACACCGAAGTGGAAACCATGTCGTCGCGAGAGATCACGCGGCCCTTCGCGATCGACTCGCTGACCGCGAGCACGGACTCACGTTGTCCTGCGTGCAGGCCCCATGCGGCAACGGAGAGGCCGGCACCGATCACTAGCAGGGCAGCCAGGGTGACCAAACCCCATGAACGCCGGCGCTGTCCGCCGGCCGGACTAGTGGCAGCTCGCCGGCCGCCAGTCAGGAGTCCTTCGGCTGGTGCGCGGAGGGTTCGTATCGGCTTGTCTTTTGCCATCGTGTTACTCACCGTTCTCTGCCTTCCTCAGTCGATGACGACTGACTGACGCTCTCCGACGCGGATTGCGGTCGGGTCGCTGACGAACCCTGGGACTTCGCCGAGGGTTCCGCCGGCCATCAAGCAGTTGCCTGAACAGGTCCAGTCGACCTGATAGGTGATCACCGCTGTAACTGGGTATGAGCGGTCTGGCTCGAAGTCGGACACTTGCTGGAATGTGTAGGAGCAGTCCGTCTGCGCGCTTGAGCTCATGCCCTCCACCCAGGCTCGTCCTGCGGAGAAGCACTCCTTGGTCCCTGTTGTCAGGTCCCAGGTCGCGCGCACTGGCTTGGCCAGCACAGAAACGGTCGTGGCACCAGCGGTCGCGCTGCCGGTTACGTCGCGCCACTCGTTCTCGACCATCCAGAGCCAGGTCTCCAGCCCGACATAGGTCATCAGCGGCGGCTGAGGAGCCATATGAACTGTCGGCTTAACAAGGGGCATCGCGTCTAGGGCTTGCTGGGCCAACACGCGAGGGTCGGGAGGAGTGTCCTCGCCGTTCGCGATCCACTCCCATTGAAAACCTGGTGCTTGGGGAGGGCCGTAGCAGGCGCGCCACGTACCGTCGGCTGCGGTCTGCCCCCCGGGGGGGTCTGGCTGCGGGTCCAGCGCGTCGCCGACATAGCACTGCTGCGCATTGCTCCAAGTGCCGGTTCCGCCGGCGCTGCCGTCTGGAGACAAGCCAGAGTTGGTGGTGCACGGGATCTCCTCGCCTTGGTACGCGCACACTTGAGGCCCCCCGACCTCGCCTCCGTCCCCTCCTTCGCCGCCGCCTCCGCCACCACTTCCACCGCCTGGGTCAGCGGCCGGGATGCAGATACCACCCCCCTCTGGGAATGGCGACGGGGTCTCGTTGGTGTCACAGTTGGGGTATTCGCCTGCGTGAGCAGGGCTGGTCGTTAGGGTCACCAGCATGGCGGCGATTAGGCAGCCGCCCAACAACATTCTCACTCGGGCTTGCATGGCTTGGCCTTCCCGTCAACCAACTCCACGACTCCGTAGATCAGCCAGTTGAAGCCCTTTGGCTTGCTGAGTTGGAGGGTTCGCAGCTGGGGCGTTGGGCTGGGACGCTTGATTGGTTGACCGTTTTGAGTCCGCTCGACAAGCGTGTAGTCGATGCACTGCTCGATCTCGACAGACGTTCCTTGGTCCGAGATCGACTTCGCGCGAGACCAGTAGACGCTAGGGGTGCCGATCATCTTCACCTTTGCTTGTTCGTAGGTCTTGAGTTGGCCGAACTTGTTCTGCCACAACGGCGAGGGGAAGAACTCCTTGAAGAGCGACTGGGCTGCTGGCGTGGCTTGCCCCTTCGCATAGATCGGCTCCGAGCGGGACTCGTAGGACTCCCATCGTTGGAGCGCAGCGTCGTAGGCCTTGAGCTTCTTGGGAGTGAACTTGGCTTTCCAGGCTTCGGCGGGGTCTTTGGTCTGCGTGGGTGATGTCGCCGGTGTGCTGGCGCTTGTTGGTGTACTCGTTGGCTCGTCGTCTCCCCCACAGGCTGCAAGCGTGAGGGCCAACACACCAAGGGCGATGGCTGCGATCGTGGGGCGACTGGAGTTGGGGGTACGCATCAGCAGAACCTTTCCGAGTAGACGGCTGCCCAATGAGCGTAGATGCCTGCCGATGTGTGACGCGCCCGGGCTTGAGGCGGAGGCATATGGCTTTCACTTGGAAGGGGTGCCGGCCCCCGCACGGCTCGTGAAGGAGTAGGCCGAGAGTGCGGGGGCCGGACTGCTGACGCTCGCCGGTGGACAGGCCGGCGATTCAATCTGCGTCAGCTCGCGTGTGTCGGTCTTGGGGACAACCACCGACACGCGACGGGTCTCGCGGATGTCCCGACCAGAGAGCGCGGGGATGTCTTCCACGCCGGGTGTGGTCGCGACGGCCGCGCCGTTGGCGGGGCAGGTCAGGGCAGCGAGCAGGCCAGGGCGATGCTGCATGGTGACGCGCTGCCGAATGTGCGTCATGGGAAACCTCCGTTGTCCTGTATGTGTCCCGGGATCAAGGTGTCCGAGGTGCCTTCGCCCTTAGCACCTCTGAAACGAGTGGGCTGCTTCCGAGGTGGTGCCGCGGGTGTGGCTACTACACTACAGGTCGAAACATTAAATGTCTTGATCACGGAAGGGGCTGACCGACGTGTCACCGCGCGCTCGCCACGGCAGAATGCGACGGTGCCCAAAATCGTCGTGGTCACCGGAGGGACCCCGGTGAATGTGGAGACAGCGTCGACGGTGCTCTCATCGACCCTCCGCATACATCTGATCAGGCACTACCTCGCCAGCCCAGGCCCGCAACGCGACGCCGTCGAAAAGCTCGGAGTAACCCAACGCGCAGTGTCGGTCAACACTCGTGCGCTTGTCGCTGCTGGCGTGCTGATTGAGGAGCCGGCAGATGACAAGCGCTTCCAGATCTACCGCGTTGATGTCGAGCGCATCGAGGAACTCGTGGCCGCGACTCGCGCCTTCATCCTCAACTCTGAATCCGATTGACCCAATCGGCCCCGCCGCCTTCATATCGCATGTAGATCTCGTGTGCGATTGCCCCGCGGTGGCGCCGGCGGCAGCCGCCCACACCTTGGGGAGAGCGGTCCTTGGTGTCTGCACGCGGTCGATGGCCGACGTCAGTTTGGATGCCAATTCGATCAGCTCAGAAGCGAAGTCGGAGCGCCCTCAGTTGGGGGGCGCGTAGAGCGCAGTCAGGGCTTTCGCCTGTGTGCTGGAGGATGGCGCGGCAGGCGTCGATGAAGTCCTTGGGGTGGTGGCCGGGAGAGGCCCGGCCTAGTTGGGTTTCCAGGGCGAGCAACGCCCGATCTAGCCGGTCGGCCGCTGCGCGGTGCCGTTTGCGGTGTAGCCGTGCCCGGAGCGCCCGGCGGACGAGGGGGCCCTGAGGGTGGTGGTGCAAGGCGGTGTCGATGATCTCCACACGGCGCAACTGGCGGTAGGACTCCCGGATCTCGCGAGCAATCCCCTCGTCAATCCCCTCGTTCAAGGGATAGTTCATCTCATGTGCCCCCCGCAGTCTCCTCGGAATTGGCTGCTGCCTCTGAGACTTCACTAGCAAAATGACCTAGCGCAAGGCTGCGTAGAGGACATCAGTAGGACTTTTCGACCAGCTATGGTTGCTTGCTATGACGCGGCAGGTTATGAACGTCCGCCTCAAGGCCGCACGTCAACATGCGGGGTTCGCTTCCCAGCAGGCTCTTGCGGATGCGCTGAATCGAGCTGCGCCCCGGCTTGGTCTGGGGCCCGTCGAGATCAGCGCTCGCCAGGTACGGCGCTGGGAGTCGGCGTCCCCTCCGTGGCCACGGGCGGACTATCAGAAGCTTCTCCAGCGCGTGCTGAACAGCACGGTGGAAGAATTGGGCTTCACGCCACCGTGGGCGGTGGATGGCGCAACAGCTACGCATTCTCCTAGACCGCGAAGCAGCGCCGAGCCGCTCCCTGTCGTGACGAGCGGTGACATGGTCCAGCCACCGACAGTGTCCAGTGACTACGCAACGATCACGTCCTCCTACCGACGCCTCTACGCGACTGTCACGCCGGCACACCTGCACGACGCCTTACAGGAACACACCCGCATGGGCTCGTGCCTACTCGCCGAGACTGGAGGTGTCAGCCAGCAGATCGTTGCCGCCGCACTCGCAGAGGCATTGCTGCTACTGGGTCGGATCGAGTTCTTCGACCTTCAGTCCCCCAATGAAGCGGACCACACTTACGTCCTTGCTTTGCAGGCAGCAGGCCAGGCGGACGACGCACTGCTGGGGTCGGCGATCCTGGCCCACGCTGCGTTTGTGCCCGGTTGGGCAAGCAACCGTGAGGAGGCGGCCGAGCGGATGTGTGCCGCGCGCGTCTATGCGCGGCGCGGGCCGGCGTCCGTCGAGTTCCTTGCCTGGCTGGACGCTGTCGAAGCCGAGTGCGAGACGATCTCCGGAGACTTTGAGGAGGCGTTGCGCCTGCTCAATCACGCCGAAGACACCCTGGCTGGCGGCAACGAGCACGAACCTCCTGACTGGTTCACATGGTTCACCCCGGTCCGACTCGCCGCCTTCAAAGGCAACACCCAACTGAAGGCAGGTCAGCTTCCTCAAGCACGTGAAACTCTCCAGCAAGCTCTTGCCGCATCTCCACCGAGCGACGACAAGCAAACCACGGTGATCTTGGGTGACCTCGCTGCCGTCGAAGCAGCCACTGGGAACCCGGAGACGGCTTGCGACTATGCCGAGCGGGCTCTCGATCAGCTCGCTCGCACCTGGTACTCCACCGGGATGGAACGGGTCAAGGAAGCCACGAGAGCGTTACAGCAGTATGCGGATCTCGAGTGCGTACGGCGGGTCGATGATCGTCTCTATGGCTGGCAGACAACCGTCAGGTCACTCCAGCATCGAGCGCAGCGATCATCGTAGGTAGCTCGCTCAAGGACCTGATCCGCAGTGTGGCGACTTGAGCCGCTACCGGGTCGTGCTCGTTGATATGGCCCCACGGACCACGACGGATCAACGCCGTCATCATGCCGGTCTCAGCCGCCGGGATGATGTCGTTCTCCAGTCGGTCGCCGACGTAGAGAATCTCAGACGCCGGGTACGGCGCGGCCGCGATGAGGTGCTCGAAGAATCCCGGATGGGGCTTACTCACCCCCCAGTCATCGGAGGTCGCGACCAGGTCCACCGGGAAGGCGAACTCACGCAGGATCCGACCCACATTTACCGTTTGGTTCCCAGCGAGGCCAAGCCACAAACCAGCCCCGCTTAACTCCTTCAGAGTCGGCCGCACATCCGGATAGAGATCGTCTTCCCCGATCCACTCCGGCTGACCAGCCTCATCTCGTCGTCGTCGTTCTTCGTCGAGGTCGAAACCCGGCCGGAACATCTGGAACGTCTCGCGGTAGTCCATGCCCCGTGCGATGACTGCCCCGAAGGCAGCCGAGAAAGTATGTCGAGGGACTCCGAGCCAATCAGCCCACGTGCCGTACTCGCGAGTCTCGTCGACCAGACACTCGCCGACATCAAAGACAACCCCACGCACCCGTGATGTGCCGTCGGTATCGGGCTCGTCGCCGGGTCCACTTCTCATGTTGTCCATGCTCATCAATGGTCCGGAGGTTGTCCAGTTGGCTTCTTGTCGCCCGGTGGTGATGCGTCAGCGAGAGAGCTGCGGGGAACGCTAGGTCCTGTGATGGGTTGTTTGAGACCGTCCGGCGAGCACCTAGCGCCGGTGCCGAACGTATGTTCGAATAGCGCTATGGGCTCGCCATGCAACCGCCGCGCTCGTCGTAGTGATCGGCTTTGGCGTAACGACAGCGGCGGTTCTGTGAGGGTCAGTCATGCCGGTGCCACTCACACGGTCCCGGCGGGCGCGACGATCTGGCTCAGCACACATGTCGACTCTGATCGCTGGACCCTGGTTAGTCCGACGGGAGCGTTCCTGCTTGATTGCATTGAGCACGCTGAGACCGATCCCGCTGGCTGGGATCCCTCGCAGGTCCGGCGGATGTGCCGAGCGCTTCGTAATGTCCTTGTCGCGTCGACGTCCGCTGATATGCAGGCTCGTGAAGCCGCCGACCGCGGCGACGCCGAGCGAGCCCTCCAATTGCGTAACGAAGCGGCCGCGGTCCGTAACATCCACACCTTGCTGGCCAAGGCGTTCGACAAGCACCCGGGCTACAGC